>CAZVGY010000055.1:0-24350 GCA_964627015.1 uncultured Desulfobacteraceae bacterium
TTATGTTTCAAAGGTTTTATGGCTATGTGCCCCGCCTGCCTGTTAGTTCGCCGTTATATGGAAAGATCGATGAAAGAAAAAGAACTTATAGGATATTGCGGCCTTTATTGTGGGGATTGTATTAGATACAAATGCAAAGCTTCGGATTTAGCTTTCGAATTGCTAAATGAGATCGACAATCATCATTTCAGAGAGTATGCGAATGTTAAACGAACTCATACCAAGGAATTCGAAAACTTTGATTTGTTGATCGGCTCCTTAAAGGCTATTTCCGGAATCAACTGTGTCACACCATGTGGGGCAGGTGGTGACGGTTGTGGAGGATCATGCAAAGTCATAAAGTGCGTTAAAGAAAAGAACCTGAACGGCTGTTGGGAATGTAATGATTTCGAAGGTTGCGAGAAATTAAATTTCTTAATACCATTTCATGGGGGTAGCATTATCAGCAACTTGAAAAAAATAAAGAAGCATGGTGTTGCTGATTGGGTCAAATTTAGAGATAAGTGCTACCCATGGCTATAATTTACAAAATTAGCATATAACCTTTTGCTCCACCGGATTCGGGCCAAAAAGCGGCCTTCTCCGGTGAGCAATGCGTTATGAGGCTAAACGATAGCAGAGGTTTAATAGAGGAGGGTTGATTAGAACTTGGGCTTTACCCCGGCCTGCTTGCAGAGTTCGTTGGCGGTGATTCGATCGAGTTGCCTGTGGCGCTTTACAGGAATGATCTTAGTTCCGTTTGTGTAAATGGCGTGTTCGCAGCTTCCCTAAGGAGATAGAAACCATGCTGCTCCAGGTACCGGACGAGATCACGTCGTTTGACCGACATGCTGAACCTCAATGGGCAATTGCTCAATGAGTGCGTTTCCGATCGGAATTTCCTTGCTGGTTTGGCGGTAGGCGAGCACCATTTCATTGAGAGCATCCCGAAGCATGGCCCGACATTCTTCAAGGTCCTTGCCTTCAGTGACGACCTCGGGCCACTCCACCAATTGCCCCATGTACCCGGAATCGATTTTTGTATATTTGGCAGTATAGTTGGTCATTTTAAAAATATCCTTGTTATTTTAATTACTTAAATAATAAACGTTTATCTTAAGAAAGTCAATGCGGTTTGATGATGCAAATATTTCAAATAATATCAATAGTTTACACGATAAGAGGCCCCTCATAACCTTGCTCTTTCAGCGGATCGCAAAAAAACCGCGCCCGCTGAAAAGCGGCGTTCGAGTATGATCAAAAAATTAAAATTGATACCAGGTATAATTAAGGTATATTATGCATACCATGACAGAATTTGAATTCGATAAACGAAAAAGCCAAAATAATAAAAAAAACATGGAATAAATTTCGATGAAGAGCAAGCTTTATGGGAAGACCCAGGTCGTGTCGAAATCCCTGCAAAGACAATTGATGAAGAGAGATATCTCTTAATCGGCATGATTTCTGATAAATGCTGGTCGGCGATCTTCACTTACCGTGATGAAAAAGTAAGAATCATTTCAGTACGACGATCAAGGCAAGAAGAGGTTGAAATTTATGAAAGCTAAAGATCTAGACAAAAAATTTGATTCCGGTGGGAATATTACCGAATTTCTAGATACATCAAAGATAAGGAGACCCGGTCTTGAACAGAAGAGAGTTAATGTGGATTTTCCAGTTTGGATGATCCATGATCTTGATAAGGAAGCTAAACGACTGGGAGTACCACGACAATCCTTAATTAAAATCTGGCTTGCTGAAAGACTTAAAGAGGCATCCTAATAAGTTTGACTCGAACAAATCATTAAACAACGACAGGCTACTATCTTGCAGAATTAACCTTAAAAGGTTTGCGGTGTTTTTATTTTAAAAAAAATATTCTTATTTCGTTGCTACCATAACATCAAAAAATACCATATAAAAAAAGAGATCAAGAAACAAATCCTGACCTCTTAACTATTGATGTTCCTGCTTCTTATTATATATAAGTGTTTGGTCTTGTTAAATACAGACACTCTGCAAAACCGTTATTCACCAGTTCGAACCCGGTTGCCGCCTCCAGGAAATTTAAGGGGTTGGCCTTTATGTCCAACCCCTTGCTTTTGGGACCGTACCACACTAGTTTTTTTAAATCGATGGATCTGATAGCCCTGCTTTCCCTTCCAATCATGAAATTTCATCCACAGGACTGCCCCTAGTTCCGCATTCTTGTACTAGCCAATGCATCAACATTATTTTCAGATTTTTCCACGGATCGCCCCTGGAATTTGCTGGAAGGTGCCCGGACCATAGTGTGTTATGATTCGGCTATGGTTTTTTATAAGTCTTTAAATCCTTTGCCTTCAGCAACCAGTCTTTCTAACAATGGTGCAGGGTTCCAATCATTTCCATACTGTTCTTGAAATTTCTTAAGGGTGCTCAAAATCTTTTCAAGACCCACTTGATCGGCCCAGTGCATGGGTCCGCCAAGATATAATGGCCAGCCATATCCATTGAGCCATATCACATCAATATCACTTGCCCTGACTGCAATTCCTTCTTCCAATATTTTTGCGCCCTCATTGACGATTGGATAAATACTTCTTTCAATGATTTCCTGATCGCTAATTTCTCGGCGTTCAATATTATGGTTCGCTGAAAATTCAATAATAAGTTTTTCTACTTCAGGATCCCAGATCGGTGCACGGCTTCCTTTTTCGTATTTATAGTATCCAGCACCTTTCTTTTGCCCCCAACGATCTTTTTCGCACAGTAGCTCACGAACTGTCGATCCTGTTGATGTCTCTTTGCTCCACCCAAGATCAAGCCCGATAAGATCCCTGAGGGCGAATGGCCCCATTGGAAATCCAAAATCGAAAAGAACCTTATCTACCTGTGGCGGCATTGCACCTTCGAGTATCAGTTTGTCAGTTTCTCTGCCGCGCTGTGAAAACATACGATTTCCCACAAAGCCATAACAGACGCCCACAACCACAGCTACTTTTTTGAGTTTTATCGCAAGTGCCATGGATGTTGCAAGAACGCTTTTAGATGTTTTTTCACCCCTGACAATTTCAAGCAGGCGCATCACATTTGCAGGGCTAAAAAAGTGCAGACCAATAACATTTTCAGGACGCTGGGTTTGGGCCGCGAGTTCATTTATATCCAAATATGAGGTGTTTGAAGCAAGAATTGCGTCTTGCTTACAGATTTTATCGAGCTTTGAGAATACTTCCTTTTTAATATCCATATTCTCGAAAACCGCTTCGATCACGATATCTGCATCTGCTGAATCTTCAATATTGATCGTGCCGGTTATCATTGACATCCTCTGGTCAACTTCTTCAGAAGTGAAACGACCTCTGGAAGCAGAAATATCATAATTTTTTTTGACCACACCCAGTCCACGATCCAGGAATTCCTGTTTGGTTTCTATCAAGGTTACTGGGATGCCTGCATTGATAAAATTCATCGTAATGCCACCGCCCATGGTTCCAGCACCTATAACTGCGGCTTTTTTTATGTTAATCAAAGGTGTGTCTTTGGTAATATCAGGGTGCTTATTTGCTTGTCTTTCTGCGAAAAAAGCATACCGCTGTGCAGCAGATTGTGGATCAGCCATGAGTTTTTCAAAAAGGCTTCTTTCAATCTTTAGTCCTTCTTCAAACGGCTTATTAACAGCAGCCTCAACAGCCTTGACACATGCTTCAGGCGCATTGAATCCTCTGGTTTTTTGTGCGATTGATTTTCGGAAGTTATCAAATAGTTCAGGCGTGGCACGCGCTGCCTCCACTTTTTCATTCTTTTGGCTGATCGGTACCAAGGGAATGTTTTCAGCAAGAACTTTTTTTATTAAGGCCACAGCGCCGCCAGTGAGATCATCCTCAACTATTTCATCGATGAGCCCCTCCTTTAAGGCTTCTATAGCTCCGATAGGATTGCCGATCGCAATCATTTCAAGTGCTTTTTCTGGCCCCACTACTCTTGGCAGCCTTTGCGTCCCCCCAGCGCCCGGGAGCAATCCCAACTTTACTTCGGGCTGGCCAAACTTGGCTGTGGGAACAGCCACTCTAAAATGACATGACATGGCAAGTTCAAGTCCTCCACCAAATGCAGTTCCGTGAATGGCTGCAACGGTTGGTTTGTCACAAGCATCAATGATTCTTAAAACCTCACCTAAAATAGGTTTTTGCACGGGCTTGCCAAATTCTGAGATATCCGCCCCAGCCATAAATGTTCGGCCTTTGCAAACGATCACAATGCCCTTTACGCTTTCATCTTCAAGAGACATGTTAATACCATCAGCCACTCCTTTTCGAACGCCAAAGCCCAGGGCGTTGACAGGTGGGTTGTTTACCGAAATAATGGCTATCCCTTCTTGCTTTTCCAGCTGAACAACATCGGTGACCTCAACCATTTAAAGCCCTCCTAAGGATAAGTATTAGTTTTTCAGATCAGGCCGAGCAAAAAACCTGGACTGATAGGATTGTGTGACGCCTGGGTAAAAAAACAACATATTGTGCCGCTGCTGATTCGGCCTCAAGTCCCAATCGGCTCTATCCAATAAAAACCTAGATACAGAATGAAAGTAATGTCAATCCTGCAAGCAATTCAACAGACATGGAGCTAGCCTGCCAAAAAATAAGGTAAGAGTCAACGCAGGTTAGCCCCTTTTTCGTTTGCTATCGCCTTTTTCTTCAAAGAAAAAGAATTGACATCACCCCATGATACTCCATTTCGCTATAAAGCCTCTTTTTGGGGGCAGGGAGCTGAGAGTTTGAATAGTCGATTCTATATTAGGGGCTCTTTTCTAGTCCATCGCATTTGGAAGTTATTGTTTTTTTGATTCAAGAGTACAAGGTACTTGTGAAATTTGTCACCTCTGACTGGCTTATAAAATCGGAGGGCTGCCCTTCAGGGCAAACCTGATTGACATCAAAATGTCGAGAAAGACGCGGCAAGATACGAGTATGGATCTCCGCAAGAAGTCGCTGGTGTGGTGGGATGAATCCGGAAATATCTGGTTCATGACCTCGGGGCGCGGGAACAAGTTTTCTTTAAGAAACCTTATTTTCTTGTCTGTTCCCCGCATTTGAGAGATCAGTAATAGATTCGCCAGTGTTCCTATCGGTGCGTGCACCAGCTTAAGGCGGAGAAGGTATTTTTCAACCGGCGACAGGTCGTTTTTCCCCAGCAGGGTCAATACCTGTTCCGGTACATCGGCATTGATGAGCCGTTTCGTCAGGATTAGGCTGTACAGCAGAATCCTGTCACCAAGAATTTTCTGAGAGTATGCAATCAGGTCCTGCCAGTCCTGCATCGATTTATAGGTTTTCACGATTTCCGCAATATCTACAAGCCATATAAGTCTGTCATACTGGTGTTTCAGCAAATGAAAAGAAAGCGCAATCAAATTATTTTTTGGAGATAACCGATATAGAGAATTACTGCCATTAACAGGAATTGCGCTGTCCCATAAGTCTGCCGCTGAAATATCCACGATTTTCCTGCGGCTCCTTATTCTATGAGAAGATACGAAGTCTAAATGGATGTCTATGGAGAGTATGCCTTTCCTGAAGGTTTCAGGATACAGTCGATCCTGGATAAATCCCATAGCTTTTAAAATTTGTTTCAGATCTTCCAGATGTTCTTGCCGAACTATTAAATCAATATCTTCCATGGGCCGCAGTCCGGGATCAGTATAAACTGTTTCAAGAAGTGCTATCCCTTTAAAGAGTATAACCTTTAGACCGAGATTTCCCAGTTTATGTCCAAGCTCGGAAACTTCTCTTAAGAGGTGCCTGTTTATGATTGATGTTTCAGCGTAAATACGGCTAAGAAAAGTTCTTTGATCCTCGGGGATGGCGGTGAGAAGGTTCATGCTTCGGCAATGAAAATAAAGAAACGTGGCAAGTCCCTGTTGAAATGCCCTCTCTACCAGAGAATGCCAGTTTTCAATTTTTTGAATATTTTTTAAAAGCCATAATGCGTTTTCCTGGCTCAGCTCCTGCCTTGCTATATGGTTAAAGAGCCTGTTTTCTCGTTCACTGTTTGTCATCTTGCGACTTAGAGAATAAATTTGTTATGCGGAAACTGAAATCTAAGATCTCTTCAGAAAAGTATGTCAGAGGGGAGAATGGTGTTCAGGAATCCTTGCCTGATCCGAGATTTTTTTTATGTTTAAACCTGATGATCTGAACTGATAATTTCTATTGCGTATCCTCGACCTGTAACAGCAATGGCAGGATTGCTGATTCCGGCATATTTCCTGACTCTCTCAGATAGATAAAAGGCGCCATTAGAATCGACTTCCGCGTGCTCCAGAAGGATAGTCGAATCTCCCTTATTTGCTTCACGGATCATTTGCCTGATTCCTTTCCATTCAGGACTTTGTTCCGGAAAGACCATTACCAAACTATTTCTTTCAGGAACAACAAGAACAATACGTTCTCCGAGCAGCCTGCTGGAGAAGATATCAGGCAGTGCAACCCTGCCGTCTTCTATGGTACCATAATAAACCCCGGTAAACACATAGCGGCCTGCCAGTGCTTTATTGGACATAGAAAGATTATAACCGGCACAACAGGCTACGGTCTTTGAAAAGCCATACAGGGAAAATACCGTCAAAATACCGGTTTTTAAAAAATCGCGTCTTTCCATGGTTCATACCTCCGCTCTTTGTCTGTTAGCGGGCGTTTTCAACTGGCCGGAATATGCCTCTCAAGATTTGCTTTGTGTATTCTTTAAACAATGAAACAGACCATGAATATATTTCTTTTGTCCGGTTCAGGGTATTATATTCGCTGTTACGGATGAAGCCGACGGCCTTCCCAATGACGACATCGGCTGTCGCCTTCTCAAAGGGCAGGTTGTAACCATCACCTCTAATGTAGAGAATACCATCCTTGTCTCTTTTAACCAACCTGTGGACGAGATATTCTCCGCTTTTTTCTCGGTAAACCAGAACATTCCCCCTGCGGAACGAATTCTGAGCCATCTCTTTTACGATGATCATATCACCGTCCCGCAAAAGAGGATACATGGAATTACCTTTCACCTTGAACAATTTCATCAAGTATCACCCTGAAAAGAGTGTGGTCATGGAACAGTTTCGATCCCCAGTATACTTCATATGCAGGATAATCACATAATTTTTCTATAAAATGCTTCTGCCTTTTTTGTTCCAGTTTATTATATGACCAGAGGAACTGGGGAACCAGCTTTCTTAGTATGTAACTCTTCTTTTTAATTTTTCTGAAATTTAACGAAGCATTGTCAATCTTGGGCAAAAGCAAAAATTTCAAAGTAGCAGGCTTATAGCGTTTTTTCTCAGGGGTTATTGCTCCATGTTTTAAAAAAATTGTTGAATACAATGGCAGCAGTTCAATGCCGTTTGAAGACTCTCTTAAAAGAGTGATGTCATCGCTCAGAAGATCAAGTCCGTTTTTCATTGCCATATAACTGAATGTGGACTTGCCTGAATCAGAAGGCCCTATGGTAAGGTGACCTCCCTGGAAGTGAAACCCGCCTGAGTGCATCGCCCATATTCCTTTTTCCGCGAGGTGTGAGAACAAAAGCCCCCCGATCTCCTGAGACGTCTCATTCTTTTTAAAATCAAGCTTTGTATCAAACTCCTTGGTTTCATTTATCAGAAAAAGCGAGAGCAGGCGGGAGACATCTCGTGTTTCTTCACCTCCGAAGCAGTTAATGGATGCCTTAAGGCCGTATATATTTACGTTAAGTATCGTGCCCATGGGGAATCAGGGTATTCCTTCAGCCAGTCCAGTTTTCCGAACTGATAAAAACACCAGTTGCATAGAGAAAGAGGCGCTTTCTTTATGATATCCTTTCTTTCAAACCGCCATTTTAAGATATCCGGCAGAAAATTCATATGCCGCACAATCAGATCAGTCAACGGAACATTCTTGATATTGCCGAGACATTCTTTACCTTTATAAGAGTCCTCTGAAGTCCCTACGTTACTCAGGTTGTTGCAGAGGAGGAAATTGCCTTCCTCATCAAAGCCGAACTTGAAAAACGCATTACATGTGAATATGTCATTAGTGGTATTGAACGCCTCAATTTTCAACCTTGGAAATATGGATTGCCACCCGGCAAGCTTGGTGAAGATTTGGTATATCTCCTGTGGATCCGGAATCAACTCCTCTTCTATTAGGCGTCGTGTGGGCTGAATAAACATGAAAGATTGTGAAATAACATTCAGCCCGGATGTAAAGAGAAGAATATCCCGGAGTTCTTCCTTATTTGCGTTTGTTACAGCAGTTTTGATGTAGCAGGGTATCCCCATCAAACGGCAAAGTCCTATGGCTTCAATAATTCTTCTAAAGCTTCCTTTTTTCCTGTTTCGGTCATGCTTTTCTTCGTTGGCGCTGTCCAGGCTGAAGCCGACCAGTTGTATACGCTTATGTATTTGAGGGGATCGTATCAAAGGGAATATGCGCTCCTTGAACAGGTAGCCGTTGGTCAGGATCTCAAAATCAATATTATTTTCAGCAAGAATCTGAAACATATCCTCGAGCTGCGGATGGAGCGAGATCTCACCAGATCCGGTGATGCCGGCGTACCTGAACCCGAGATTAAAGAGCTGTCTCATAAGATCGGAGAACATCTCCTTTTCCATGTATACTTGCACTGCGGACTTCGCCACAAGGCAATGCCGGCAGTTAAAATTGCAGAAATTAACAATGTCAATGGTCGGCGCTCTCATCCTGTTCCATCCATTTCAGTTTTCCGAAAAGCCTGAAACACTTCGTACAGTTAACAGGCCCTTCTTTTTTGAAGTCTGAATGTAAAATCTTATCCATAAACCATGCCAGGGTCCGGTAATGCCGGAGAATCCCTTCCTGAATACCTATTTCCTTGATATTCCCTAAATATTCCTTTCCGAATTTGTCCGGCCTGTTTCCATTTGTGGGGTGAGATAGATTACAGCAGAAAATAAGATTGCCCAGATGGTCGATTGACAGTCCATGAGCGGGGTTACAGAAGGGGACCTTGTATTCAGGGTCTGCATAGCCCTCTACATTGATAGCCACGGAAAAAGAGGGCATAATCCTGCCCATTATAAACCTGATAACCTCATTATATTCCTCTGCGGTGGGCATAAGGTCTTCTGACACAAGACGGGGGGTCGGTGTAAGCAGAACATACCCAAGATTTCCGACTCCCAGGGCTCCGCATAAATTCGCAAGCTCCACAATATCTTGCATGTTTTTACGGTGGACTATGCTTTTGACCGATACCGGGATTCTTTCTCTGACGCACGCCTCTATTGAGCTGATTACTTTATTGAAACTACCCTCTTTTCGTATCATGTCATGTGAGGAGGATGTTGCTCCATCCAGGCTGAAACTCACACCGGTCAGATGATCTCTCACCTTCGAGTTAAAAACAGGAAGAATTTTATCTTCAAAAAGGAAACCATTGCTGACCAGACTGAATCGAACATTATAATCGGCCAGAAGCTCACATAAATCATTTAATTCGGGGTGAAGAGCCGGTTCCCCTCCAGTGAGGCACACGTTCATAATGCCCACCGAGGTAATTTCCCTGAGGATCGAGTCGAAAAGCTCGACACTCATATGGGACCTGGGGGCTACTTTATCCCGCAGGCAGTGGATGCAGTCGAAATTGCAATGATTTGTTATATCTATGGCAACGTTATACAGCATGTCTTGAAAATATTAAAGACTCGTGGATTAGCATTGGAGGGAAGGTTGGCTACCCTATGGTTTTTTCATTATTGTGCCGCCCGCGAAAGAATGCGCTGCAGTGCGACGCTCGTTCTAGTGACGATTGTTTGCAGAGCGACATTGCTTTCAGTAATCGAGTTGAGCAGGGCATAACTTGTCTCGGTTACGGCTTCAGAGGCAGTGGACAGGGAATAGCTTGTACTTGTTGTTGGAGGGGATAACACATACTGTGTTTGGGTAACCCAGGCCCTGACCGTAAGTATCTGAGACTCTTCCCTTATATCCGGCCTTATGTATCTTTTTTTTCCCATGGCAATGCCTTTTTATTCAGCTTTTCTATGAATTCCCGAATATCGTTTTCCGCCTCTGTTTCATCAACATCATATTCCTTCAATAATGCCGCTTTTATCTCTTTTAAACTTTTTCCCTGGTTCAGTAATTTAAAAATAAAAAGGCCTGTCTCGTTGAGAAAATAGCTGGTGCCCTTCTCAACATCAATCATCATCCCTTCACCTTCAACCTCTGCAAGAATGATGTCGTCCTTCATTAAGACAAAAACCTCTCAAATGAATTTTTCAGGGCCATAGCTTTCTCATCGAGGGTAGAGAGTTTACACCGGTATGTCAACCCAAATTGAGCTGAACTAGATCATTCCGCCATGTACTTCCGGCAGAGTTTTCAAGTTTTACAGAGAAGAAAGCCTGAGACCTTATGCTTTAGTTTGACTCATTATTCAGGCTTCAATAAAGACTGAAAATTTTCACTGTGAGGGCTGCCAAAAAACCCACGAGCGTGGAGAGGCCTACTATGGTACCACCCCCCTGCTCGAATGCCTCCGGAAGCATGGTTTCGGCAATCATAGTGAGCATGGCACCGGCGGCTACGCCTTCGATTCCTGAAATAAAATACCTCAAGGCCCCTTCCGGGTGTGCCGGGAAAATCAAAGCTCCCACCAGGGCTCCGACACCGGTCATCACGCACAGGGACATCCACATCCAGAAGATCTTTCCAAAGTTCGAGCCCTGTCGCTTCATGGTAACGGCACTGGACATGGCTTCCGGTAGATTTGCAAGAAATACACCGGCAATGAAAGCCATGCTCATTGCCGTACCAGATGCTTTTGCAATAACCACAAGCATGCCTATAACCAGGGATTCAGGGATACCGTCAAGTGCAATTCCCAGCCAGATGGCGAGGGCCGCACCTCCTGCGCCATATTCCTTTATCTCTCGATCGAGATCAGTTTCTGTAACTGGAATAGAGAGGCGATCCAGGTTGGTCTGTGCGCTTTCCTCCCATATTTTAGCTTTTCCTACGAGGGTAGTGTCTTTTAACTGTATATCATAAAGCCTTTCTTTTACCATCTTGCTGCTGGCATCTCTGATGCCAGGGGATTGTTTTATCAGCTCCTCAAACTCGAGTTTGTGAAGTGAGCATAACTCCACATCTGTTAACGCGCGAACCGTGCCTGTTCTGGGCTTATCCGAAATAAGGGCTATTTCACCGAAAGTATTACCTTCCTCCAGTTCGGCAATCAATTTGGTATCGCCCTCTGCTTCACGAATAACCTGTACCTTCCCCTCGAAAATAAAATAAAGCTCCGAAGCAGTGTCTCCCTGTTTAAAAATAGTGTCGCCGGCCGAGAATTTGATTGTCCTTAGATTAGGGATAAGTTGGGCGATTTGTTCAGGAGGCAGTGCCTGAAGTAGCTTGATCTTGCTCAAAGCCTGGAGCATTTTTTTTGCTCTGTGCCGTTTAAGCTTCACAATGTGTTTTTTTATTTGAGAGGTCTTGCGGAGAAAGGCGCCTCGATTGTTTAAGAGTTGATTTAAGAATTCAAATAGAAGACCGCCAACGAGTGCTCCGATCATTGTTGCAATGATTATCCAGCTGTCATGGCCTTCATGTGAGGTATGAAGTGAATGTGCAAACAGCTCAATAGTGAGTGCAAATAGAAGCGCCCCTCCACCGAATGCCATCAGTGAGGATGTTATTTTCTTAGGGGGGATTGTCCAGAGCCCGATGACCGCTCCAAGCGGTAGAGAAACGGCGCTTATACAACCCCACATCAATGCGGTAAGCAATATTTCCATAACCGCCACTCATCCTGTGCTGAAGGAAACTGGATACAATGCTTGGATTCTACCAGGAAATCTCTATACCATTTCTAGATGAAGGAATAAAGATACATTTTGTTGACCTGTATCAGACGCCCCCTGGGGTCCCCAAGGCAATGCCGAAGCATTTTTTTCGCCGGGAGGCCGGTACCTTTTTGTGTCAGGAGCGGAAAGGGACCGAAGGAAGGGTTTCTTGGGGCTCTGTGAGAAAAAACTCACCTTTTTTTATCCAGTCTTTTAGAGTCTCGGCGATTTCCACCGCCCTCACATATGAGGAAAGAGGGACCGTAGGTACTTCCTGGCCATTGAAAAGGATTTTGCCCCCTTTCAATTCCGCATAGCTCACCTGTCCAAGGCTGACTGCCTCTCCTCTTGGATAATCGTTTCCATAATCAAGGATTTGAGTGAAGATCTCCTCGTCCGAGACACCTGTAAAACGGGCCATGTCCTCATTAAGAATGGGTATTGGAACGCCCAGACCCACTGCAAGTGAGCACCCGTAGCCGGCCAAACTTACACCTGCCACCCACCGCGGCGACATTTTTTTTAAATCTCCCATTACCATGAGCGTGCCAGCGGGACTCAGAGGTGTGCCATTATCCGCCCTCTGGACATCTGGTTTGTGCTGTGTCCCGGGGCCAATGATATAACCTTGTGCCCCTCCCAGAAAGATTCTTGTGCCTATTCCAAGGGTAAGGTAGTAGGGATCATTAATAAGCGGGCTCAATTCGCCGGACGTTGAGTAGTTTGCATTGCCTGCGTTCGGCTTTAAAATACCCATATATGTATAGATAGTCCTGTTGCTCAAATTTATGGCACAGTTATAATTTTGGTAGGCATTTCTTGGGTTTAACAAAACCGCATATGGAAGCTGATCCAGGGTGACCCTCTTTTTAATCTCCTGGTTCGGATAACAATCCGTACCGTAGGATATGGCCCTGAGTTCGACCTTTTTCCCTTCAAGGAGATCCTGTATAACATGCCCCCCACCGTATTTAAAACTCCCAGGGTGCACTCTGTTTAACGGGTCATTCTCGGAGGGTTCAGCGGCCCCGAGATAGATATCAACGGCCGCGATTCCTGCATAAGCCGGCACATCATTGAGCCAAGCGCGCGAGGCCCTGATAGCGGGTTTTGTATGGCCGAAATTTATAAAGGCCCCGGAAGAGCACATTGTTGAGAATGTGCCAGTTGTAACGACATCGATTTCTCTTGCGGCCTGCCTGGGACCTTTCTTTTTTACTATCTTAGTCATTTCACTGGCCGTAACCACTACTACCTTTCCGGATTTGATTTTCTGGTTAATCTCTTCGATTGTCTTTGAAGTCTTTTTTTGTGTCATGCTGATAAAGCCTCCAGGAAAAACTTTTAACTTTGTATAATAGAATGTATATGTTTTACTTACAAGGAAAACTTTCTTTCGTACAAATACTTTATAATTTATAATTCGATACTTTCATTGCCAATGAGGCTGTAAAATTTTATCATCCCGCAGCTTAAATGAAGGGCACTGTGCTTTCCTTGACTTTCAGGTTGCCTTAAGCTAAATATAACAACTCTCTGTTACCGGGCCTGGATTACTGGACCGGAATTTTCTTGCTGTTCGGGAGTAAATAGCTGGATGGTAAACACTATACATATAGGCGATTCCATATTATATGAGCGGGGCCCTTTTTTTCTTATTGCCGGTCCCTGTGTAATTGAAGATGAAACCGCTACCCTTGAAATTGCAGATTTATTGAAAAAAACAGGCGAAGATCTCCATATTCCGGTCATTTTCAAGTCCTCATACGACAAGGCGAACAGAACTTCTTTGAGCTCCTTCAGGGGACCAGGCCTGGATGAAGGGCTTGTAATTTTAAACAAGGTGAAGGAATCGATCGGGCTTCCGGTCCTTTCCGATGTGCACCAGGTCGGGGAAATTGCCAGGGCCGCGGATGTGCTGGATGTAATTCAGATCCCTGCATTCCTGTGCCGCCAGACGGATCTTATCGTTGCCGCCGCTAAAACCGGCCTGCCTATAAATATCAAGAAGGGACAATTTCTTTCCCCTTGGGATATGCAGCCCGCTGTTGAAAAGGTGACCTCCACAGGGAACAATCAGGTTTTTGTCACGGAGCGGGGAAGCTCATTCGGGTATAATAATCTCGTGGTTGATATCAGGTCTATCGTGATTATGAAGGAGATGGGATTTCCGGTTATTTTCGATGCCACCCACAGTGTTCAGCTTCCAGGGGGAGCGGGTACTTGCTCAGGAGGCCAGAGGGAGTTTGTAGAACCTCTGTCAAAGGCAGCTGTCGCAGCAGGAGCAGACGGGGTTTTCATAGAGGTGCATTCCGACCCGAATTCCGCCCTCTGTGACGGACCCAATTCATTACCCCTCCAGGAACTCAGGCCTCTGCTGGGGGTGCTCAAGGAGATCCATGACCTCATGAGATCATGAAAGTTTACCGCCTTTTCAGGATAACCCGCCATCGGAAAATCTTACTCCGAAATCAATAAAAGAGGTCAAGCGGGAGGCAAGAAACTCCTTGTTTACTCATTACGGGCAAGACAAGGGGGGTAAGTATTTAAGAAGAAATGTCTGTTTTGAAAAGGTTTGGATAAAATTCCTACTTAATGCGCTGGAACCGGGTTAATGCATTTGAGGGTTTAGCTGTCATGACCAAGGAGAAAAGAATATGACAACAGAAGAAAAGGCCGCCAAGATAAAGGTGCTTTTCTTAGATGTGGACGGCGTTATGACGGACGGCCGTATTACCATAAATGACCGTGGAGAAGAGATGAAGTCCTTTGATGTCAAAGACGGTCAGGGCCTGAAACTGCTGATGCGTGGGGGTATCGAGGTGATTCTGATTTCAGGCAGGACCTCAATGGCGATTGAACATCGAGCTAAAGAGCTGGGAGTAAAAGAGGTTTATCAGGGCATTTCAGATAAGACAACCTTATGCAGGCGGTTGCTGGATGAAAAGGGTTATGATCGTCTGGAAGCCTGTTGCGTGGGAGATGATATTCCTGATATTGGAATGTTCACGTTGTCCGGGTTTCGAATAGCAGTGTCTGATGCCGCGCGAGAGGTCCGTGAGGAGGCTGACCTGATTACCAAATCCAGAGGAGGATATGGAGCAGTCAGGGAAGTCTGTGAATTGATTCTCAGATCTCAGGGTAAATGGCATGAACTGCTGGTTTCTGCTCCTTAAAATACCCTTTACAGAACAAATTAGGCGTTGATATAATATCTCATCGTGACTGGCTTTTTAAAAAAACAATGGCCTCTGGTCGGCTTGGTGCTTTTACTTGCGCTAGTTGCACTCTACCTGACAGGATCAGGAAAAGAGATCATTCAGAGGACTGTTGTCAAGGAGATCGTGCAGGGGGAGGGTCTGAAGCTAAAGGACATCCATTACACTCATGAGGATCCTGACAAGGGGGTTAAATGGGTGCTGGATGCCAGTGAAGTCCTGTTTTCTCAGGACAAGAATTCCTTTCTTTTTCATAACTTCGAGTTGAAAGTTGAGCCGGAAAACAAACCCTGGTTTAGGCTTACAGGGAAGAAGGGGAATTACTTCAGAGATTCCGGTGAGCTTGATTTGCGGGGAGACCTGAATGGAAACTCTGCCAATGGATATAGATTCGTTGGCGAGCATATGCTGCTGAATGAAAAGAGAGGGCACCTGAGTACTGATAAGCCCATCAGGATATTCGGGCCCTTTTTTTATGTGACCGGTCGAGGCATGGTTGCTGATCTTAGGAATGAAAGATTGAGAATACTTTCAAATGTCATCACAGTCCTGGACAGGGAGGCTCTAAATAAATGAAGCAACTTAAACAGGGCATATTCCTGATAACTGCACTTATATTCAGCTTGTCCATACTTTTAGTTCCGGCTCATCCAGAAACCTTACAGGAGAAAAGCGGGGAGAGACCGCAGAATTCCATAACCATAAAGTCAAATACCATGGAAGTGGATGAAAAACTGAAAATGGTTACTTTTACGGGCGATGTCAATGCCAGGGAGGACAACCTGGAAATAGACTGTCTTAAAATGAGTGTATTTTATGAGAGCCTGCCTGATGAGAAGGGTGCCGGAACTACCAGTGCAAGAATAGAAAAGATAGTCGCTACAGGGAATGTCAGGATAAATCGGCTCTCAGGCGGCACAGCCACTGCTGAAAAGGCCGTGTTTTACAAAAATAATGAAACAGTAGTCTTAACCGGCAAACCGGTTGTCAAACAGGGCGACGATTTTGTAGAAGGGGAACAAATCACGATTTTTCTTAAAGAAAACAGGAGCGTTGTGGAAGGTTCGCAGGATAAAAAGGTCAGGGCCACTATTTTCCCCAAACGCGAGAGCGAGAATAGCGAGGAGAGGTAGTCTTTTTGGCCATGATTGAGGAATCTCTACGTACAGACAATCTGGTTAAGATATACGGCGGGAAGAGGGTGGTCGACGGTGTGAGCATGACCCTCGAGAGGCAGGAGATAGTCGGTCTCCTTGGTCCCAACGGCGCCGGCAAGACGACTACTTTTTATATGATAGTTGGCCTTGCGAAACCGAACAAGGGAAAGGTGTTTCTGGACGACAGGGATATCACAGATGATCCCATGTATGTTAGGGCGAGGAAGGGAATCAATTACCTGGCCCAGGAACCTTCTGTATTCAGGAAATTGACGGTAGAAGAAAATCTACTGGTCATCCTGGAAACCCTGGATATACAGCCAGTTGAACGGAAAACCAGGCTGAAGAATTTTCTCGCCGAGCTTGATATTTCTCATCTGGCCAAGCAAAAGGCATCCTCCCTGTCCGGTGGTGAGCGCAGGAGATTGGAGATAACAAGGGCGCTGGTAACGGAACCCAGGTTTATGTTGCTGGACGAACCCTTTGCTGGTATCGATCCCCTGGCCATAAACGATATTCAACAGATTATCAGGCGGTTGAAGAAGAGAGGATTGGGTATTATTATATCTGATCATAATGTTAGGGAGACACTGAGCGTTTGTGACACGGCTTATATCATTAGTGAAGGGAGGGTTATTGAGTCGGGACCTCCGGAAAAGATAGTGGATAGTGAATTGGCGCGAAGCGCCTACCTCGGTGAAAATTTTAATTTGTAATTTTGAATTCAGGATGCAGATAGATTCGCAATGGCTTTGGAACTGAAACAATCTCTGACTCTGAGTCAGCAATTGATAATGACACCTCAGTTGCAGCAGGCAATAAAGCTTCTGCAACTTTCCAGAATGGAACTGCTGGATGCTATTTACGATGAAATGCAGGAGAACCCGGTACTGGAAGAACAGATTGATGCGGATAGCGACGATGAGGGTAATTTCGAGGTCGAAAAAGAGGAACCAGCACACAGCGTAGAATCGACTCTCCCGGATGTTACTGCCGAAGATCATGCATGGAAAGACGTTGACTGGGACAATTATCTGTCGGAATACAATACCGGCTGGGCCGACGCCTCCTATGAAGACAAGGAAGGGCCCTCCTTTGAGACGATGACCTCTGAGGAGGCAACTTTAGCTGATCATCTTATGTGGCAGTTGAGTATGAATCATCTGGATGCTGATCAGCGAGAGATAGGTGCCAATATTATAGGTAATTTGAACGATGAGGGTTACCTGGAAACTACACCCCAAGAGATTTCACAGATTACAGGGTACCCGTTAGAAAGGGTGCTGGAGACTCTGGATATTATCAGGAATTTCGATCCAGTAGGTGTAGCGGCTCAGAATATGCGTGAGTGTTTGTTGATTCAGACTAGATTCCAGGGCCTTGGGGGAACTCTTGTTGAAAAGATGATAATGGATTACATGGCGGAGCTGGAGGGCAGAAAATTCGACCGTATTGCCAAGGCTCTCTGCGTGACTGTCAAGGAAGTACTGGCTGCTGTATCCATCATACAGGGGTTTGAGCCGAAACCCGGCAGGTGTTATTCCGGAGAAAGGACTATCTATATAACCCCTGATATCTATGTCTTTAAAGTCGGCGATGATTATCAGATCTTACTTAACGAAGACGGCCTGCCCAAGCTGAGGATAAGTTCTTACTATAAGGATGTTATTAGCAGTAAGGATTCCATGTCCGAGAACGCCAGGACGTATGTGCAGGAAAAGCTGAAGTCAGCCTCCTGGCTTATAAAAAGCATTCATCAGAGGCAAAGGACCATTTACAGAGTGACGGAGAGCATTGTTCGGTTTCAGAGGAATTTTCTTGATAACGGGATCACTCACCTTAAGCCTCTCGTCCTTCGTGATGTGGCGGAAGATATTGACATGCATGAGTCTACCGTCAGCAGAGTTACTACTAACAAATATGTCCATACACCTCAGGGAGTTCTGGAACTGAAGTTCTTTTTCAACAGTTCAATCGGTGGGGTTAATGGAGATTGCATCGCTTCTGAAAGTGTAAGAGAACATATAAGGAATGTAATAAAGACGGAAGACAAGAAAAAACCTTGCAGTGATCAGGAGATCGCTGACACCCTGGAAAAATTCAATATAAAAGTCGCACGGAGGACTGTCGCCAAATATCGGGAGTCAATGGGTATCCTGCCTTCGAGGAAACGCAGGAATATTTATTAACTTAAGCGGCCCACGATCTGTCCGTTTTTTCAGGATATTTTATTCAGGAGGAAGATTTTATGGATATTACGGTAACATTCCGACATACTGAGCCTATTGAGAGCCTGAAGGCTTACGCAGAAGAGAAGGTCTCCAAGATTAAAAAATATCTCGATTCTCCTATGGAGGCCCATATAGTTTTGACAGTGGAAAAGTTTAGACATCTGGCTGATGTGACCGTCAGTATAAACGGGACTATGATAAAGGCTGTTGAGGAAACAGGCGATATGTATTCCGCTATCGATCAGGTCATGGACAAGATCGAAAAGCAAGTCAAGAGGCATATATCCAAGACAAGAGATCATCGGTCGGACAGTATTAGAAATGAGGCGGGTCCTGCAGTAGAGGAGCGGGAGGAGGCTACATCATCCGCGCATGATGGACCGGTGATAGTCCCGGAAGAATTGGATTCAAAACCGATGGACCCGGAGGAGGCTGCAATACAGCTTAATTTTTCAAAGCAGGGATTTTTGGTTTTCAGAAACTCAAAATCCAGGGAAATCAATGTGATATACAAAAAAGGCGACGGCAACCTCGGGCTTGTAGAACCCAAGGTTTAGTGGCGATAAAGACTTGTTATTTGTTTCAAACTACTGGATAGTGTTATAAACGTCTTTTAAGGGAATTCTCGTTCTCTTTCGGGGATGCCTTACGAGATCCCATATTTTATGCTAAAACACGACCGAATGCAGGTATTGATCGTGTTTAATCGCTTGCGGGTTGATAATATGAAATTTGCCGAAATTATAGACGAAACCAATATCATACCTGAGCTCAAGGCGGCTGATAAAAAGGGCGTTTTGGAAGAGCTTTCCGAAGTGATATCAGGGCATAATTCTTCAGTCGATAAGCATACACTCGTTAAAGTCCTGGTTGAGAGAGAACGGCTGGGAAGTACAGGCATAGGGGATGGAGTCGCCATCCCTCATGGAAAACTGGACTCTATTAGACAGCCGATTGTCTCTTTTGGCAGAAGCAGGGAGGGGCTTGATTTCGATTCAATGGACGGTCAGCCTGTGTATCTTTTTTTCCTGTTGGTGGCGCCTGAGAATTCTTCTGGGTACCACCTGCAGATTCTTGCTAAGCTAGCGAAGATTCTCAAGAGCAGCGCCTTTCGAAAAAAGCTTATGGAAGTCGAAACTAGAGAAGATCTCTATGATACTATTGTTAAAACTGATGATGAACCCTGATTCTGTAGATCTATTTTCAGGAGAATTATGATCGGATTGCTTATTATTTCTCACTGCGACCTGGGCAAAGAATTGCTGAATGCGGCTGAATTCATAGTAGGGCGGATGGAGGCCTCTGATTCAATTTCTATTACGGAAACCACCGCCAGCGAGAAGATGCTGAAGGTTATTGCAAACAAGATTAAGGCACTTGACAGAGGTCAGGGAGTCCTAGTTCTCACTGATATGTTCGGGGGGACTCCTTCCAATCTAAGCCTTTCATTTTTAAAGGAAGAGATGGTCGAGGTCTTGACAGGTGTTAATTTGCCTATGGTCGTCGCGGTTGCCCAGGATAGAGATAATGTGACACTGACTGAACTCGGTGAAAGAGCGCAGCAGGCCGGTAGAAGGAGCATCGCGCTGGCTGGAAAGCTCTTAAAAACGGAATGATCTCTATCGTGCCGATTACAAAGGATAATTTGCAATCTCTCCAAAATAAGATTTTGGAAATTGAAAATGTATCTTTTCCGACTCCCTGGACCGCCAAAGCATTCGAAGATGAAGTGAATAACCCTGTCTCAAGCATGTGGGCGCTTATAGTGAATGAAGAATTTTGCGGTTACATCTGCTTCTGGTTTTTTTCCAGCGAGATTCATCTAATGAATATTGCTATAAGTCCCGGGCAGAGGAGGAGAGGGCTTGGTTTTCTTCTCCTGGCAAAAATGCTTGAATATGGCAGGAATAAGGGAGCCAGATTAGTTTGGCTGGAGGTAAGGCCTTCCAATCGCACAGCAAGACTGCTTTATGAGAAGGCCGGTTTTGAGGAGACTTCCCGCAGGAGGCTGTATTACAGAGATACCAATGAAGATGCTATTGTCATGACTCTTTCTATTTCAGGCAGTGTAGAGGGTATAGCGGGAATGCCCTAAACAAGTAGGGTGATATTCAGTCCTGTTTTTTTGAGAGTCACGGCGATTGTTTTTGCTAAATATACCTGGTTTTTTTAGCGAGATAAGCTTTTTTGTTATTATATTGTTCGCCGGCTTACAGTGACCCTTTTGTGGTATGTTTGACGGTAATCTATATTGAGGAGGTAGAGCATGTCGTTGAAAGTAGCTATTAATGGTTTTGGGCGAATCGGGAGGATGGTTTTCAGGGCTGGGCACAAAAATGACAGCATTGAATTTGTTGCCATTAACGACCTCACAGAACCGTCCACTCTTGCACACCTGTTGAAATATGACTCTGTTCACGGGGTTTTGGATGCTGATATTTCGAGCACCGACCACTCCCTGATTGTTGATGGCAGGGAGATCGAGATATTCAAAGAAAAAGAGCCGGCAAGCCTTGGATGGGGGGAAACCGGTGTCGAAACTGTCATGGAATGCACGGGACTCTTCAGGGAGCGCGATAAAGCTGCCGCTCATCTGAAGGCCGGGGCAAAAAAAGTTATTATATCCGCACCCGCGAAAGGCCCTGATGTAACAATCGTGATGGGAGTAAACCACAAGGATTATGATCCCGGCAACCATCATATAATATCAAATGCCTCCTGTACTACCAATTGCCTGGCCCCTCCTTGCAAGGTTCTGCTGGATAATTTCGGAATCAAGAAGGGCCTTATGACCACGACACATGCCTATACAGGGGATCAGCGATTGCTGGATTTTCCACATAAAGACCTCCGCAGGGCAAGAGCTGCAGGAGTTTCCATGATTCCTACTACTACAGGTGCAGCCCAGGCGGTTTCTCTTGTCCTGCCTGAGTTAAAGGGGAAATTGAATGGAATGGCTATTCGAGTGCCGACCCCTAATGTTTCGGTAGTGGATCTGGTAGCCCAGTTAGACAAATCAGCTACAGCGGATGAAGTCAACACTGCGATGAGACAGGCCGCCGAGAATGAACTCAAGGGGATACTCGCGTACTGTGATGAACCTCTTGTTTCAATTGATTTCAACGGTAGCTCGGTTTCCTCAACCATAGATGCGCCTTCGACTATGGCAATAGGAGATATGGTCAAGGTACTTGCCTGGTATGATAATGAGTTTGGGTATGCAAACCGGATGGTGGATTTGGCTATCTACATGGCCGGTTGTTAGAATAGGTTTGTTTTAGGTGCGGATGAATCCGATTTTGACTTCTGCTTGGGGTGTTTATTAAGTCAGAGGAGTTAAGAATGACCGACAGAAAGCCATTGATAGCCGGTAACTGGAAAATGAACCTGAATATTAAGGAGTCTGTAGAGCTGGTAAGTGCTATAGCAGCGGGCATGACCGGCTCAGAAGTAGATGTCCTGGTGGCGCCTCCTTTTACTGCACTGACGGCTGTCAGACAGGCTATTCAAGGATCCAGCATATTTCTTGGTGCCCAGAACATGTGCAATGAATTGAGTGGCGCTTACACCGGGGAGATATCCGGCAATATGCTTCAGGACGCCGGGTGCACACACGTTATACTTGGCCATTCTGAGCGAAGATCCCTGTTTCATGAAACTAGCGAGCTGATCGATTTAAAAGTGAAGACCGCCATTTCTCTGGGCCTGATTCCAATAATGTGTATCGGCGAAACTCTCGAACAGAGAGAAGCGGAACAGACATTTGACGTGATTAGGGAGCAATTGGATACGTCACTCAATAATCTAAAAACTGAGCATCTAATGCCTGGATCAACGATTTTGGCTTATGAGCCAGTGTGGGCCATAGGTACAGGCCGAACCGCCACTCCGGAGCAAGCCCAGGAGGTGCACAGGTTTGTGAGGGAATGGATTAAGGAGAACTTTAACGTTGAAACAGCGAACGAGACTAGAATTCTTTACGGGGGTAGTGCGAAACCAGATAATATAAAGTCCCTCATGTCACAAGCGGATATAGATGGGGCCCTCGTCGGCGGTGCAAGCCTAAAGGCGGATTCTTTTGTGGACATGATTAATTTTAAGAGGATGTGAGGGCACTCAGGGGATTTTTGCTGTTTAGTGTTGGTGATATTCTTATATATTCTAATCGCACTCCCGATTTTTTTATTGCAAAATTATACGTATAAAGTTATAAAAAAAAATTATGGAACTTAAGGGCCTTAGGGGCCTGTATTTTTAGGAAGAGGTTGATAATGAAACTTATTCTTGTCCTTGTTCATGTATTTGTATGCATAGCACTGATCCTGATTGTGCTGCTTCAGAAGGGCAAGGGAGCTAGTATGGGCGCAGCGTTCGGTGGGTCCAGCCAGGCTGTTTTCGGCAGCTCGGGAGTCACCTCATTCCTGCAGAAAATCACGACCGGTGCTGCTATTGTGTTTATGCTGACCTCTCTGGGCCTTTCTATCTTTTTTGGAAAGGGGATTACCTCATCTATCATGGAAGGGGTCTCAAATACTGAGGCGCCGGCAGCAGTGGAGGAAACCGCTGTGCCGCAGGCGCCGGCAGGTGAGACTCAGAATCAGAAGTAATGCGTGCTAGGCCGTGCCGAAGTGGTGGAACCTGGTAGACACGCTATCTTGAGGGGGTAGTGGGCCACGCCCGTGCGGGTTCAAGTCCCGCCTTCGGCACCATTTATCTTAATAATATTAGTTAGTTATATCTTACGATAGGGTCAATTTAGGGGGTCAAATGGTGGTCAAGTTTGGTCCCTTTTTTATTGATATTTGGAGGGGTCATCTATCTTTTTGTAATATTTTCTTTCCATATTTTGGAGTAACACAAATCAAAATATCTGAAGCGTTCCGCATCACAGGTGCGCCTGGAGCACCAGCGAAACACGCATCCTTGTTAATGCGGTTGTCCGGTGTTCAGATATCCCTATAATTGTTGTTCATTATAATTTTTCTTGATTGGTAGTCGCCCAAATTGAAATATATGATCCCTTTCAGATATTTTGTGCTTTCATCATTGAATACTGATTTCGACCAGTCGTAACCCGAAGAAACTGCCTTCATAGTGTCTTTGTTTATGCTGATTTTGTAACCATCAGAAAGCGAGGATAAGATTGCGAAGTCACCTGCAATTAGACTGTCATTAAGTTCAATTACAGCAAAATTATCTCTTGGCTTCGTGAACTGCTTCTGTTTATCAATTTTGCGAAGAAGCTTCTGCCTTATAGAAGCCATTTCAGTTTGAGTATGCGTCTTTACATCACCAACTACAATCTCACCGGGCTTGGAAGACATCTTAAAATCTGGCATCACACAAAAAACTTCTAAATATTGTTTTGTACCGTCCAGAAGTTCAATTATGATGTCGCATTCACTATTAATTTTATGAATATTTTTGATAAGGCCTTCATACACTGGCCTTATATAATACCTGTAAACTATGATTTCAGAAAATATGGCTTCAGCATTTTTCCAGTCTTTCCCCTCGGTCTTCAGCCTTTTTATAAACCCCTTTGCATGTTGCATGTTGTAATCATGGATTTCACTGATAAAGAGAAGAAGATTATAGTAATTTCGTGGACCTAACCGATAACCGCGCTTTGGCATTTCGTAATAGGCATTTCGATATTTTTTGAAATAATCATGCTCAAGCAACTTTTTGTATGGAAATGTCTTTTCAGAATCTGTTATCGCATCATTAATGATCATTTTATCCAAATCCATTTACCGAACGTTTAACTAACGAGCACGCGGTACCCGCCACCATAAGATGGTTAAATGTAAATATTCTGCAAACCACAAAAGGCTAATTCGGCAAGATAGTAGCGTGTCACGTTGAGTGCCATGTGTACGCCCGGCATGGGCGTGAACTTATGGGGTGCAAGTCCCCTGTATGTGAG
>CAZVGY010000056.1:0-24238 GCA_964627015.1 uncultured Desulfobacteraceae bacterium
TTCTATGCTGGACTAAAAATGTTCAGGGAAAACCCCCTGTTCTAGTCAAGACCCTAAGGTTATTTAATAAAAAACCGGCCGCTTCCAATCTACACTAACTCAACTAGAGGACCGGGCTCATCCTGATCGCCGGTCAGAATTTTGATTCCGCTGAGTCCGCAGTGCTCGAGAATATCTGCAGCTGCTTTATATGCCTTATCGGGATGATTATTGGTCTTGCTCAGATGGGCGAGGACGAGTATCTTTAATTTTTCGTGGGAAACTGCACGAAGCAAATTTCCTGCCTGTTGGTTAGAAAGATGCCCGTCCTGTCCTTCAATCCTTCTCTTTACGTCCAGCGGATAAGGCCCCTGTTTAAGCATAATGGGATCATAGTTAAATTCCATGACAAGCGCGTTGCAACCCTTGAGACTGTCTTCTACAAGTCCCGTGCTGCGCCCCAGATCTGTTGCCAGCCCAATGCTAACACCGTTACAGTTCAACACGATTCCAAAGGGGTCAACCGCATCATGGCATTTTGTGAAGGTCTTAATGGTAAGGTCATTGATTTCAATAGTCTGTCCGGTTTGTACGATTATCGTACTGGCTATATTGCCTAAAAATTTAACTCCTTTTTCATAGGTCTTTCGGTTTATATAAATTGGTACACCGAAGCGTCTGGCAAGGGGACCAGCTCCCCTTATATGATCTATATGCTCATGCGTGATGACCAGAGCATCCAGCCCTTTTGCTTCTACACCAACTTTTTCGAGACGTCGTTCTATTTCACGGCAACTCAGCCCGGCATCAATCAGTATTCTCGCACAATCAGTCTCTACGTAGAATGCGTTCCCTCCACTACCAGATGCCAGAATTGAAAATCTCATTCTTAATACCGTTTTCAGCGGCAGATATGCCGCGTACTGAGAGCTGAAACCCGTAAAGATATAATCATAATATGCCGCTGTGCCCGAACCCCCCATCTCCTCTATCCGTCTCATCAAGATCAGCCACCTCGATGAACTCTGCGGAATAAACTCGGGATATGATCATTTGGGCAATTCGGTCACCCTTTTGTATTGTAAACGGTTCCGTTCCCCAGTTGACCATGATAATACCTATTTCACCCCTATAATCAGAGTCAATGGTGCCTGGTGAATTAACCATCCCTATACCATGGTGCAGAGCAAGGCCGCTACGCGGCCGTATCTGGGCCTCGTATCCAATCGGAATCGACACAGACAGTCCGGTAGGAATCAGCTTTATTTCACCTGGCTTCAGCACAACCGGTTCTCTGACGTATGCCCTGACATCAAGTCCGGATGACCCTTTTGATTCATATGCCGGAAGTGGTAGATCATGGTCCTCATCCAATCGCATTACCTTGATTTCTATGGTGTCCATATATTTTCACCTTTGATTATCAGAAAAAATAAGTGACAAGTAGAATGAAAAGTAAGCGCCCTACTAAGCAAATATAACATTAATATTAATCTTTTAAAGGAATGGCATAAGATGCAAATCAATCAAATTGTAGGTTGCCCATGTCAAGATCATCCTTCCTGAACGGGCCCAGAGTGGCGAGGGAGACTTTGTGATCCCCAAATATATCTCCGGCTGTTTCTACGACATCATCTAAAGTGACTTCCTCAAGCTGAGATTCCATTTCTTCATAAGAAATGTATCTGTTAAAGATTGCTTCATTTTTAGCAATACGCATCATTCGGTTATCAGGATTCTCAGCCGATAGGTATATACTACCCATCAGGTAGTCCTTAGCACTCCTCAGATCGGACCGGCTCAGCTTTCCTTTCTTTATCTTGACTATCTCACCACGAATCGCTTCAAGCACTGTGTTTACATTTTTTTCGTGGGTACCCACGTAAACCCCTAGCAAACCCGTATCAATATAGGGCGATAGAAATGAATAAACAGAATAGGCAAGCCCAAGGTTTTCCCTGACTTCCTGAAAAAGGCGGGAACTCATATTACCGCCCAGAATGGCATTTAGGACAGCACAGGCAAATCGCTTGTCACTAATATAAGAAGGCGCTTCTCCACCGAGGCAGATATGTACCTGTTCGAGATCCTTGAAATTCACAGAAACTCCCGCATTGGAACAGGGAGCCTCCCTCTGAGGATTGGGTCTTCCTTTATCCAAAACCTCGAACAGGGGACCGAAAAAGCCTACCATTGATTCATGATCCACATTCCCTGCACCGGCAACAATGACTCTGTCGGCTATGTAAAATTTAGTGATATATTTGAGGATATTTTTTCTATCGATTCCTGAAACGGTGTCATTCGTCCCCAGAACGGACATGCCGATAGGATGATTCAGCCAGAAAAGCCTGTTAAACAGCACATGGATATTGTCATCTGGAGTGTCTTCAACCATACTAATTTCTTGAAGTATTACCTGCCGTTCACGTTCCATATCAATTGGCTGGTATGTGGAATTCAAAAAAATATCCGAAAGGATATCGGACAGAAGATTGAAATGCTTTCCCAGTACCCTGGCGTAAAAGCAGGTGTTTTCTTTTCCCGTGAAGGCATTAGATAACCCACCTATAACATCGAATTCCTTGGCGATTTGAAGGCTCGTGCGGTTATGGGTTCCTTTGAAAGCCATATGCTCAATAAAATGGGATATACCATTTTCATTTTCCCTCTCATCACGAGACCCAGTATTAACCCATATACAAAGTGAGAGGGATCGCAAATGGTCAAGCCGTTCGGTTAAGATTCTGACTCCATTATTCAGGACAGTTCTTTTATACATCGTCCAGGCTCTCTCCCAGCGCTGCCTTTCGTGAGAGTCGAATTTTGCCGCTGTCGTCAACTTCTAGAACCTTTACCAGAACTTGATCACCTTCGTTGAGGACATCTGTAACCTTATTAACCCTTTCTTTTTCTAACTGGGATATATGAACGAGGCCGTCAGTACCGGGAAAGATTTCTACGAACGCTCCAAAGTCCATAATTTTAACAACTTTTCCCATGTAAAGTTTGCCCACTTCTGCTTCCTGAATCATCTCATTGATCATCTTGATGGCCGTATCCGCACAACCCTTGTCAGGCGAAGAAATCGTTACCAGGCCGTCATCATCAACGTCAATTTTGGCTCCCGAAATGTTCGTAATCTCCCTGATCGTTTTCCCGCCAGGTCCAATAAGTAACCTGACCTTTTCCGGTTTAATGTGCATTGTTGTGATAATTGGTGCATACTGGGATACATGGAGCCTCGGCTTCGCAATAGCCTTGTCCATCTCGTCAAGGATAGACAGTCTTCCTTCCCTGGCCTGGGAAAGCGCCTGTTGTAAAACCTCTCTAGTAATACCATCTATTTTAATATCCATCTGTAATGCCGTTATTCCGTCACGAGTTCCGGTGACTTTAAAATCCATGTCTCCGTAATGATCCTCGTCTCCTATAATATCGGTCAGCACCGCCACCCTATCTCCATCTGAAACCAATCCCATTGCCACTCCAGCTACGGGAGCCTTTATCGGGACTCCAGCGTCCATAAGGGAAAGAGAAGCTCCGCATACGGTCGCCATGGATGAAGATCCATTAGATTCAAGAATTTCCGATACAATTCTGACACAGTATTGGAAATCTTCTTTTTCGGGTATTACCGGAATAAGGGCTCTCCTTGCAAGTGCTCCATGACCTATTTCTCTGCGACCTGGACCACCGAGTCTTTTAGCCTCCCCGACGCTGTATGGAGGAAAATTATAATGAAGGATAAAGGATCTGAAATGATCTCCGTAAATTGACTCCACCTTCTGTTCATCCAGTGCTGTACCAAGAGTTGTCAACACCATACCTTGAGTTTCTCCACGGGTAAAGAGAGCTGAACCATGGACTCGAGGCAGAAGCCCTACAATACACTCTATTTGCCTGACCTCATTAAAAGCTCTTCCGTCAATTCTCCTTCCTTCTTCCAGAATCATCTGACGCACCAGATTCTTCTCAAGGTCATGAACCGCCTCGTGGATCTCTGCTTCCTTTCCAGAATAACTACCACTCAGTTCATTCAAGATAGAAGTAGAAACCGCCTTCCTTTTATCCTGCCTGGCCATCTTATTGGCAGTGCATATAACTTCTTCAAGAAGTGGAGTTCCAATCCTTTTCACATCCTCCAAAAGATTTTTGTTATCGGGTGCCTCGACTGCATGGACAGTCCTTTTAGGTTTTCCCGCTTCTCTCCTAATGGTCTCCTGAATCTCCAGCATGGGTTGCATAGCTTGGTGAGCGTAAAAAATTGCATCTATCATTTCAGCTTCAGATACAAAATTGCCTCCTCCCTCAACCATAACAATACCTGAATGGTTTCCTGCGACCACAAGATTTATGTCGCTCTCCGCCTGCTGATTTATAGTTGGATTGGTAACAAAATTACTCTCTATTCTGCCGATACGCACTGCTGCTATCGGTCCCAGAAACGGAATGTCTGAAACCTCCAGGGCAGCAGAAGCTCCAAAAATCGCCAAAACGTCGGCTTCGTTTTCCTTATCGGTGCTGAGCACACTAGCTATAATCTGGGTTTCATAGTGATAATTATCAGGGAAAAGAGGTCTCAGGGGCCTGTCAATCAACCGAGAAGTTAAAGTCTCCTTCTCACCTGGCCTGCCCATGTCCCTACGGAAAAAATTTCCAGGTATTCTGCCTCCTGCGTAGGACATTTCTTGGTATTCGACAGTAAGGGGAAGGAAATCAATACCCTCGCGAACCTCATCAGTAGAAACAGCAGTAACAAGAACCACGGTTTCTCCCAAGGTCACAACAACTGACCCGCTGGCCTGTTTTGCGATCCGGCCAGTTTCCAAATACAAAGTCTTTCCATCGACTTCAATTTCGTAGTTTTTAATCATTGTCTTGCATATCCTTTCATTTATTACAAAGTCCATTAAAGCTTTTAGAAGGCCGACATCTTAATGCCTACTTACGGATTCCCAGTGACTTTATTACTGATCGATATTTATCCATATCACGTTTCTTCAGGTAATTGAGCAATCTTCTCCTCTGTCCGACTAGTTTGAGTAATCCCCGGCGTGAATGATGATCCTTTTTATGAACTTTGAAATGTTCCGTAAGATATTTAATTCGACTACTCAACAATGCAATCTGAACCTCGGGTGAACCTGTATCATTATCACTGAGTTTGAAACGGTCGATAATTTCTTTTTTGGCTTCAGGTGTTAAAACCACTTTTGTTACCTCCTCTAATTTTCGTTCAAAATATTACTAAAGGTTTAGCTGATCTCTCAAACAAATTAACTAAATTTTAATTAGCAATGCTGGCAGTCTTTATAAAAAAACTACAAAGAATAATAAATCTCTGGCTCATCTCGCGCTACAGTCACGGAAAATCTAAAAACTTCAGTATTTGCCAAGCTGAAGTCAACTGCCTGAATGTCAAACTGTATAAAATCAGAAAAAAACCCTTTTTATTCTCACACTATCTTGGCCAACATCTTCAGTTTTCCTTATTTCTAAAACAGCAACCAGTTCACCCTCTCTGGTAAGTTTAATGTGACCATTGTAGCAGACAAACGGCTTCAACCTGCTTACCATTTCCCTCCGGCTCGGTTGATAACCACTCCTCACTTTCTTTTCAAGATCCTCCTCGATTACAACCTCCTGCATATCCGGAAGAGCTGAATTCAGGGAAATCATCCTGTCTTGCAATAGTGCATGTATCCCTTCAGAAAATATTTTTTCAGAACTGATAGCCTCTTCGACCCCAAAAGATCCGGAGCCTAATCTTCTTAAAGACTTAAGGTGCGCTCCGGTCCCAAGCTTCCTGCCCAAGTCAGCTGCGAGGCTCCTTATATAAGTTCCACTGGAACAAACGATTTCCATTGTTACGTCGGGCAAATGGACCGACAGGATTCTGAGAGAATGAATGGTAACCGTTCTTTTTCTCAGCTGTACATCCATGCCTTTCCTTGCCAGCTTGTAAGCCCTAGCCCCCTTAAACTTGACAGCAGAGTATAGGGGTGGAGTCTGCTCTATTTTGCCTAGAAAATCACGGGATGTCTCAGTTAGATATCGCTGATCAAAATCAGGAACATACATAGTCCCAATAATTTTTCCTGTAGGATCAAGCGTATCCGTCTCAACACCAAGCCGCATAGTAGCGAGGTACTTCTTATCTCCAGACATAATAAAATTAGACAGTTTGGTTCCCTGTCCTAACAGGATAATCAGAAGCCCAGTTGCAAAAGGGTCTAATGTTCCTGAATGGCCCACCTTACAGGCTTTTGATCCGCCCAGGGCGCGCTTTACCCTTCTCACCACCTCATATGATGTTTCCCCTTCAGCTTTATCTACGAGGAAAATCCCATCAAATTTTATTGACAGTTTTCTCTCCCTACCCTCAATTCTAGTATTTTAAAAGTCAATCAAGTGCTTCGCTTAGTATACCGACGGCCTCTGGCAAAAAACTTTCTTTTAAACCTCTTATACTCCCCTGATAATCAAAACCCGCAGCCTTTGAATGGCCTCCACCTCCGAATCGAGAGGCTAGGCGGGCCATATCAGTTTTGCCATTGGACCTGAGACTGACTTTATGCCTATTTTTTTTTCTTTCTCGAATTAGCACAGCCACCTCGACACCCAAAATCATCCTGGGAAAGGCTACGAATTTCTCACTATCCACCTGGGTATCACCAACCTGTTTGAACATGGCACGGGAAAGCGTCATTATAGCTATCTTGCCATCATGGTGATATTCAATACTCCTGAGTCCCATTTCTAACAGTCTAAGTTCTACGGGAGTATATTCTTCGGTTAATTTTCGGTATAATTCCCAGGGCCTTAGACCATAACTCAGCATTTCTCCAGCTATTTTTAGACACTCTGGAGTAGTATTTTCATACCTGAACGAACCTGTGTCCATCTGAATAGCTGTAAAAATATTTTCTGCTGTATCAAATCCTAAAGGTAAACCAGCAGCTCTAATTAGCCTGTATATAAGCTCCCCTGTTGATGAACTAGCAGTTTCAACAAAATTCAGATCTCCAAAAAAGTCATTGGTCACGTGATGATCGATGTTAATCAACGGTCCATGCCCGGTAAGCTCTTTTCGGGAAACACCCAGTCTTTCCCTTGATGCACAATCCAGAGCCACAACCGTATCAAATTTATCTCCTTCATCGATATGCTGCACTATTCTGTCAGTTCCTTTTAGCAGAGTTAAAGGAGCGGAGATCGCTTCTTCGGCCAAACAAACAACATCTTTTTTTGAATCGAGAAGAGACCGACCCAATCCTAGCATGGAGCAGATACCGTCAGGATCAGGATCCTTATGAGTAACCAATAAAAAACTTTCGCTTTTTTTTAATAAAGAAACGACTTTATTCATAGACATCGTTTGACTCTTCGCATTTTAATTCATTGAGAAGCCTGTCCATGTTACTGCCGTTTTCCAGGGAGGGATCATGAATAAAAGAAATTTCAGGAATATACCGCAATGGCAAACGTAATCCGATTTCTTTCTTTATAAAGCCTTTTGCCCTGTCAAGACCGGCTTGGGCACTTACGACTTTATCCTCCTCGCCTATCAAGCTGAAATACACCCTCGCCAACTTAAGGTCATTAGTTAAACTAATCCCGGTAATGGTAACTCCGCTAACCCTTGGATCGTTAACCTTTTCTAGCAGGATTAAAGAAATTTCTCTTAAAATTTGGTCTCCGACCCTTACTGCTCGCTTGCCAGCCGGCATAAAAACTCCTGAAAGTCTTCTTTATATATTATGGGCATGCATCATGATAGCTTCGACCAGAAAAGGTTCCGGTGCCTTTCTCTTGCCGTCCCCGGTTCAGAGATTGATGATTTCCATCTCTGTATCTACAAGTTGCGCAAGGCAGAGCGATTCCAGAAAACTAACGATATGGTTTAGCGAAGAATCAACATGTCGTCTGTCGTTCCCAACAGCACTAAGCCCTAACTTTATTTTCTGCCAATTATCATTAAAACCGACTTCAGCAATAGATACATTGAACCTGGACTTAACCCTACCCACCATGCTCTTAACTACCTTCCGTTTCCCTTTGAGAGAATGGTTGTCAAACAAGAGGAATTCTATTTTTAGAATGCCCACTACCACGTTCATAGCTCTGCTTGAATTTCTTCCATTTCATATGCTTCAAGAATGTCCCCAGGCTTGATGTCATCAAAATTCTCAAGACTTATACCGCATTCATACCCTGACTGGACTTCCTTTACATCTTCCTTAAAACGTCTTAGAGAACCGATTTTTCCGTCAAAAACGACAACATCGTCACGAAGGAGCCGCACCAGCGAGTTTCTCGAAACATGACCATCCATAACCTGACAACCTGCAACTACACCCACCTTTGGAATGCGGAAAATTTCTTTAACAGTTACTCGTCCGATAATATTTTCTTTGTAAACCGGCTCCAGAAGGCCGCTCATAGCTAATCTGATGTCATTAATTACATTGTAAATGACATCGTAATATCGAATATCCACCTTTTCTTTTTCTGCAATTTCAGATACACGTGGATTTGCCCTGACGTTGAACCCTATGATAATCGCTCCAGAAGCTGAGGCAAGCATTACATCAGACTCAGTGATCCCACCTGTAGCCAAATGGATAATATTGAGTTTGACCTCCTCAGTGCTCTGTTTTATCAGTGAGTCCGAAACAGCTTCAAGGGATCCCTGAACATCTGCTTTCAGTATAATGTTAAGTTCCTTTATTTCTCCTTCTCTCATTCTCTCAAAGAGATCATCGAGATTTACGAGGCCTTTCTTACTTAGTTCCGGCTTTCTGCTGACAGTCCTTCGATGCTCAATTACCTGTTTGGCTGTTTTTTCGTCTTTTACAACTATGAACTCATCCCCGGCCATGGGAACACCTGATATACCGTAAATCTCAACAGGAACAGAAGGACCAGCAGACTTCATTTTTTTTCCGCGGTGATTCAACATTGCCCTAACGCGTCCATAATGCTCTCCACAGACAAAATGATCTCCTTGGGAAAGGGTTCCATTCTTTATAAGAACTGTCGCCAGGGGGCCTTTACTCTTATCCAGCCTGGCCTCAATAATTGTTCCTCGAGCTTTCCTGCTTGGATTGCCTTTCAGCTCTAACATCTCAGCCTGGAGCAATATGAGGCTCATCAACTCGTCTACACCTTCTCCTGTTTTGGCGGAAATATGCGAAAGGAGTGTGTCACCGCCCCACTCTTCAGGTGCCAGACCGAATTCTGCAAGCTCTCTTTTTACCTTGTCGGGGTTGGCCTCCGGCTTATCCATCTTGTTAATAGCCAGGACTATAGGAATCTTAGCGGCACGGGCATGGTTGATTGCTTCCTTTGTCTGCGGCATCACTCCGTCATCAGCTGCCACAACCAAAACTATTATATCCGTAACTTTGGCACCTCTAGCCCTCATGGATGTAAAGGCCTCATGCCCGGGCGTATCCAGGAAGACGATGTCTCCATCCTCACCCTTGACATAATATGCGCCGATATGTTGTGTAATACCCCCGGATTCACCACCGATAATGTTAGATTTTCTAATATAGTCAAGTAAAGACGTCTTGCCATGGTCCACATGTCCCATGATTGTAACGACAGGAGGCCTTGGCTTCAGGTCTTCAGGTTCATCCGCGGTTTCAGAGATAAATCTATCTTCCTGATAGGTATCAAGCTCCAGCTCGAAACCAAAATCGTCCGCAACGACAGACGCTGTATCAAAGTCAATGGACTGGTTGATGTTTGCCACCACTCCAGCTCTAATTAAGGATTTGATCAAATCTTTTGCCTTGACCCCCATGGCCTTTGCCAATTCAACTACTGTCACAACACCGGGCACCTTAATCTTCCTCTTAGAGGCCCTCGGAACAGTGATTTCCGTTTGTTTCTGTCCCTTAGCAGCTTCTTTAACCTTTTTAACACCCTTTTTATCCCTAGATTTTAATGGTCGACCTTTATAAAGATCGTCCCGCTCATAAATTTCTTTCCTTCTTCGACGTACAAACGACTTTGGGATTTCCTCTTTTATATCAGCCTTTTTCTTTTCCTTTTTCTTTTTAGCTGGTTTGGCCTTGTCGGTTACTTCCATGGGCTCAACCGGTAAGAACTCTTCAGTCTCAACCGGCTGGGAGGGTTGCTCGAAAACCTCCGCCACTTTTTCAGTCCCTTTTGCAAGCAAATCCTTAAGAGGACCCTCTTCAGGGCGTTTTATAACCTTGGCGGGCTGGTCACTTTTACCTTTCTCCTTCCTGCGTCTGACTATACTATGATCATGCGACTCGGTCTTTTTCTCAGTAACCGCCTCCAATAACTTGTTTTCCTCCAAGAGTTCAGCTTCAGCCGTGGTGTCAGCTTCTTTAATTGCCTCCTCTTCTTCAACTCCTGGTCGACTAACTGGAATTTCCTCAACTTCGACTCTTACAGAAACTTCCTCCTGGCCCTCTATCTCGGCAGGGGTTTCTTCGCGTACTATCTCTTTAATAGGTTCTTCCAAAGGTTCAATCTGTGGAATTACCTTATCTTCCATTTCCGCCGGGGTTTCAGCTGCCTCAGCAGCCCGTGGAGATTCGGGGGGCTCCTCGCTCTCTTTTCTGGCCTTTTCCTTCTGGGGTTCCTGTTGAATCTTTATTTTTTTACGTCTACGGATAACAGTAGGTCTTACCCGCTGCTCCTCAATAACTTCGGATACCACGCCGGATACTATTTCTCTGGCCCTGGAAGCAGCTTCTTCGTCTAGCGTGCTCATGTAATTTTTGACATTCATGCCACCAGCTATGAGCTTATCCACGAGCTTTTTACTTTCTATATCAAGCTCTCTAGCCAGTTCATAAACTCTGACCTTCGCCATAAAATCCCCCGAAATTTAATATTTTACCTGATATATGATCAATTCAAACAAATACTTGCACTCTACTCTGAGCTATAAGTCAGGTGCTGGTTTAAAATGAATGTCATTGGTCCCTATATCCTTAAAGCTCCTATTATTAAGCCGCTCTCTTCCAGTTTCCCAGCAATACCTTTGGTATTTGCTCGGCAAAAAGCCAACGTCAACTATTATTCCTGCATACAATTAACCCGATCGTTCTTACTTTTCCTTTTAATACGCCGAAATAAGCAAATCCTTACTGGTATATTATTTTTTCTGATCAGACTCCTCTGTCTCTTCTATCTCTTCACTAACTTCTGTCTGGGGTCCTGCTTTTTCAACATCCTCATCTTCTTCAGACGAAATGATCCTTCCTTTGCCACCATGGGTATACTTAATGGCATCCTCAATAAGCTTGGAAGCTCTCTTTTCCTTCATCCCTTCAATTGAAAGCAGGTCATCAACAGTAGCTCCGGCAATGTCCTCTGCAGATCTGAACCCTTCCTGGTAAAGATCTGCGGCACGTTTTTCCCCTACTCCCTCTAGATCTAAAAGAGATTCGTAACCGTCCTTTAACGTCCGGTTGTATTCTGTTTCACTGCTCACATCCAGCCGCCAACCGGTCAATCTGGAAGCAAGCCGAACATTTTGACCCCTCTTGCCGATAGCCAGCGACAACTGGTCATCTGGAACAACAACTTCCATGGTTCGATTGTCCTCATCAACAACCACCCTTGTGATTTCAGCCGGTGCAAGAGCGTTGCATATAAATTTTGCAGGATCCGGGTTCCAGGTTACAATATCAATTTTTTCCCCACGGAGTTCTTGAACCACCGCCTGAACCCTTCTTCCCTTCATGCCCACACATGCCCCTACAGGATCCACATCGGCATCTTTCGATGTAACCGCCACTTTTGATCTGTTACCGGGTTCTCTCGCAACCTGTACTATCTGGACAATACCCTCAGGAATTTCAGGGACCTCGTTCTCAAAGAGAGCACTGACAAAATTTGGATGCGTTCGAGAAAGAATGATCTGAGGGCCTCGGCTGAACTGCCTTACCTCCATGATATATGCCCTTATTCGATCTCCTTGTTTGTATGATTCTTTTGGTACCTGTTCTTTACTAGGTAATTCAGCTTCGGTTCTTCCTAAATTGACAATTATCGAGCCCCTGTCGAATCTTTGTACTATCCCATTAATAATTTCACCCTGCCGATCTTTGAAGTCCTCATAAATAATGTCTCTTTCTGCCTCCTTAAGGCGCTGCATCACCACTTGCTTGGCCGACTGGGCAGCGATTCTGCCAAAGGTATCTGTATCCATTTTGATCCCGAGACTATCTCCCAATTCGGAATCGGGATCCATTTTGGCCGCTTCCTCCATAGATATCTGCAGGTGCTCATTGGTTACTTTTTCTACTACTTCCTTGAATTCAAAGACTTCAATCTCCCCCAGCTGTTCATTATAGCTGACCTCCAGATCATAATCGGGGCCGTATTTCTTCCTCGCAGCAGCCCTCACTGCTTCCTCAAGAGCCTTGATTAGAACGTCTCTCTCGACGCTTTTTTCACGGCTTACCTGATCAATCATCCTTGTCAAATCAGAAATCATTTTATTCACTCCAGCAGAGGTTAAGATTCATTTAAATCTTCAAATTCAGACACTAGCCTGGCTTTTTTAACATCGGCTAAAGTTAGTGAAAAAAAGCCGCTTTCAGTCTCAATACGTAAAATACCTTTTTGAAAATCTCGCAAATATCCTATAAATATTTTGCGTCCGTCAAACGGTGTGTGAATGGTGACTTTGATTTTTTTATCAATAGCCCACAAAAATGCGCTTTCATTTTTTAAGGGCTTGTTGAGCCCTGGGGAAGAAACTTCTAGGACGTACTCGCGGTCAATTATATCTTTTACGTCAATTAGGTCTCCAATTTCCCTGCTCACGTTCGCACAGTCATCCAAAGTAATACCGTCGGCTTTATCCACATATACCCTGAGGATCCACCTTCCGCGCTCGGAAAGGAATTCGACGTCAACGAGTTGAAAACCCATTTCATCGATAACGGATCCTATTAGCTCCGTTACATCCTTTATAATAACACCTGCGACATCTGCCTTATCAGTAGCCATGAGAAAACGTTACGCCACAACGAAACAAAATTAATATCCTTGTCTGCCTCATTAATTTATGGGCTTTCTACCTCGATAAGATAACAAAAAAGCGGGTTCTGTGACCCGCTTCTCCTTGCAGACTATAATTTTTCGCGTCCTATTGTAATAAAGCCCTTAGACAATAAGAAAAAGCCCGCGAAAATCCGCAATTCGAAGTAAGAGAACCACCCTATAACGGGTTGGTAACCTCAAAAAGGGTATCAGGCCAAAATTACTTTTATAAACTGATGGAGCGGGCAACGGGGGTCGAACCCGCGACACCAAGCTTGGGAAGCTTGTACTCTACCAACTGAGCTATGCCCGCCCAAAAAATCATAAAAAATTGTTTATATTACAATTGTTAAAATTTAGTCAAGGTCTATTTCAATTTTAGCATATCTTCTATTGCCAAAAATCTTGACATTGATAGTGAATATAAATAAAATTTTTAAAAGGTATTTAATATCCATTTTAGCTTTTTTCAAGAAGAATATCCAGCAATTCATAAAATAGGAGAAAAAAATCATCCTTGGAAGATGATTCAGAAAAGAGTCTTTTAGGTCTCGTAAAATCCCTGTTAAAGAAAAAAACCCACATCGGGAACAGTTCAGATCTGGCCGAAGAGATCAATGAGCTGATGGATGAAGGGCAGGCCATGGGCCTTATAAGCAATGAAGAATCTCACATGGTCCATGGAGTGCTGGATCTTAAAGAAACTAGGGCTGACTCCATAATGATTCCGCGTACAGAGATCTCATCAGCGCCGGTAAATTCTACACTGGGGGAGATAACAGAGCTTGTAAAAAATTGCGGCCACACCAGGATCCCAATTCATAAAGAGAATATAGATAAAATACTCGGTATTCTCCACGCAAAAGATCTCCTAAAACTGTGGGGGGAACCGCAGTCCTCAAAAATCCCCGTGGAAATTTTAAGAAAGCCCTATTATGTACCTGCAAACCAGAATGTCAGCGAATTACTGCGCGATTTAAAAGAAAAAAAGACTCATCTCGCCATAGTAACCGATGAATATGGTGGAACCGCTGGCATCATAACTATTGAAGATATCCTTGAAGAAATCGTAGGGGAAATCCTCGACGAACATGATACCGAGGAGGCCCTTCTCACGACCGCCAATGATGGTTCCGTTCTGGTTGATGCCCGTCTGGAAATAGAAAAACTTGAAGAGTATCTTGACGTTCGCCTGCCCAGGGGAGATTATGAATCTGTTGGTGGATTTGTTATTCATCTACAGGGAAAAATACCCGAAGTTAATGAAACCCTCTCTTTTGAGGGCCTGGAATTCACTATAATAGAAGCGGATCAGAGGAAAATTGACAAGATACTTGTTACTCGCAAAACCCTCCCCGGTTCCTCCCCAGAAAAAAAAGAAACGGGGCACTGACCCTGATTTCAACTGGCCTATGACGGATTTCCACTACCAATTTACCTTTAAACGCTTCGGGATTCACAAGACGTTAATAAAAAATACGGGTCCTGTGCAGGTTTTAAAAGTGGGGAAAAGCTGCTTGTAACAATAATACACAACCATGTACCTACCCTTTAACGAAAAACTAATTAGTCCCCCGGATCGCCAGTTAACCTGCCGCAGGGTTCTGCTAGCTATTCTCTCCGGTTTAATGTTGACCGCTTGTTTTCCCCCTGGACGCCTCTCTCATCTCGCATGGATTGCCATCATACCTCTATTCTGGAGTCTCGAGAATCAAGCTCGGTTGAATGCCTTCAAACTGGGATTCATAGCTGGAACGGCTCATTATTTGACCCTCATATACTGGATTGTCTTTGTAATAGGCCATTACGGAAACGCAGGCATCCTTCTAAGTTTTATACCCTTGCTTCTCCTTTGTTTTTACCTGGCCCTGTACACCGCCCTATTTTCAACTATGACAGTCTCGCTAGAAAAATCCCGTTTTCTCCTGATATTTATACCCAGCGCCTGGGTAGCTCTGGAATATATCAGAGCCAGATTTCTGACCGGTTTTCCATGGTGTCTTCTGGGATACTCTCAATACGAACATTTGCGGCTGATACAGATCGCAGATCTATCTGGAGTATACGGTATATCGTTTTTAATCGTCCTAGTGAACACTCTGGCCTATCGTTTTCTTTTTGTAAAAATTCATAAGGACCGCAGTTATTTGAAATGGGAAGCCCTTATCACTGCTTCTATTTTAGGTGCGTCGCTCACTTACGGACACTTTCGCACTCAGCCCTATTATGAGAAAGAGCCATCGTATTCAAATATCAAGGTTGCAGTTATTCAACCCAATATTGATCAATCAATTAAGTGGAACCTTGCCTACCAGGCCAAAACCATGGCTACCTATCAACGGCTCACCATCTCTTGCTACGACTTCGAACCTAAACTGATCGTTTGGCCAGAAACTTCTGTCCCTTTTTTCTTTCAAGACAACACGGAATTCTCACCTGTTATTTCTACTCTTGCGAGAAATTCCGGAGCAGCCATTATTTTCGGCAGTCCAGCCTATAGGAGAACGCCAGAGAAGACGGAGTATTTCAACAGGGCCTATCTGGTATCGCCGCACGGCCAGCCTACCCAATACTACGATAAAATACATTTAGTGCCGTTCGGTGAATACGTCCCCCTAAAAGAATTCCTGTTTTTCATAAATCGACTCGTTACCGCGGCCGGAGACTTCCAGGCAGGAACAAATATTGGTATTCTAAACTTCGACAGTCTTTCCATAGGGGTCCTCATATGCTTTGAAGCCATTTTTCCAGAGCTTGCTCGTGAACAAGCAAGGCGAGGTGCCAATATGTTTGTCAATCTGACAAACGATGCTTGGTTCGGTCTGACCAGTGCGCCGTACCAGCATCTCAGCATGGCGGTTTACCGGTGTATAGAATACAAAAGGCCCATGATCCGTGCCGCAAACACTGGTTTTAGTGCCTTCATAGACTCACGGGGCAGAATATGTTCAATGAGCGAGCTTTTCGATGAAGCGGTTTTAAAGGGTAATATTAAGAGTTCTCACCCCGTTCTTACGTTCTACGCCCGCTTCGGTGACCTGTTCGCGTTTATTCTCCTCGTCATCACAATAATAATGATACTCTCGCGAATCTGGGATGAGTGGGCTTCGGGAAAATGAATAATTTCCAGCAAATTGGAGATTATACGAACTCTTATTTCTTGAAATATTTTCTCTAAAGATTTAGCATCGAGAGCTTTTAAAATACGAATAAGAAACAATAGGAGAAATAAAATGTATGATGATGTATCCCAGGAACTAGAATTTGTTATGAATCAACTTGAAGAATTAAGAGGTCATCTTTGACTTGGATGCCGGCCAGGAGCAGTTGAACAAAATAGAAAAAACAATGTCGACCCCCGACTTCTGGCAAAAAGACCAAGAGGAAATCGCCACCTTAAATCAGCAAAGAGCACTATTGAGAGAAAAAATAGATCTGTGGCACAGTCTTTACAAAAACGCGGAAGATGCCAATATCCTACTGGAAATGGCACGTGAAGAGAATGACGAAGCCACCTTTAAGGAGGTAAAAAGAGAAACACAGAAGCTTAGAAATGAAGTCGAACAACTTGAATTTCAAGCTCTTTTAGCTGACCCCGATGACCAACGTAATGCAATAGTAGCCATTAATGCCGGAGCCGGGGGAACAGAGGCACAGGATTGGGTGGAAATGCTGTTCAGAATGTATACTCGCTGGAGTGAAAACAAGGGTATGCAAGTGAAAGTGATTGACTACCTCCCTGGAGATGAGGCCGGTATAAAAAATGTGACATTTACAGTATCAGGCCTTTATGCCTATGGGCATCTAAAATCTGAACACGGGGTACACCGTATGGTCAGAATCTCGCCTTTTGATGCGACAGGCAGAAGGCATACATCTTTTGCTTCGGTATCCGTTCTACCTGAAGTTGACACTGATATTAAGATCGAAATAGCGGAAAAAGACCTTCGAATTGATACTTTCAGAGCCAACGGGCCGGGCGGACAGCATGTAAATAAAACCAGCTCGGCTATCAGAATTACCCACGCGCCGACAGGAATCGTTGTTCAATGCCAAAACGAAAAATCGCAGCATCGAAACAAAGAAATGGCTATGAAAGTCCTAAGGGCCAAACTCTACGAACTTGAGAAGGGAAAACAGGAAAAGGAAAAACAGAAAATGCATCAAAACCAAGGAGAAATAGCCTGGGGAAATCAAATAAGGTCTTACGTATTTAACCCCTACAGAATGGTTAAAGACCACCGTACAGATGTAGATATTGGTGATGTAGAAAGGGTCATGGGCGGAGACATTGATGAATTTATAGACGCCTATCTAAAAATCAAAGCCCGCAGCGGGGGTACGGAGAGGGAATAAGGAACCTTATCTCCACAGTGTTGGCTCAAGCAGGTACGCATGGGACCAGAAAATGTTAAAATTGCTGGGTCGCTTCTGCTTGTTAGCCCCCTTTGTAAGCCTTGTCTATATCTTTCATATAGACTTGAAGACCCGAACATATTCCTTGCGCAATTCGCTCTTGATAATTAGTGCTTAGGAGCCTTTTTCGCTCTCTGGCATTGGTAAGAAAACCAGCTTCAACCAGTATTGCAGGCATCTGGGCTCCAATAAGCACGTAAAAAGGAGCCTGCTTAACTCCCAGGTCCCTTACATCCCCGTAACTGGCTTTTACCTGGTGCAACATACCACCCTGTACAGAGTAAGCAAGCCGGCTTGATTCGCTGATTTTTGTGTTCAGCATCAGATCATTTAAAATAGCCTGCAAGTCACTTATATTTTTCTCGGAAGTGGCATTTTCTCTCGCCGCGACTATCATAGCCTGCTTATCAGTGGCCATATTCAAAAAATAAGTCTCAATTCCATGCACAGCTTTATTTCTGTGTGCATTGATATGTAATGAAATAAAAAGGTCTGCCTTTTTCATGTTGGCAATAGCAGTTCTGCGCTCAAGGTCCAAAAAAATATCTTCATTTCTGGTGAGCAAAACCTCGCAGCCTATCTCCCTTTCGATTTTTTTTGCGAGCAGCTTGGCCAGACGGAGGACTAGATCTTTTTCTCTTATTCCTCCCAGGGAATTACAGCCTGGATCTTTACCTCCATGACCGGGATCGATAACAATGGTCTTGACGTTCAAACCTAACTGTCGTGCAAGAGATGGAGTGATATCCGGAATATCAGCTTTTCTGACTCCTTTTCTGGCGTTTCTCTTCGCAACGTATTGCGAGCTGGTTCCATCCTCCTCTTTCTCGGACCTCCTCACGTCAACCACTATACGAAAGGGCCCGTAGAGGTGAAAAACCTTGTATCCTCCTATACTCTCGGTATCCAAAACTACCCGCACTGTATCTTTCTTATATTGTGCCGCCCGTGCCTTTTGAAGAAGGCCGTCACTTATTGCTATTGTCTTATCGATGTCTGAAGTGACACAGGCCCCCTCCAAATCAAGGTAGAGTCTGCGAGGCTTATTAAGATCAGGATCTTCTTTCAGAAGGTTGTACGTGTACTTTACCGGCCCGTAAAGGTCTATTACCACCCTCGTATAATTAGGAGTTGACCAGTGCCTTATATCCTTGACGGCAATTAAACCGGACTCTGATTCATTCTTGATAGCCTTGCCCATTTTTTCATCTTTTTTGCTAAGAAGCACTGCCAGCTTGTCAAGCATCTTTCTGGCTCTCGGTCTCATGTCACCTGAGGGAAATTTTATGTCCAGCTTCAGAAATTCAACATAAGCATGGGCCTCGTCTTTCTTATACTTATAAAATATCTCGCCGATTTTATATTGAGCGTCATCCGCAAGCCGATGGTCTTTGTATTTGTCCGCCAAGCGTCTGTAAAGTTTGATAGACTCATCCAAATCCTCAGCACTCCATGAATACCTGTAAAGCCCGTTAAATAAACCTGCAGAACGGTAAAGCGCCCAAGCCGCCTCCTCGCTATCAGGATATTGTGTATAAATCCGCTCATACTGTTTAATACATCTAAACCAGTTATGGCGGTACTTCATTTTATTTGATGAGCTATATAAATACTTCTGACATCTATCAGCATTTTTAAGCAGTGCAGCTGGACTATTTGAAGCATTGCACAAATCACCAGACCACGCAGTGATGAAAAAAACGGCCACAAAAACAAGCAGGAGGATATTAACGCCTTTAATTTTCATTTTTTTACAATGTGTAGACTATGTTTTTAGGTGTCGGAATTTACATATTCCTTTATCTTGTTGAGTTCTACAAGTGCATCCAGAGGTGTCATTGAAGAAATATCAATACCGTTGATCCACTCCATAACTTTTTGATTCTTCAACCCAGCCGAGAAAAGGTTAAGTTGAACAGTATCATCTTTGTCCTCCGTTGAAAATTTGTGGGCAAAGCGTGGTCCTCCAGTCTCGTCCAGGTCTGTCCTCTCCAGGTTGTCTAATATTTCCTCGGCCCTTTTCAAAACATTTTCCGGTAATCCAGCTATCCTGGCTACCTGAATACCGTAACTCCGGTTTGTCCCCCCCGGCACTAATTTCCTTAAAAAGATTATCCGCTCGTTCCATTCCCTGACGGCTATGTTGAAATTCTTAACCCGCTGCTTTGTTGCGACCAGTTCAGTCAATTCGTGATAGTGCGTCGCGAACAGGGTCCTTACACCTAGGTGATCTTTATCATGTAGAAATTCCGCTACAGCCCATGCAATGCCCAGGCCGTCATAAGTACTCGTGCCCCTACCTATTTCATCAAGGATTACAAGACTTTTACTAGTGGCATGACGAAGGATATTTGCTGTTTCATTCATTTCGACCATAAAGGTACTCTGTCCCCTCGCGAGATCATCAGAAGCTCCAACTCTGGTAAAAATTCGATCCACAACACCTATAACCGCTTTTGAAGCAGGGACAAAACTCCCCATCTGGGCCATGAGAACGGTCAATGCGGTTTGCCTCAGTATGGTGGATTTGCCGGCCATGTTAGGCCCAGTGATAATCAAAAGTTGCTGGTCCACAGAATCCAAGTGAATATCATTGGGGACGAAATTTTCATCTTTCACAGTAAGCTCAATAACCGGGTGGCGGCCGTCTGTTATATCAATGTCGGTGCCTTCATTAACTTCAGGACAAATATAATTATTTGCCTCAGCGGTAAGCGCCAAACCTGCAAGCACGTCGATTTGGGCGATAAACAAGGCGGTTTCTTTTATTCGCTGGTTTTCCAGGGCTACTTTAGATCTGATCTGTTCAAAAAGCTCAAACTCCAACGCCATTCTTCTATCTTCAGCACCAAGTACCTGCTCTTCCCTTTCCTTAAGAGCTTCAGTAATATAGCGTTCCCCATTAACCAGGGTCTGTTTCCTCATATATTCAGGAGGTACGAGATGAAGATTTGTTTTTGAAATCTCAATATAATACCCGTAAACCCTGTTGAAGCCCACTTTAAGGCTGGATATCCCGGTACGCTCCCTTTCAGTATCTGCTAACTCTGTTATCCAGCTTTTACCATCGCGACTGAGTGAAATCAGCCCATCAAGATCACTATTATATCCCTCTTTTATGATACCACCCTCCTTTGTCGAAACCGGAGGATCTTCATGTATAGATTTTTCTATCAGTGAAGCTACATCCTCGAGAGTGTCTAACTTAACTGCAATCTCCGCTAATAGTGTGCTTCCCGAATCACCTAGAGTATCCTTGACAAAAGGGAGCCTTTTAATTGAAAATGCAAGTGCATTTAGGTCTCTTGCATTAGCTCTTCCCAGCGATATACGCCCGTTCAGTCTCTCAAGGTCATAAATTTGTTCGAGCTCCTCCCTGATGCGTTCCCGGAACATGGAATCATCCCTGAAGCTTTTGACAGCGGCAAGCCTCTTTTGAATATCTACCAGTTTGACGAGTGGATATGATATCCATCTCTTCAGAAGTCGACTCCCCATTGGAGTTGAAGTTTTGTCAAGGATTTGAAATAGCGATCCTTTAACAGATTGACGTCTCATCGTCTTCAGGAGTTCCAAATGCGCACAGGTAGTTTCATCAAGAAACATGAAATCCCCAAGATGATAAACTATTATTTCCCTTATGTGACCGGGGTTGGTTTTCTGGGTCTCTCTAAGATAATGAACAACCGCTCCAGAGGCAATGATTCCGCCGGTCATCTCTTGGCAACCCAAGGCTGCCAGTGACCTGACCCCAAATTGATCTTTCAACAGGTTCTCCGAATTCCTGGGATCGAAGCTATCCCTGCTGAGTATCTCTATTTTACAATTTGTTAGTTCTCTTTTCCTGGTGAGACCTTGATTTTCAGGAACCAAAAGTTCGGCAGGACTTATCCGCCCCAGTTCATCCAAAAGCTCTTGAATTGTATTTGCTTCCGTTACACGAAATTCACCAGTTGAAAGGTCTACATGTGCTAATCCGTATCTTCCAGTTCCTTCGGAGATTGCGGCCATGTACAAGTTGCTCTTATCATCCGTTTCCCTTTCATCCAGAACCGATCCGGGAGTAACGATTCTAACGACCTCTCTTTTTACAATTCCTTTGCTTGCCTTAGGATCTTCAGTCTGTTCACAAATGGCCACTTTGCAGCCATTGTCTATCAATCTGCCTATGTATGATCTGGATGCATGATGAGGCACCCCACACATAGGCACCCTCTCACCTTCATAACTACCCCTGGAAGTCAAAGTAATACCCAGAATTTTAGCTGCTGTTTTAGCGTCATCAAAAAACATCTCATAAAAATCACCCATGCGGAAAAACAAAATGGCATCCGGGTACTTTTCTTTAATGCCAATATACTGCCTGAGCATAGGCGTCAGCTGACCCATGACTATTCCTTTTCTTTGCCCCCGGAGCGATGGGGTGTAATCTCTTTGGCACTGGAGGATGCTTTAGGTAAGATATTGGAAAAATCAATTAGACTGATTGTATCCCATCTTTTGCACTGAGGGCATTGCCACAGCAATTCATTCGGCGCGAAGCCGCACTGTTCACATTGAAATCTCAAGTACGGCATATCCAGGTGACTTATGAGATCTGCGTAATCGGACATAATTCCTTCCTCTTTACCATGAACCAGCATAATCTCACCTTTGAATCTTCTGGCCTCCCAAAAGTAGGGGGCCATTTCCAGCGCACCATCCACCTCTTTAAGCGCACCTTCAATATCGCCCTTATTCAAAAGAAAACGGGCCAGTGCTAAATGTGTGAAAACATCGGAGTTGGACTGGGCACATGCCTTTAAAAAATCCTCTACTGGTTTCAGATTTTTCATTTTTGAATAGGCACCTTCCAGCCTGCCATATGCCAAAAAGGTAAATTGGGGGGCTATTCCCGCGACCTTTTCCCAGGCAGAAATCGCCTTTTTGTATTCCTGCAAGCTGAAGTAGAGATCGCCCTGGTGAAGATATGCATCAACACAATTTTGGTCAGTTGAAATCGCTTTCTTAAAAAGGGAATTTGCTTCGGCTATATCATTTTTCTCAAGAGATACCTTGCCCATCTCAACAAGATGATGGGCCAGAATGTGTCTATGGTCTCCTTGAACTAACCGTGAAATTTTTTGTCGGGTTCGATAAGCATTTTCCCAATCCTTCATCTCCTCATAAATTCTTTCAATCTCGTTTAATGTCTCTATACTGGAGGGATCCCTCTGAACCACCTTCAGAAAAATGCTCAATGCCCTATTTAGTAAGCCGCCTTTTCGATAATCTAATCCAAGGTCAAAAAGGGCCCTAAGCTTGATCTTCTGCTCTATATTGGGCCTCAAAATTATGCTGTTGCGTATTCGTATGGCCCTATCTATATCACCTTTTGAGCGATACAAATTGCCAAGTGCGATATACGTTTCTATAGTTTCCGAGTTAACTTGAACCGACTTGGTAAATTCTTCGATTGCGTGGTCATGGTCATTAGAAATTATATACTGAATTCCTTTAAAAAAGGCCTTATCGCCTTTATTCTCGGGCGATATGCCTTTCGATTCCTTGAATCTCCAACTCCCTCTGCCAATAAAGAACCCTATCCCCAAAGAGATAAAAATAAAAAGAAGAAGTTCTTGATTGGACGAATCAAGAAACCATTGCCATGGTATATTCACGATAAACCATCTCCAAGAATCTTCTTATTGATCATCCCAAGGTTAGACCTAAACTCAACTGTTAAAAGTTGGCAATCTTTCAATCTCCGCCTAGCACAGGCATAGGCCAATGTTTAAGCACTATTCTTTGAGTTTTATAAAGGGTCTGCACGGTATTTCTACTGAGGGGAAAAATCACGCCAGGCTCGACACTGAAACACAAAACGGCTTATATTATCTATCAGGAGTATGGCCGGAGCCTAAATCGTCCGAGGTAACAGGAAGATTTCTCAGAGAACTAAGCTCTTTATCCTTTTGCTCAGAAGTACGAATAAGTTCTTTAATCTTTCTCTTTAAATGGAAACGCTCAAATATTCCATATGCCCCCATAAAAATAACGCCCAGAGCAAATGTTATAACAGCCACAAGCGCTACCGGCATCTCCGCTGTTTCATATTCCAAAAAAATCAGGTCCGTCCTAAACTTTATCGGGGTTGTCAGAACGGCATAATTCTGAACGGCTACTATAAAAACGAACAAAAGAAAAAAGATCACCAAAATGGCCCTCAACTGTTTCATTTTTCTCCTCCAGGTTCACGTCTTATCGATTTGAAATGCGGTAATAATTTCCTGTATGTCTCTTGGATGTGCTCGGGAACTACTCTCACCTCACCAAACACGGTCATATAATTGGTATCACCACTCCATCGAGGCACGATGTGAAAATGTATATGTTCCTCCACTCCAGCGCCTGCGACCTTGCCAAGATTCAGTCCCACGTTAAATCCTTCGGGACACATTACTTTTTTCAAAATAGATATCGATCTGCGAACCATGGTCAAAAGTTCCAGTTCTTCCGCATCAGAAAGAGCATCAAGGTCCGGTACATGCTTCGACGGAGCAACCAGCAGATGTCCATTGATATAAGGATACCTGTTCATCAAAACTAAAGTTCTGCTGGTTGCACACAAAATCAGTCTTACTTCATCCCTGCTTCTATCAATGCCAGGACAAAAAATGCATTCCTCCTTTTCCTGGTCTGAAAGGATATATTCCATCCTCCATGGCGCCCATAATACCTTCACGAACACCTCCTCATAATTTTATAAGGGTCTTGACTAGAACAGGGGGTTTTCCCTGAACATTTTTAGTAACATTTT
>CAZVGY010000057.1:0-23856 GCA_964627015.1 uncultured Desulfobacteraceae bacterium
AAAGCGCCCTTTTTTATACCCAGTTAGAATTTACACAAACAATTTTACACCGCCAAGGCTTTTCTATGAGATAGATTTTTCACCAGATCGCCTTGAGATAGCTTGTAGAACCCTAAAGATATTCGCTGGTCTCAAAAACCTGAGATATGTCTGACATATGGGTAAACTAAATTTTTCACTATAGCTCTTGTCATTAAATCTCAAATGCGATGAATTTGAAGCTGTTGCAAGACTAGCGGTACGAGTTTGAAAGCATCCGCTTTTTTTATGGCCGGGATAGACTACCGGAACCAGCGGCGGTTGCGAATGCAGCCGCTTTTTTTATTTTGAAATCTGCTTACTATTTGCTTACATATATTTAAAAATTGAAAAGGGCTCGCAACGTTATATGCTGCAAGCCCTTGATTTTTATGGTGCCTGGGGCGGGAATCGAACCCGCACAGCCCTATGGACCGAGGGATTTTAAGTCCCTTGCGTCTACCAATTCCGCCACCCAGGCACAACAGGACATTTGTATATTTGAGTCCGGTTCATGTCAAGATGTTAATACTGCTTCTATTCGCTACTACCGAAGATATATAGGGTTGGAAAATATCCAGGGGCGCAAGCCAAACAGAGAAAGTCGTTTGTAGACCTCGACTCTGTAAACACCTGCTTTATCCACCCTATAATTAGCTATTTTCCCTCTCCTCACGTCCTGGACCTTCCCATTCCTAAGGAACCTTATTTCGCAATCACGGGGAGAGTGGACAAAGAGCTTTCCGCTTTGAAAAGAAGCCTCTTCCCCCATTTCCAACCGCTGCCTTTTATCTGATATGTAATAAAACCTGAAACCTTTTCCAGACGCAAGCCTGTCATTGCATATAAACAGACTGCCCTGCTTCAGTGCCCCATACACCAATTCTTTTGCCTTATCCAGATCACCCCTGGGCAATTCGTTTCTTAACAGTATATGAACATTGATGGAACTCAACGCAAATTCATATGAAATGGGTGTAAAACTAAATCTGCCCTTCTTCAAAATCCATCCGTGGGCGTCTGATCCACCAATGCCCACCACCCTCCTCTTAAGGCATGAACTGTCCCAGAATGACAGGGTCTTGCTGCTGGGTCCCTTAAGTGTCTCAGATTTAAGTAGCAGAAAGACAATGCCATGGACCAGGGTCTTGACCCGTTCTTTCCAACGGGAAGAAAAATTCCAAATACATATCCCGGTATAACCTGTGACTGTAAGGTCGTTCCAGGTATAGGCTATGGATTTTTCTAAAAAATGCATTCCCTTTTCAAACGGGTGGGCGAGAAAACCAATGCCACCCTGTGAATTCACAGAATCGATAACCTCCTGTGGCTTAAGGGTTGAGCCTCTTAGCATATTTCTAAGACCAAAGGCCAGGTAGTGATGGTATCTGAAACCTATCTCCAGGCCCATCAGTACAAGCAGCCCCCTGTAATATCCTTCATCTTCAAGATGCAATGAATCGGTCATATAGTCATGGTCATTAATAATTATGAAATCCAGTCCTACCCTCAGGGCTGATTCCGCTATGTCGAAGACAGATCCTGTCCCATCGGAATATGATGAGTGGATATGGACATTACCCTGGTACTCGTGCAGCGTGTGATTATTCATATTTCTGTAAGGCCTTAAGACCCATTTGCATCGGCTTGAATATAGTCAACATATTAATAGCTAAGACAACAAGGAAAGAGATAATTATAAAAGACCACTGATAATAAGAAACTATTTTACCTTTCAAATCCGCCATGAACAGGATGTAAACAGGACCAGCCTCAAGCACTATGACTGACCCGATAAAGAGGGCGCTTATTATCATGTATAACACACCACCAAAACCAGTGGCTACCTGAGCTATATTTTGGTGTCTGAAATCTGGATAAATGGAGCCAAAACCGATCCCCAGAGCAACGATCCCGAAGACCATCAGAAACATGCTGACCGTAGAAATGATCATCATTAAAGGGGTAACCTCCAAAAGATGATTTGTAAGGATGATCAGGGACTCAGCCAGAATCAGCATTGGGGCAAGGAAAAACAGATATTTGCCCCAGAGATACCCCTTTACACTCAAAGGAGAGGATCTGATGATCCAGTAGGCTTGGCCCTCTGCACTCACCGCTGTAAAGACAAACCGGGCGGAGACAGCTGAAAGCACGAATCCGGCCAGGCCCATGTTCAGAAAGGCCAGCTCGTTTTGGAGGAAATCAAGCCTGATCGGACTCTTGTCCAGAGGAAGTACACTAAAATTATACACGTAAACAACCACAAGAGCCGCCAGCAGGACCAGCTGGGACCACTGAGTATTGTCTCTGAAAAACGTCCTGATGTCTTTGGCTATAACTGCCCCCAGATCACCTCCAAACGGCCTCGTAACGAACCTTACAAACAGGTCTAATAATTTTTTAGCCCCGGCTCTCCTCTTCTTCCCCTCCTGTGCCTTGGAAAAGCCTACAAAATAGATGGCCTGGGCTATCCAGACATTGATCACAACAAGTGCTGCAGCGCTGGTCCAGGCAAGTGCGATCTGAAATAAGCTTCCTGATGGTGCTCTGGTCAGGCTTGCCCATAAAGTATCCGCGACCCACTGGCTGGGGATATAAGGGGACTGAGGAGCCCTGAGTGCACTCAAATACTGCATTATTGTAAAAAAAGCGTCAGGATCGACAAGCCTTTCAGGCCTCAGAAACCTGAAAAGGAAATACAGAGAAACCACCAACAGGATTGAAAACAGCATAATGATGTCCCTGGTGCTCTGCGCAGGAAAGACAAATACAAGAATCATTGTAACAAGAATACCAATACCTGCCGCAATAACAGCCATAGCCAGGCTCATGTGAAGAAGCGTAAAAAAGAAACCGGCCCCAGCGCTGTAAACGTATGCATACGCCATGAAAACAGGCAATCCGAAAAATATGAGCATCCAGGAGCTGTCTATAAATGTATAAACAGCACGAGACATGAATATGACCTCAAGATTTGCCGGAGTGGAATGACAGAACTCCAGATCTTCTGAAAGAAAAAGATTGGAAAGTGCGGTTATAATATGACTGAAAATGAGAAGGGAGAAAAAGGTCAATAAAATCATTGACAGAAGATGCCTTGCCAGGAGATCTCCAATAATTTCTGCTGACTGGAAATGCAGGAGCACCCGACAGGAGACATAAAAGAGACCTGCGCAAAAAAACAGACCCAGGGAGCCCATAATCAGGGCTTTTTTTCTTTTCCCATCTTTAGAACGGGACAACTGGTTTCTAAAACCCAAAAATCTTGGCTTTATCAGAAGATATAGATGATTCATAATCTCAACATCCTGCGTGTGTCCTGTTCAAAATATATATAATTCAGCCTGAGCACTCTACCATTCTGTACGGATCGGCACTGTGAAAAAAACCTTGAACCCAAACTGTAATTTTGGGCGGTAAGCGATTTAATAACTGTTCTTTTATTTTCATCATAAATATTTTGTTTATTGGCTACCATAAAACCTGAAGCTTGGCAATTCAAGGCACAAAAAAGAATCACGACACCATTTATGCAATTCCTACCTGTTGCTGGGGCACGCTTTTTTTGTTATTTTAGAGATCAGCTGTATGTTATATTATAAAATTATGTTTTTATCAGCTGGCCCAAACCCGCTCGATCACAAATTAATCCTCAGCTTGTTAATTGGAAAATCAGTTGACAAAACCGAGTGAAAGACCGTTTAGGTGATTACAAAATTACAAAATATTAATAAAGAAAAAGTCATTGATCCACTGCTCAGACAAATATTAAGTCTGGGAGCAACTGATGTCAAAACCATATCGCCTGGCGACCTCTCTGTGGAGTCCAAAATTGTGGACATGTGCAGGGGCCAGAAATGCGACGGTTACGGTCTTACAGTAAACTGTCCCCCATATACTATGAAACCGGGTAGATTCAAGGCATATATCAGGCGCCATATAATCGCGCTGGTATTCAAGTTCGAAGTCCCCACAGAGGTACTACTCACGGACAGAAGACACGATATAGCCGGAATTGTACATGAAACAGCCTCGGCTATTGAACAGAAGGCTGTCAAAATGGGACATAAAGAATCAATGGGGCTTGCCGCTGGTTCCTGCAAAGAGATTTTTTGCAGGCAATTTTATGATTGCAGGGCCTTGACCAAGGGATTTCAATGCAGGTTTCCAGAACACGCCAGACCATCTATGTCCGGCGTGGGTATAAACTTTTTTAAACTGGCAAAAGCGCTGGACTGGCCTATTCACAAAATGACCAGGTATACCGATCCTCAAAAAATATCTTCTGGAATGATGGCTGGAATGGTATTGATAGGCTGAAAAAAAGCCGGGGTAAATCAAAGGCAGTTATATGAATCATATGAACTACCTGATTTCCCGGACAGAGATAGGATGTTAACGGCTATGATTGCGACTATATTCGACATCGATGGAACCCTGGTTGAGAGCACCGGTTTTGACGGAAGATTCTATATAAAAGCCATCAGGGAAGTACTTGGCGATGTAACTATACATAAAGACTGGAACAAATATGCCTGTGTAACCCACAGCGGCATTCTGCTCCAGATAATGCAAGAAAACGATATCCATGACAAAAGAAGGCATGTCGAAAAAATCCGCGAAAAATTTTGTCAGATGGTCAAGTCATATCTCGAAAATGGAGGAAAGTGTCCTCCAAAATCGGGAGCGGTAGAGTTCATGGATAGCCTGGATAAAAACAATGAAATCACGGTCGGTTTTGCTACCGGAGGATGGAGTAATACTGCCAGGTTAAAATTGGAATATGCGGGTCTTGATCCTAAGGGAAAAGTCCTGTGTTCCTGTGACGATTCTGACAGAAGAACCGGCATAATGTCTAAGTGCCTTTCTAGCCTGGGAGATTCGATAGATAGGGTTTTCTATGTAGGAGATGCGCCCTGGGATCTTCAGGCCACAAAAACGCTTGGCTGGAAATTTATAGGAATAGGTCCCAGACTAAAAGGTGAATGCGACTTATGGGCCGAAGATTTTTCAGACCGCGACTTGATCTGTGACTTGATCCACACCTGACCTAATACATGTCCAGATAGATAGAAAAATTATTATGCAAAAACAGGTGAGAATTGACTGAGAAGGCTCTTCTCTTACTATGAGCAACTTTGAATTAAAAACGCCTGGTCCGCAAGGTCCTCTTTCCTACATTGGCATAATTAAGCCGAAACTGATTTTTCCCGGGCACACCAAAAGTCATCGGTTCTTACCAGCTTTTTGAAGTCATAATATCTTTGATTTTCTTTTCTGTCTCCTTTTCGACCAGTATCATTCTCTTGGCCTGTGCCTTCTTGATCTTTTCGGTTATAACTTGAAGGTCCGCGGGCTTTTCAAGAAGATCCATAGCCCCGAGCTTCATAGCCTCGATACCTTTTTCAACGGTCGCGTGTCCTGTCAAAAGGATTATCTGTAAGTTGGGATTCATTTTTTTTAGGGCAGATAAAACCTCCAGACCGTCCATCTCAGGCATCTGAAGATCCAGCACTATGGCGTCATAGGATTCATTCTCCACTTTAGATATGGCTTCTCTTCCCGACGTACTTGCAGTGACATCCATACCACGGGCCTTCATCCTTTCGGCGAGAGCCTCAACAAAGTCCTCTTCATCGTCAATAAGTAATACTTTTTCAGCCATAATACCTCCTTGTAAAAATTTTTATGTTATACGTCACAAGGCAAGCCTAATCACTGCGGTTTATTTCAGCCGGTAGCGTCAGCGAGACCTCTTCCGATTCAACTTCGACGCTGATACTTGCGTTAAGGGCCTCCAGCAGCACCCTGCAATCTTTTTCAGAAAATTCGTCCGGTCTTATCTCTGCGAGCCTGCTGAGCCCTGTAAATCTTATAACCGCTCCACTTTCAGTTCCTTCCACTGCTATTCCTATTTCCATCTCCTTTCCGCTAAAATCCATGGCCCTAGCAATACAATGCCAAAGAAGATTCTCCAGATAAAAAGGGTGCGTGCGGATTATTGCAGCGCGATCACACGGTCGTGGATCCATTTTCACTCCCTTGTTGGCTACTAATCTCTCAGAAAGCGCGGTCATGAGGGATATGATTTCACACACGTCAACATTTGCCGTCGGTTGGTCCACACTATGGGCGAATTTATTCATCTTCTTTATGATACTGTCCGCCCGCTGTATCTGAATAGCTATCTTTTTTGAAACACTTCCAACTTTTTCAGGGTCAAGGGGGATCCCCTTACTGCTTTGCATAGAAGCAAGGTCTTCCAGTATCCCAGCATGCTCGCTTATAATTGCAAGAACATTTTTTATCTCATGTGAAATGGAAGCTGTCATCTTACCGAAGAATCGCAGGCCTGCCTCGTCTATCCCATTATTCTTGAGGTTCATATCTTACTCCTTCCCAAGAATTTCGTTAATCTTCTCAACAAGGGTCTCAATATTAAGAGGTTTGGCAAGATAACAGGAAACCCCTGACTCGGCTATCCCACGCATAAAATCCTGTTCAGAGCCATGCCCGGTCAAAAAAATAAACCGCATATCAGGATTTTTTTCCTCCAGCTCCTTTTTTAGCTCAAGCCCACTTACCCTCGGCATCTTCACATCAAGCAGTGCTATATCGTAAATTCCGTTCTCAGATAATTTAAGAGCTTCCTCGGCGCTCGCGGCCCAGTCCGCCTCAATCCCCCTGAACGAAAGTCTTTCAGCCAGGGTGGACACAAACTCCACCTCGTCATCTACCAGTAGAATCTTCATCCTTCTCCCCCCTTTTCGAATTAGCTTTCAAAGGTAAAGTCACCTTAAAGGTGGTTCCCACACCTTCTTTGCTTTCTACTTCTATCTCACCACCTATCTCCTGGACAAGCCCGTATGTTATGGACAGACCAAGTCCTGTACCACCTGTATCACCTTTTGTAGAAAAAAACGGTTCAAAGACACGCTTCAGGTCAGGTTCGGAGATTCCACATCCATTGTCGGAAATACTGACTAAAACGAAATTTTCGTTTTTTAACCTTGCTTTGATTTCCAGGCGTCCACCGTCACTCATTGCGGCAAAAGCGTTATTTATTATATTAAGAAATATCTGCTGCAATTTGCCACGATCACTGTCAAAACGAGGAATATCTCCGCTTACATCCACATTTACCTCGATATTCCTGTACTCGGCCTCTTTCCCCAGAAAACCAAGGACCTCTCCAATGATCTCTTCCAGACTTATCGGCTGGAAGCTAACATCCATATGACGAGCAAACCTCAGAAGCCGCCTGGTAATCCTTCCACATCTCTCAACGGAAGACAAAATTATGTCCACTGTGTTTAAGAGTTTACTGTCTTTGGAGTATTTATCACTGTAAGTGAACATGTCCTTGATCAAGCCTGCTTTTTCATTAATAATAGCCAGCGGGTTATTTATCTCATGGGCTACACCCGCTGCAAGCCTCCCTATGGAGGCCATTTTTCCTGAATACTCCGCCATGTGCAGATTTCTGACTCTTTTCTGATCTGCGATGTGTAATTTGCTCACCAGATACGTGACCATTCCGAGGATCCAGAATATTATAACCGTAACACTTATGGCCAGATACCAGATAAGCTCCCTTCGGCTCTTATTCCAGGGCTCCATAAGAGCGTTTTTCTGTTTGATAACCATTAATATCAATGGAGTTTCGGGTATATAGGCATAACCGACAACCACGGGTGTACCATCTGGATTTCTTTTCTCAACTACGTTTGTCCTTTCCGAATAGGGGGGAACCTCAAAGGGGATCTTCTCAAATATATTCCCGTAATAAAGGGAAGGCGTCTGAATCATACCCCGCCTGTTTATAAGAAATGTATCTCCAAGACCAGCTACCTCCATTTCTGATAACATCTGGCTTAGCTGTTGCTCAAGCGTAGCCCTGAGCACATAAAAAGAACCGTCCGGGAGGGAATGCCTGACCGCTATGCTCACATGGGGAGCGTTTCTAAAACCCATGAATATCTCACTTATATATTTTCCTTTATCTAATACCTCTGCAAACCAGGGTTGACTGCTGTAGTCTTTACCTTCCAGCTCGAGCCTGTGCGGCCCCATATAAATTCTCTGAAATCCCGATGAATCAATCACGCCTATATCCGTGAACTTGCCAAAAGTCTTCCTTAAGTTTTCTAATAGTTCGGCAAGCCTCATCGGGTCACACAGCTCTTCAAAATTATTGTCATGAACTGCAAAATCCAGCGCGGCTTTCCTCTCATTCAGAAAAAAGGATACAGACCTCCTGGTATTTGAGGTGTAACGAGCGGTACGCAGGATTATCTCAGATTCAATGGATTGCTTTGATACATTATAATCGATCAGGGCAAAGAGAAAAAGTGGCAGCACAGCCACTGTGGAAGTCAGGATGACTGTCAGCTTCCATATCCTTCGAAAATTGTACAGCCGCTTATATCTGACAGCTACATCAGGCTGATCCCAAAAAGAGGGTCTGATTTTTTGTAGTATACTCATAAGCCCTGAATCACTCTGACCCGATAGTAGTGGAGACCGATGCCTGCATCAATCGGTTATTCCTTTCTCTTCTTTTTTAAGAAGGTTCTGCCTCATCTTTTCGTTAGCCTTCTTTAGAGTCCTGCTCAGTTTTTCAATGTCCACAGGCTTTTGCAGATAGGCAAACGCGCCAAGGCGCATACATTCTTCCCTGTCAGCAGCAGATCCGTGACCCGTAAGAATTATAACCTCAATCTCGGGATTGGTCTGTTTCACTTTTCTAAGTACCTCTATGCCATCGATACCGGGCATTTTCAGATCCAGAATCATTACTTCCGGCTCATCTTCATTGATCATATCCAGTGCTGATTGTCCGTCATAAGCAACAGCCGAACCCATATCACGCATTACAAGCCTCTCGGAAAGGGTTTGTACAAACTCCCTCTCATCGTCTACAATCAATATTTTTGAAGGCATTTCAAAATCGTATTTACGATATATGTCAGGCTGATAAAACCCTTTGCCTACCCTGGTTTCCACATTGACTACGCCAGGCACCTTCTCCGCTATAGATTTGAGTTCTGCTTCGAGTCTGCTTAACATGAGAACCTGTTTATTTATTGTAAGGGTGACACTCCCATCCCTGGCCGTTACGTCCACTGTATGGCCTTCCCGGGCCAAGGCTACTTCAACATTAGCGGCAAGAAGGAAATCGGCTGCCGCTTTTATCGATCCATCAGTAGGGGTTATCACCTCACTTGACAGGTTTTCCTTGATAATCGACACAGCCTTGTCAATTTCGAGCTTGTCTGTAGGTATAATGATATCATAAAGAGAGGCGTCCCAGGGATCCCTGTTCTTAAACAGATTGTTTATCCATGCAGCCCTCTCTGCATCCTCCTTATGGATGCGATTGACAGCATCTTTTTCAGATAGTCCCTTTTCCTCGGCGGCCACGGACACCCTGAATTTCATATCCGCTATCAAGCACACACGCAACACGTGAGAAATATTTTTGGGAATAAGCTGACCTGCAAAACCGGAGATGAGCTGGCTACTCTCGGAAAGCATCTGTGCCAGCGCAAGACGCATATAGGCAATGGAGCGCTCTTTTTCATGTGTGAATTTATTAAAAACCGAGGTTTTTGATGAAAAGGCGCCGGTCACCTTGTCTACGTCAATTCCCGAAAGCCTGCTTGCCTCGGCGGCAATGTCTTCATCAGTAATCAGTCTATACCCAGTCTCATTCAACAATTTTTTTATAAAAGCATCTTGATTACAAAATGTGCCGCTGAATATTGTAATAACCGACATTTCAAATCTCCTTTTTATTCCATTTCTTCAACCAAACGACAAACGGTTGTTAGTGGACAATTTTCTTCTTTACTGTCTTTGTGTGTCTCGGGATGAATAGCAGCAATAGCCTTCTCCATTGTAGGAAAAATATTCCTCCGTCCTATCTTTTCCAGCAGATGGGTACGTTTAAGAACAGACATAACCGATTCATTTACCCCACTCAGTGAGATACCATAGCCGGCACTCCTGACCCTGTCGATGATGAGAGATAGTGCCTCCTCACCCGAGGCATCGATATCATTAATACCATTTGCAGCGATTATTATATGTTTCAGGTTTTTCCTTGTCATGATCCTATTGTTTATCTCATCTTCTAGATAGCTTGCGTTGGCAAAAAACAATGGACCCTCGAATCTTACCAGGTCGATATATTCGCAGGCCTTCAGCCCATGAACCGCCATATCATGAAAGGCCTCATCCTCATGCCTTGATAATGATGAGACAGTTGGGCGCATACTCTTATACAAAAAAACCAGCAGAGACAGGGCAACTCCTAAATAGATACCATTCTCTAAATGAGGGGCAAACATAAGTGTTGCAACAAAGGTGATAACTGAGATGGCTCCGTCATACCACTGTGCCCTCCATGCATGGATGAAACCGCTTATATTTACCAGCCCTATAACGGCCATCATAATTACAGAAGCCAGTACCGCCTGGGGAAGATGATACAACAGGGGCGTAAAAAACAGTAGTGCTATTACAACAATCAGACTTGTAATCACACTGGACATACCAGAAACCGCACCTGCCTGAAGATTGACGGCACTGCGTGAAAAGGACCCGGAAACAGGGTAGCTCTTACCCATAGCCCCTACAATGTTTGCCAATCCCTGACCAATGAGTTCCTGGTTAGGATCAAGCCGCTGCCCTGTTTTAGCGGCCATTGCCTTTGCAATTGCAATAGCTTCCATGAAACCGAGAAGCGAAATTATAACTGCAAAAGGAAGAAGCTGGAAAAATACTGAAGCGTTTAGCCGGGGAAGCCCAAATGAGGGAAGCCCTTTTGGGATTGTTCCTACGACCTCCCCTCCTCCCATCATAAGCAAAGAATTTTTATCAAGAGAGACGTTACCCACACGGATCCGCCAGGTTCGGCCGTCTGTATCGGCTCCTTTCGGCTGGGATCCTGCAGGATAAAAAAGTGAATCGCCGCTCGAGGTCTCGATACGAACGAATTGAACGCTACGAAAACTTTTCCTCAATTCATGAGAGATCTGTTTCAATTTATTGATCTTCGCGCCAATGGTAGCGATTTGATATTTCAGGTCGAGAACTTCCAGCGAAACGATGTCAGGATCATCACCGGATTTTTTCAGTTTCTCCAGTTTCTCATATAAAATGGTCCTGCTTTCCCCCAGTTCGTAATTTTTTTTGATAGCGGAATTAAATTCCCTGATATTTTCTCTTACATCCCTGGACTCAATCGCTGTAACAGGAACTCTCGTATTGTGCTCAAAGCCGATAAGCCAGGAAATCAGAGTAGTAATAACTACCGCAATAAGCACGTTGGGAATCCTGGGATTCAACTTCCTAAGACCATACATTATTGATATCGCGAGGATACCGAGGACCAGAGTGGGCCAGTGGGTATATGATACGGCGGCCTTTATAACTCTGATTATAGTCTCATAATGGTGTGGCGCCTTGTCCACATACACAGCGAAAAGCTTGGAAAGCTGTGAAGTAGCAATAATTATGGCTGCGGCATTTGTAAATCCGTTGACAACCGGATGAGACAAGAAGTTAACTATCAGCCCAAGCCTTAAAACCCCCAGTAAAAACTGGAATATGCCCACGGTCATAGCGAGAAGAATTGCGTAAGCTATGAATGCATCACTCCCTGCAGTAGCCAGAGGTTCCAAGGAAGCGGCAGTCATTAAAGAAACCACCGCCACCGGACCGGTCGCAAGCTGGCGGCTTGAACCAAAAAGAGAAGCAATCATGGGCGGAAGGAATGACGCGTACAGGCCATAATACGCTGGAAGACCCGCCAATTGGGCATATGCCATAGACTGGGGAATTAGGACAAGCGCAACGGTCAGGCCGCATATCAGGTCAATTCTGAACTTACTGAAATCATAATCCTGAAACCAGGCAATGAACGGGAAAAACTTGGTAAGCACGTTGGTATCCACCTCCTATGAATTATTCCTGACTGGTATTTTGCAAAATTCTCTGGCACGACTCTATGAGTTCCGAATATAACGCACTAGCATCGTACAGGTTATACGTCTTGAACCTGGTAATTCCATCGACCATCGAAAATATGATAAGTGCCGCTTTTCTCGTGGGCAATTCTCTTATTGATCCATCCTGCTGGCCCAGCATTACGGCCTGCTCAAAAATATCGACAAGACAATCATAAATTGCCTCAAGATATCCCCTGCATTCTATGTTTTCTTCTGCAAGCTTATATGGAAAATGGCGATGGAGAAGCAGAAACTGATTCTCCATCTTGCCCGCAAGATACAAATAAAAGGAAACTGCAGTCTCGGCCATTTCAAGACCGGTAGTAAACCCCTTATTGCGCATGTACCCTTCGAATTCTTCGATGATGTCGTGTTTAACTCTTTCCAGGATGGCGAGAAAAAGTTTTTCCTTATTTTTAAAGTGATAGAAAATGGTTGCTTCTGCCACACCTGTTATCCTGGAAAGTTCAGACATGGAAGTGGCGCTATATCCCTCTCTAGAAAAAAGAGTTGTAGCGGCTTGAAGAATAGTCTCTTTTTTTGTCATTAATTTGCCCCTACTAACTGAGCGCTCAGTCAGTTTTTTTAATAATAATTGGCAGAATTTCTACTGTCAAGTTTTTTCAAGCGCAGGTTTAAAAAGGCACGAAGTGTGGCTTAAAACTGATATAAAATGTTTTTGTGTTGAATCTTTTTCCGGATAGACTATGAAAAAATTGAAGATATTATTTTGAGGACGCTTGAGAAACTCTTTTGTCCTCGGTGAGTCTTAAGAAAATCTGTTCCAGGCTGCCATCCATCCCGGCCTGCCGGCTTAGTTCATCTGCTGTTCCCCGGGCAATGATTTTTCCGGCCTGTATAATTGCTATTTCTTCGCAAACTTCCTGGGCTACCTCAAGTGAATGCGTGGACATAAAAATGGTTGTGCCTCCGCGACTCTCATTCTTGAACATGTTCTTCACAAGTCTTGCACCTTTTGGATCGAGACCCACCATAGGCTCATCCACTATGAGAACCTTTGGACGATGAAGTAGGGCTGCGCACATTACCAGGCGCTGCTTCATACCGTGGGAATAACTTTCTATCAATTCATCCTGCCAGCGGGTCAAATCAAAAAGCTCCAGAAGTTCTGAAATGCGTTCCGCCACTGAAGAAGAATGGTTCAAACCATACAAGCCTGCTATCAATTGTAGAAATTCGAGCCCGGCAAGTTTTTCATATAAAAAAGGCCTGTCCGGAATAAAACCTACACATCTTTTTACACCTGACGGATCTTCAGCAAGATCGATTCCATTAATAATAATTTGTCCGCTAGTAGGAGCCAGAACCCCTGCCATCATTTTTATGGTAGTAGTTTTACCTGCCCCATTAGGTCCTAAAAATCCGAAAACAGCCCCTTCTTTCACGGCCAGGTTTATATTATCAACCGCTGTTAAGCCTTTGTAAACCTTCACCAGATTGATAAGCTCGATCATTTTCACCCCGTATCAGTACTTTCAAGGCCAACTTAATTTCCGGTAACTGTTTATAAACAGGTGTTAAAAAAGATGAAGCCCTGTTTCGCACAGGCTGTTTACCGGTAGCACTAATAAACCAGTCATTTATAGTCTACTATCGTTAACTTTAATTTGCCTATAAGGCCAATAATTTCCACCTGTCTATCCAAACCTCCTTCAGCAAGTTTTAAATGCGTAACATCAGCCGGAAACTGATTTAAGGTTGGATCCATGGATACCCACGTCTCGAGATACGTCTCTGTCCAGGCGTGGTAAAAAAACTTACCCCTGGTATAGACAAGGCCTACACAAAGCCTGGCCGGTATGCCGCAGGCTCTCAACAGTGCCGTAAACAGTACAGCATGCTCATTACAGTCTCCGACTTTGGTTTTCAGTGCTTCCAGCGCGCTTGGGACTGAGATAACAGGCCTTTTTTCTAACTCCCTGTATACCCACACCATGATCCTTCTCGCGACTGTTACCGGGTTTTTCTCATCCCCAGCCAGTTCAACAGCCTTTCTTTCAATATCCTCATTATCACTCTCTATATTTAGTTCCGGCTTTAGATAGCGCTGCATGTCTCCTTTTCGGTCCTGATAGGGAATGCTCCATCCCGCCCTTGCCGGCAACTTTTCTTTAAAGACCTCAAGGAACCCTTCATCGAATCTCTGCCTGCCCTTGTCCAGAGAGGCGGCATCAAAACCTGTTCCGCTCACGCCCTCTACCTTGAGCTTCAAATAATTTAGTCTTTCCGGGCGGGGCAGGGTCTTTCCCGGGTCTATGGCAGCCATCTCATAAAAATCATCTCCGCCGGCCGCTTGGAGGTTTCTTGGTGCATTTGCAGCGCTGGATCTGACGAGAGTAAGCCCCATGAACCCTTTTTCTTTTAAAACCCTTCCTTCATCATCCAGCCAGAAAGCCATGGGTTGCCCCCACATCTCTGCATCCAGACGAAAGGCCTGATATTCCATCCTGTTGATAACTAAAGTCTCACGGGAAGCCACTTTTATTTTTATGTCTCTTTGGGACATGGTTGAGGGATCAAAGACAGGGAACTTAAAAGATTCCCCTACCCTTAGCTTCCGCCCCTTAAAAAAATAAGTTATACCTGAGCCTATTACAGGCGGTTCTTTTAACTTTATTGTTTCCCGCCTCTTCATTCGCTCATCTCCTACCTGCAATACTAGAAGATCGTCTTTAACTTTTCCGGACACATGAAACATCACAGCTCCGGAACTCAACCTGAAATTGAAATTCTTTAAAAAGAACTTATGATTTACCAGAGACTGGGTTATGGAATGCATTCCGCTAGCCTGCCCAAGTAAATTCAGCTTAAGAAAAATCTCTTCATAAATAATGTAATTATCTTCCACCGGACTTATACTACTAATAGAATACCCCACCTTATTACCCTTAAGATATATCTCCATCCAGTCACGCTGACCGGAGTTCAGGGTTAACGCATCTCCTGGACGGGCTGCAGTCTGTTCTTCGGGTTTATCAAAGCTCACTTTTTTTACCAGGAGTCCTATCATGAAAAGCCAAACCACGACAATTGCGACCCCTGCACCTGTAAAAATCCACTTGGCTTTCTTTTTATCCATCCGTTGGGCCTTTTACGTCATGAAAATGGGAGATAAAAATTTACCATGAATTGAAAAGCACTTATAAAATTTCCAAGCTGAAGAAATCTATTACCGAAAAGGCTGTAACCTGAGATTCCGTTCAGCCGATCCCTGAATAATTGCCACAGATTTCAAATCAATTTCAAGGAAAAGAGAGGGAAAAACCATTTAGAAAAGGTTAAAGGGGGTACCCGATTCTCCTTAGAAGGAGCCTTGAGTTTGCCAGCAGATCTTCAAGAGATCCCTCAGGTAAACCCGCACCCTGAACGACTTTTGAGGCAAACTCTCTGGTCATAAAATCGCCTGGCGCATGCGAATCTGAATTCAGGATAAGCCTCGCGCCCGCATCCGTGGCAACTTTTACCACATGCCCGTTCGTAAAACTGTGTCCCGAGCGTCCGGATATTTCCAGAAACACGCCTCTTTCGGCAGCAAGCAAAGCGTCTTCCCGCGTAATAAGACCAGGGTGTGCCAGGATATCGGCGCCAGCTTCTATACCGGCCCTGTTGCTCCCTGGAGCAACGGGCTCAACAATACTTTCACCGTGAACAACAACCAGCAATGCCCCAAGTTCCCTCGCCCTTTTTGATACGGTGTCTATTAGAGAAGGGGGGACATGGGTTAATTCAACGCCTGGAATGACTTTTATTCTCTGGATTTTGTTCAAATCCAAAGAGACACTTACTAATCTGGGAACAATGAAGTCAATGTTGGAAGAATCGGCATGATCAGTAATGGCTACCGCCTCGTACCCAATAACCTCCATTCGCCTGACCAGCTCTGATGGTACAAGCTCACCGTCGCTAAACAAAGAGTGTGTGTGTAAATCAATCACAGCTGATTAATTCTCAAAAGGAGTAAAGGGAATTACACAAATCCAGCACAGCCCTACATCTTGTATTTCCCGAAATCTTCAGGGTTGAGGCTCTCAAGGATCTCCTGCCACTTCTTTCCGCTTTCTGACTTATCTTGAGCCTCTGCCTTGAGATCAATGCGGCTGGAACTGTCAATGACTTTTTCGGCCACAAAAATAGGTGCATTGACCCTGAGAGAAAGAGCAAGCGCATCACTTGGCCTGGCGTCTATTGACATGGTCTTTTCACCGATTTTGAAGTGAATCAAAGCATAATATGTGTTGTTCTTTAGATCGCAGACTTCAATTTTTATAACATTGACATCAATCATAGCCATCAGGTTTTTTATAAGATCATGTGTCATGGGCCTTGAAAATTTAATGCCTTCCAGTTCACTTGCAATAGCCGTTGCCTCCAACAACCCGATCCAGATCGGAAGAGTTCTGTCTCCATCAACCTCTTTCAGTATTACAATAGGGCTGTTTGTTACCGGGTCCACAGTCAGTCCTGATATGACCATTGGTTTGTACATGATTCCTCCCCTCAACCTTAAAGACATGGAGTACATGTTTAAAGCGTATCTTATTTTTAATCATACATTTTCGTTTGTCAACAATACTATCTCGGCACTCTTGTCAGATTAATTGTTTAATTCTCCTTTAATATTTAAATTAGTATTTTTTCACTCCAAGGACGGCATTGATTTTTCCGCAAAATGGCGTTATTAAGTTCACTTTAATTTCGGCCTGGTGGCCTTTCTCATAGTACTCCTGATGTAATTTATGTATAAAAGATGAAAAAATCACCTTGGAATTAAATCTTCTTTAATACTAATTGGGTTACTATTTGAAATAACTGCACAAAATTTCAGCGTTGATAAATTTTATTAATTGCCGAACAGGCTGGAAAGACTTCCATATCGACGCCTAAACATTATTATAAATTCAAAAGATCATGAATTACTTTCAAAATAAATCCTACTATCCTTTTATCCTTGATCACAAGCCCGGATTTTTTCTGAGCTGGTTTCTCTACAGGCTTTTTAAAAGGGTGCAGTTTGATGAAAACATGACCGAAAATCTTAAACAGATGCACCGACATGGAACGGTAGTCTATGCTATCAAGTACAGAGGCCGCCTGGACTATCTTCTTTATCACTACCTGTTCCGAAGGTCTCGCCTTCCCTATCCTAAGATAGCATTTAACCTGAACATGACCGTTGTACTCCCGCTTTCCCAGCTTTTCAGGATAATAAAGTTCCACATCGCGTATCTTTTCAACCATGGCAAGCTCCCTAACCCTTTTGGAACTGGCTTTTACTTTGATGCCCTTCGACAAAAATCCACCTTTCTCCTTTGTCTTATTGATCCTAAAGGCTTCACCAGACACTTTGTGCACTCTGAAAAGGACAGCCTGAATTTTCTTATTGAGGCGCAAAAAGATACGGATAGGCCTATTTACATTGTACCTCAATTAATACTTTACAAAAAAAACCCCGAAAAAGACCGCTCAGGTCTGCTTGATATATTGTTTGGATTTAAAGACAAGCCCGGATACATCAGAAAAATAGTCCTCTTTTTCAGGCATCATCGCCGGGCCTTTATAGATTTCGGAAGTCCCTTAAACCTCAAATCTTACTTGGAGGCTCAGCCGGAAGGCAGATCACTCGAAGATATGGCCTCTGAAATAAGACAGATGATGATAGATAGAATAGACGGTCAAAAAAGGGTGATACTCGGTCCAGTAATGAAATCCCGGCAGCAACTTAAGGAAAAAGTCCTCAAAGACCCCGATATCGCCAGAGCGATAGAGCAAATAGGTTCCGGAAATACCAAACAATTACGGCAGGCCAAAAAAAAGGCTGGTGAGTTTTTTGATGAAATTGCAGCCGATTACAACATAACTTATATCCTGATCCTTCACAAGCTCGTTACATGGCTCTGGAAAAAAATTTTCCAAGGTATCGATGTGGACTTACAGGGACTCGCGGTGTTGAGAGAACAGGCCCGAAGGGGACCTATTATCTATGTTCCATCACATAAAAGCCATATAGATTACCTAATAATCAATTGCGTTCTCTATGACAACCATATGCATATCCCTAGGATTGCCGCCGGTAAAAATCTTTCCTTCTGGCCTATGGGCCATGTCTTTAGAAAGGCAGGGGCATTTTTTATACGCAGGAGCTTCAAAGGAGAAAAACTCTATTCGAAGGTATTCACCAAATATATAAAGGCCCTTCTTGAAGAAGGCCATCCCCTTCAGTTTTTTATTGAAGGCGGAAGAAGCAGAAGCGGGAAGCTTGTTCTACCCAAAACAGGGTTTCTCTCTATTTTGCTCCAATCCTACGAGGAAGGCGCCTGTAAAGACCTTGTTTTTGCTCCTGCTTCAATCATATACGATACAGTGCTTGAGGAAAAGTCATACCTAAATGAACTTACAGGAGGAGAGAAAAAGCAGGAAAACTTTAAACAGGTGGTTAAAGCGAGACGTTTTTTGAAAAAAAAATATGGAAAAGTATATATCCGCTTCGGTAGCCCTATTTCATTAAATGAATACTTCGAGCGGGAAACAGGTAGGGATGAAAAAACACATCGAAATCTGGCACTCCATTTGATACGTTCAATAAACAAAGTCAGCCTGGTTACCCCGTTGGCTCTTGTGTCCACTGCGATCCTGTCTGCACACCGCAAGGGCTTCCACATCCATGAACTGATAGAAACAGCAAGGACCCTCCATGAGTTCCTTGAAAGACAAGATATGCCGATAGCTGACAGTCTTAAAAACCTTGAGGAGAGGATCGAAGAGACCCTGTCACTTCTGATCGAAAGAAAAGTAGCCTCCTTTCTGGAAGATGCAGACGGGGTAGAAAAATTTTATTATGTTGAAGAGGAAAAGAAGCGGGAGTTGGAATATTACAAGAACACTGTAATTCACTGCTTTATATTACATGCCTTTGTAGCAGCTTCTCTTCTGACAGGATCAGAGGAGACAAAATCCGTTGACAAAATAATTGAGGACTACTCCTTCCTAAAAAACACTTTTAAGAATGAATTCGTCTATGATGAAGAAAAGATTACACAGGCGGAAGTAAAGTTGATCTTATCTTATTTCAGTGAAGCGCTATATATTCAAAAATGTGAAGAGCAGAAAGGTTATAAATTAACAAAGTCCGGATTTGAAAAGCTTCCTATCTGGGCGATCCAGGCAAAGACGTTCATTGAATCCTACTGGATCGTATCACGCGCATACATTCAAAAGGAAATCGTGAGTAAAAAGAGAGGAGATTTCCTGAAACATATCAATTATCTGGGCCAGCGCTTTCACAAAACCGGACTTATAGATCATATTGAGGCCATCTCACAGGTAACCTTTTCAAATGCCATCAATTATATCAATGAAGAAATTCTCAAAGGGTATAGAAGATCTTCGGAGCTGGACTCCAACCAGTTGGAAAAATTATCCAAATTTAGTCACCGCCTTTACGACTTGTGTCACTATAGGTCATGAGCCTGCATCAATCGCTATTTGGGTCAGAGCCTTCTTCCCTGTGCCATCAACTCAAAGTGTAATCCGCCTCTTTAAGCTTCGAATGCGCAGCTGCCAACCTGGCTATAGGCACCCTTGGAGGAGAACAAGATACATAGCTCATATTGATATGATGGCAGAACTTTATGGCATCCGGATGTCCACCCTGTTCTCCGCATATCCCTACTTTTAAATCAGGCTTTGTTTTGCGCGCCCACTCGATTGTGATCATCATTAATCTTCCGACACCTTTGATATCGAGTATTTCAAAGGGATTATGCTGCAGTATGCCCCGTTCATTATAAAGCGGCAGGAATTTATTTTCCGCGTCCTCCCTGGAAAATGAAAATGTAGCCTGGGTAAGATCATTGGTGCCAAATGATATGAACTCGGCCAATTCAGCCAGACGTCCAGCACGCATGCAAGCCCTGACTACCTCAACCATTGTTCCGAACTTATAAGGAACTTCCAGTTTAAATTTCTTTTCCACCTCTTCGTGAATTTTCACGACATACCGGTGAACCCATTTGAGCTCTTCAAGAGTACACACCTGAGGCACCATGATTTCAGGAAAAATACTGCCTCCGTCCTTTAAATGCTCCGCAGCAGCCTCGAGGATCGCCCTGATCTGCATTGAATAGATTTCGGGGTATGTTATACCCAACCTTACACCACGATGCCCAAGCATGGGATTGGTCTCGGAGAGGGTCCTCACTTTTTTTAACATAGCTTCCTTTGCTTCCAGCAAGGATTCCGCCAGATGCTTGCTCTTTAATTCTCCAAGCCCGTGAGTGATTGCCTCCAGATTCGATGCGTAACGCTCATGAAGTTCAGGATCAAGCATTTTTAATGTGTCTGGAAGATCGGCCATGCCCTCTATGGTTTTTCTAAGTTCACGGAGGTGTTCAATTTCTGCAAGCAATTCTTCTGAAGTCGGCAAAAATTCATGTATAGGAGGATCCAGGAGACGTATAGTTACAGGGGAGCCCTCCATTATCTCGAAAATCTCTTTTAGATCCTCTCTCTGAAACGGTAAGAGCTTATCCAGACATGCCTGGCGCTCCTCAGTAGTCTCGGCAAGAATCATTTCCCTGACAACAGGCAACCTTTCAGGCTGATTAAACATTCTCTCAGTCCGGCATAACCCGATACCAACAGCACCATACTTTTTTGCCTTGGCAACCGCCTCAGGGGTATCCGCGTTGGCCATAACCTTTAATTCGCTTATATCGTCCGCCCATTCCAAAAGTACCAGCAAGTCTTCGACAAATTCCGGGTCAATAGTAGGAACCTTCCCCTGGTACACATTACCATTACTGCCGTCTATTGTAATTACATCACCTTCCCTGAGAACGAGACCCGAAATGACAGCCTCCTTCGCGATATGATTGATCACAATGGCCTCACACCCGGAAACGCAGGGTTTACCCATACTCCTGGCAACCACGGCAGCATGAGATGTCTTTCCTCCACGGCTGGTAAGAATACCCTGAGAGGCAAAAAACCCATGTATGTCTTCCGGTTTTGTCTCTTCCCTTACAAGGATTACCTTTTCTCCCAGATTTGCCTTGGTTTCAGCCCTGTCCGCATCAAAAACAATCCTACCGGATGCTGCTCCTGGAGATGCTGGAAGACCCTGCGCCAGGACCGGTGCTTTTGAATCCGGATCAAGACGTGGATGAAGGAGTTGAACCAGCATATCAGGCTGGATTCGAAGTATAGCGTCTTTTTCGAAGATAAGTCCCTCATTGACCATGTCTATTGATGTCTTAATAAAAGCGGCCGCATTCATTTTGGCATTTCTGGTCTGAAGGCAATAAAGTATCCCCTTTTCTATTGTAAACTCGAAATCCTGGACCTCCTGATAATAGTCCTCCAGGGTATGTCGCAACGCCTCCAGTTCCCTGTAGACTGCGGGCATTTCTTTCCTGAGTTCTTTGATCTCCTTCGGGGTCCTGATACCGGCCACCACATCTTCACCCTGAGCATTGATCAGATATTCTCCATAAAGGCGATTCTCTCCAGTACCGGGATTTCTGGTAAAGGCGACTCCTGTCCCGCTGTCGTTACCCATATTCCCAAAAACCATGGTGCAGATATTGACGGCCGTGCCATTGGCCATTTCCTTGGTAATATGAAATTCCTTGCGGTAATCAACTGCTCTTTTACCCATCCAGGATCTAAATACCGCCTCCACGGCCGTCTCCAGTTGATCATAGGGGTCCTGAGGAAAAGGTCTTCCGCTCTTTTTTTCTGTAACGTCAAGGAATTGATCACACGCCTCTTTGAAAGCCTTTGCACTTAGTTCTACATCCTGTTTTACTTTATATTTTTCTTTTATCTTAACAAACAGGTCGTCAAAGACTTCATCATTCATGCCGAGACACACGGAGCCGAAAAGCTGTATCAACCGACGATAGAGGTCATATACAAACCTTTCATCTTTGGTGAGCCTAATGAGTCCTTTTAATGTATCGTTATTGAGTCCGAGGTTCAAAATAGTGTCCATCATACCCGGCATAGACATGGCCGCTCCAGATCTGACCGAGACCAGTAAAGGATTTACAGAATCGCCGAATCCCTTTCCTGTGTCTTTTTCAAGGCCGGCCATGGCCTCCCTGACCTGTTTTACCAGATCAGGTGCCAATCCTTTTTCCTGATTTTCCAGGTAAGCCAGGCAGGCCTCGGTGGTAACCACGAATCCAGGAGGAACATTCAGCCCCAACTTGGTCATCTGACAAAGGTTCGCCCCCTTTCCACCCAGAAGCTTTTTGTCCCTGCCATCTCCCTCTTTAAAAGAATAGACGTACTTAGTTCCCATCAGTTCCTCCTTTACCTCTTTGCCTGAGATATTCGAACAGATAAGCCAGACCCAACATTATCAAAGCCAGGCCAAAAATATTAAGTACAGGTGCTCCACGAAAAAAGAAGAGGTACACAATGAAAGCAAATATGATTGAAAGGATCACGCGAATTCCTAAAACTTCAAAAGGTCTCATCCCCTGTCATCTCCTAACCCTTTTTGAATGGTATGACCCTTCCTGGTTTGTCGGGCTTTGTTTTGTCTGAGGATATATTTTCGCTTGTCAGATTGCCCGCCATAGAAACTTTTTTAACCTGCTCGAGTCTTATGGATCTGCCCCCCATAGTGAAAGGCTCCCCATTGATATATGAATCACGGAGAATCCACGTAACCGGCTGCGCAGGAATGGTAAGCAGTAATAAGGTTACATGGTACCAGCCTTTTTTCATATCTGGTTCAATAGATTCTATTAGCGCGTAAACACTCGGTTTTTCCCTAAAATAAATCAGGACCACGTCTCCTTCGTCACACATAGATAGTCCTTTCGTTTAAAGCCTGACTGTACCTTGTCTTTGAGAGGATTCAAACTGAAAAAAGCATAATTGACTTCTGCTTTTATGATGTTTTTTAAAAAAATCATGTTGTCAGAAAGTTCTTAATGTCCTTTACCTGGTAACATACGAACTAATCAGTACCATTCAAAACGCTTCCAGGATCAGTGCGCAGTTTTTCCAGCTTTGTCTCGAAACCCTCACCCAAATCAACGCCCATCTGGCGGGCTCTTTTTTTGGCATTCAGGCCTATGTTTCTAGTATCTCTGTAAAAACTGTCGCCCTGAGGGGAACTGGGATCAAAAGCATCCAGACGATCGCTCTCAGAAACATGATAGGCGACCCGTGAAATAAGTTTTGCAAGATCCCGACCGCCGCACTCGGGGCAAGACAATTTGCTCTCTTCTTCGAGCTTCATCACCAGCTTCTGAAATATTAGTTTACAGGCTCGGCACTGGTATTCATAAATTGGCATACTTGTATTCCTTTCCTATTTTCTTAATCTCGGGCGCCTGCAAAGCCCAGATTTCAAATCAATAAAACCTTTCCCTGTAATGCCTGCAGACATATCCTGGAGGTGTTGGGCAGGCCCTTTCGGCCCAGTTCCTGTCATCGTCCTTCCTCTCGCTGTAAGTGCAGACATTTGAACTGGCACTGCCCAAAAACGCTGGCTCATTGTCTCCCCTGGCAATATAATATTTACAATTCCAGCAGCAGTTTCTAGCCATAACTACCCGCATAGCCAAGCGAATAAGTATGCGCTCCAGTCGCCCCTCCTTAAGGCTTCCGCCCACGGGGCTATAACCTTTCAATAAAAGTAAGACCAGAGATTAACACCAATGTACGAGCGAATATTTTACCTCTCAGAACAGGCTCACCATTCTCCGGCTCGAGGCCAGATTATTATTTTTTTTGGTTCTTCTCCAATTTAGTTGAATAAAGCCTGGTAAATTTTCAGTGTAAA
>CAZVGY010000058.1:0-23845 GCA_964627015.1 uncultured Desulfobacteraceae bacterium
TAGATAACTTCTCCATCGCTTCCATTATAGGCCCCTCTCTCTATGAGGATTAAAAACGGTGCGTCTGCCTTAGCACATCACTAGTTTTTTTCAAGTGTCACTCCATACTTTTCTTTTTAATACAGGCACCTCTTGTCCGGCTCCTAATAATATAAGCATTAGTGTCGAAAGCACAGTCAATAATGAAAAAAAACGGTATTTATTTTCTACCATATTGATTTCACTTATTTTTCAAGAGATCCCAGACAAGGGTGAATTTTTCAGGCAGGCTATTCCCGATTCAGATCAGCCTAGGCTGGATTGTCGGCCGGGGATGAAGTTTCCCGGGCTATGGCCCTGATTCCGTCCAGGAAATTGCTGGCGTAAAGCTCGGATAATTCCCTCGCATTGTATTTTCCCTCGGGCCTATACCACTGGAGGGTCCAGTTACATATCCCGAATATGGAAAGCATAGTAATTTTAACATTGAGGTCCGCACGAAACAGGCCGCTCCGCTTGCCACGCTCCAGTATATCCACCCAAGTGCTGACATATTTTTTTATCTCAAAATCGATTTCTTTTCTGTATTCTCCTGTGACATTGTGTAGTTCGTGTAGGAGTAAATATGACCGATCGAATTCAGAAAGAATAGGAGTCATGTGGGCTATAATAGCTTCTTTTAAAAGGATATCAGGGCTCTGTGTGGACAAAAGTACTTTTTTGAAAGACTGGTAATATGTCTCGCAGGCCGTTAGCAGAATTGCGTAGAGAAGTTCTTCCTTGCTCTCAATATGATGATACAGACTTGCCTTTTGTAATCCAACTTCCCTGGCGATTTCGGACATATTTGCGTGATGATATCCCTTTGTCCTGAATATTTTTGCCGCTGCATTCAGAATAGCTTGGAAATGAGGATTAGCCAATTTTTCTTTGGTTATCATTATGATCCCTGGCACTTTTTCCTCCCCTGTTTAGAAATATTCAGGAGCGGAGGCTTGAGTTTGATATGATCATCTACTTACCGGTCGTTTGATAGCTTCTATTAAGACTTTTGTCAAGAAAACTGAACTAGATCGGGCAGATTTCCAGCCAAACAGGCGAAGGGACAGGTAACAATGATTGTTCAGGGGTGAGAGACTGACAAAGGAATTCTGTCCGTTTTAATAGCTATTTTTCAATAGTTAAATATAACGAACGCACGTCAAAATTCTGGAATCTTTTTACAGGGAACCTCTCGCTAAAGCGGAAAGGCCTGAACGTCCGGCGAAGGAACCAATCTTTATTCGGATGTCCATGCCTGTCATATATGGTAGAGTTCTTCACCCAGAGTTCTGATCCAGTTATCCTCCAGGATTTGGAGGGCTTTTTCTATGGGAGAAATGCCGAGTACCAGGACAGTAATGTCTTTTGTGCCGATGCAGGGATAAATCGTGTCAACGTTTATGTCGGCCGCCCTCAAGGGCTTTAAGACTGCGTTCATGCCCCCGGGATGATTGGGGGTCTCGCATGCTATCACATCCTTCGTGTCAATATTATATCCTGCAGTTTTGAGGACATTTATTGCTTTTTCCGGGTCGTTTGCCACGAAATGGAGTTTTCCCGTATCTTTTTCGGTAAACACATAAAATGCTATTATATTTATCCCGTTAGCGCCAAGGAGGTCGCTGACTTGAGATAGTGCTCCAGGTTCGTTTTTCATTGAGAGGTCAATCTGTGTGACGGTTTTCATTTCTATGCTCCTTTAAAGACATACTCAGCACCAGTATCCAGGCCTTTTCTATTCAGCTTCATTACTGAGGCCTTTTTACCTTTCACTATTTCTCCTAGACCGTTCATTATGGAATCAAGGGTGGTTATCCCTGTTTTGGCCACGAAGGCACCCAGCATTATCATATTTATAGTTCTATCACTTCCAAGTTTCTTGGCTATTTCATTTGCAGGTACTTTTATAACTTGCACATCATCCCTGGAAGGATCCCTGTCTACAAGACTGGAATTAAGGATAATTATGCCCCCACCCTTGATCATTCCTTCATATTTGACGAGTGACGGCTTATTCATTATTACGGCATAGTCTGGAGAGGAAGCAACAGGCGAAAAGATTTCTTCATCTGATACAACAACTGTACAATTCGCTGTTCCACCTCGCACCTCTGCACCATAAGATGGGAGATAAGTCACGTTTTTGCCATCTCGCATCGCAGAGACTGCCAGCACGTAGCCCATCATCAGGACTCCCTGACCTCCGAAGCCTGAAAACACTGTTTTTTTTATCATGATGAAAAGAACCCTTTGGTTATCATATATTTAAAATCCATAGATATTTCAACCAGGTCCGACCTTTTCCATATCAGGAATCCCGATGAGGCGAGGCTGGAAACGCGGCCGGCAACACAAGTCTTCTAAAGTGACACTCGGCTAGCTGAGTGTCCCAACTTCGTCCTTTATTACCTTAAGAGGGAAGGTCTTGACTGCAGTCTCTTCCACCCATTTTGCCGCATCCACAGGGGTCATTTTCCAGTTTGTAGGGCAGGGGGAAAGTATTTCTACAAGCGAAAACCCAAGACCTTGCATTTGTGTCTTAAATGCCTTGGTAATAGCCCGTTTAGTTCTTATTATATTCTTAGGAGAATTTACGGCAGTACGCTCGATATATACGCTTCCTTTGGCAAACAGGAGCATCTGGCTGAGATCAAGTGGAGAGCCGTCTCTTAAGATGTCTCTGCCACCAGGCGTGGTGGTGGAGTTCTGGCCTTGAATAGTGGTTGGTGCCATCTGGCCACCCGTCATGCCATAGACACCGTTATTTACAAAAATGACAGTGATTTTTTCACCCCTGTTAGCGGCGTGGATGGTCTCAGCAGTTCCGATAGCGGCTATGTCACCATCACCCTGGTAGGTAAATACGATTTTATCCGGCAGTACACGCTTAATTCCAGTGGCAACCGCGGCACCTCTACCGTGGGGGGCCTCCCCCATGTCCACATCCAGATAATTGTAAGCAAGCACGGCACACCCGGCAGGTGGAACTCCGATAGTTTTTTTACCTATGTCGAGTTCTTCAATTACCTCTGCGATTAACCTGTGGATGATGCTGTGTCCGCATCCCGGGCAATAATGGAAAACCGCTTCTTTCAGGTATTTAGGTCTCTGGAAAATTTTTTTTGACATATCTTATTCCTCTTCCAGATGTTGCCTGTAATAAAGGCTGTTGATTACCTTGGCTATTTCATCTGGTGTAGAAATTGTACCGCCGGGACGGCCGTAGAAGTGCGTATTGCTCCTGCCTTCCAGTGTGAGCTTTACGTCTTCCACCATTTGGCCTGTACTCATCTCGAAAACAAGAAAATCTTTCACATGCCTGCTTGTCTCTAAAAGTGCTTTTTTAGGAAAAGGCCATAATGTAATGGGTCTGAACAGACCTACCTTAAGGCCTATCTCACGGATACGTTTTATAGCTCCTTTCGCTATCCTAGCCGCGGTACCATAAGCGATTACTATCATGTGGGCATCATCAGCGAGATAGGTTTCGGCTTTTTGTATTTCACTGGTGATAATCTCATATTTTCGTGCGAGCTTCCAATTGTGCTCCTCTTCCACAGTTGTATCGAGTAGAAGAGACCTGATGATCCGACTTGGCCTACCATCGGCTCCATCAAGCACCCAGGGTCGGGGCGGCAGTTTTTCTAAAGCAAGTGGTTCCGGGAATTCTACCGGCTCCATCATCTGGCCGATCATACCGTCGCCCAGGATCATAACGGGGGTTCGGTACCTGTCAGCATATTCGAATGCGGTTCTCGTCAAGTCAGCCAATTCCTGCACAGAGGCTGGGGCGAGAACAATTGTACGGTAATCGCCGTGTCCACCACCTCGGGTAGCCTGAAAATAATCGCCCTGCGTTGGCGCTATATTACCCAGGCCGGGTCCCCCCCGCATGGTATTTACGATAACCGCCGGAAGTTCCTGAGCCGCAAGATAAGATATGCCTTCTTGTTTCAGACTGATGCCGGGACTGGAGGAACTTGTCATGGCACGGGCACCGGCCATAGAAGCACCTATGACCATGTTAATGGCTGCAAGCTCACTTTCAGCCTGGATGAATGTGCCATCTTCCAGTTTGGCCATAGCACTCGACATATATTCAGTCAGCTCATTCTGTGGGGTGATCGGGTAACCGGCGTAAAACCTGCAACCAGCAAGAGATGCCGCTTCTCCGATTGCATGACTTCCCCTCATAAGTAATTTTTCAGTCACGGTATACCTCTATCGCTATGTCAGGACAGATAATTGCGCATGTTGCACAGCCAGTACATTTACGAGAGTTCTGGGCGAGATCTGTTTCAATAAACTCAGCAGGATAGTACCCCTTTTGATTTAATTCATCGGATACTTTTAATAGATCATGAGGGCATACCGAGATACACAAATAGCAGCCCTTGCACAACTCGCTGTCTATAGTTATTCTGCCCGTTTTTGTTTTTTTTACCATAATTTTAAACCATTTAGAGTAGAAGTGACCACAATCCGCAAACTCGGGAAAGTGTAAGATTTTAAAATTTAAGCCACAAAAAATAAAAAAACTAAGCTCCACTTATAGTTTTGTCAACCTTTTTGTTATTTGGCTTTTAAAAAAAGTTTTGAAAAAAAATATTTTTTTTTGTTATACTCCGAGCGCTTATTAAAAAAATACGGAAATAGTAAACCGTCTCCAACCTCATCTTTATATTTATGAGTTTTTCAGGAGTGAAAATGAGTTCTCAAAACATAATAGTCATAGATGGTCAGGAATATTCCTTTGCACCCGGTGAAACGATCCTGCAGGTCGCCTCACGGAATGGAATTGATATCCCTACACTGTGTTATCTTAAGGGAGCCTCGCCTACTGGTGCTTGCAGGGTCTGTCTGGTGGAGGTGGAGGGGGCCAGGAACCTTGTAGCTTCGTGTGCCGCTCCTGCTGCACATAAAATGGTGGTAAGGACCGACACCCCTAAAGTTTTAAGAGCGAGACGACTTAATATCGAATTATTGCTGGCTTCGGGACAACACAACTGCCTTGCTCAGGAAATGGACATGGATTCATGGACGGATTTTCAGCTCAAGGCCATGAATGAGGAGGTTCATAAGGATCTTTGTCCTGCTTATGGGGAGTGCAAGCTGCAGGATCTGGCAGTCAGATATCAGGTGAAGACTAATCGTTTTAGGCCAGGTGAGACACAATACCCTGTTGAGGATGTAAACCCTTTCATAGTCAGAGATTTTTCACGTTGCATCCTTTGCGGACGCTGTGTGCAGGCCTGTAATGAAGTACAGGTGAATAACGCTATAAGTTATGGATACAGAGGCTCTGAATCTAAAATTGTGGCTAGAGGAGACCTGCCTCTTAAGGACTCTGATTGTGTTTTTTGCGGGGAATGTATACAGGCGTGTCCCGTAGGAGCCCTCATACCCAAGAGGGATCTCTCGCAGGGTGGGGTTCCGGCGGTCAATGTAAATAAAGTGCGGACAACTTGCGCTTACTGCGGCGTGGGATGCCAGCTTTACCTTCATGTTAAAGAGGGAGAGGTAGTAAAAGTAACCGGAGTCGAAGACGTCGGGCCTAACTACGGCAGTCTATGTGTAAAAGGCAGGTTTGGTTTTGATTTTATTCATAGCAAGGACAGACTCAAGACGCCCCTTATCAGGGAAAGTACCGGGTTTCGTGAGGCTTCCTGGGATGAGGCTCTTGATTTAATAGCGCAAAGGCTTACCAGGATCAAGAATGAATCGGGCCCGGATTCACTTCATGTTTTGACCAGCGCACGCCTTACGAACGAAGAGAATTATCTGGCCCAGAAGTTCGCTCGAGCTGCAATCGGAACAAATAATATAGACCACTGCGCACGGCTCTGACACTCCTCCACGGTAGCCGGTCTGGCTGCCGCCTTTGGTAGCGGTTCAATGACCAACCCGATTGGCGATATTGAGAAAGCCAACGTCATATTTATTATCGGCTCAAATACCACTGAAAATCACCCTGTCCTTTCAAGTTACGTAAAGCGGGCTGTTAAATTCAAGGGTGCTAAATTGATAGTAGTAGATCCGCGCAGGATTAAGATCACCAGCTTTGCGGATCTTTGGTTACGACCGAACCTGGGAACTGATGTGGCATTAATCAACGGAATGATGAACATAATAATAAATCAGGGCTTACACGCCGAGGATTATATAAAAACCCGTACTACCGGATTCGATGAATTGAAGAAGACTGTTGAGAAATATACTCCGGAATATGTTGAGAAGATTACAGGTGTTCCACGAGATCAGCTTGAAGATGCGGCGAGAATCTATGCCTCAGCTCCCGCCGCCTCGATCCTGTACGCTATGGGGATAACCCAGCATACCACCGGAACCGATAATGTCAAATCACTGGCGAACCTCGCCATGCTATGCGGAAACATGGGCATTCCAGGTGGCGGTGTCAATCCTCTTCGGGGTCAGAACAACGTACAGGGCGCTTGTGATATGGGTGGGCTGCCAAATGTTTACACCGGCTATCAGAAGGTGACTGATCAAACAGTCAGAGAACGGTTGGAAAGGGTCTGGAAAGTTGAAAAACTTCCAGAAAATCCTGGAATTACCGTCACTGACATGATGGAAATGGCCCATGAAGGGAAAATCAAGGGGGTTTATATTATAGGTGAAAATCCTATGATTTCAGATCCTGATCTTAATCATGCCAAAGAAAGCCTTGAGAAACTGGATTTTCTGGTTGTTCAGGATATATTCCATACTGAGACAGCGGAATTGGCAGACGTGGTGCTTCCTGGCGCTTCCTTTGCAGAAAAAGATGGTACGTTTGTAAATACCGAAAGAAAGGTTCAGCGGGTTCGAAGAGCGGTGAAGTCGCCTGGAGATGCCAGAGAGGACAGTGAAATCATATGCGATTTGGCAGGCCGCATGGGATATCAGATGTCCTACGAGTCTGCACAGGCGATAATGAAGGAGATTGCTGAGGTTACACCTTCTTACTGCGGAATAAGCTACGATCGCATTGAATGGGAAGGTATTCACTGGCCCTGCCCCTCACCGGATCACCCTGGTACGCCATGTCTTCATGTGGACAAGTTTTCATGTGGACTGGGAGTTTTTCATCCTCTGGAGTTTATACCCCCTGCTGAGTTGCCGGATAATGAATACCCATTTTATTTGACCACCGGCCGAGTGCTTTACCAGTTCCATACAGGCAGCATGACCATGAAATCCCAGGGTCTTAATGAGCTGGCGCCTGAGTGTTTCGTGGAAATTTCAGCGGAGGATGCCTCGGCCCTTAATATTTCTAATGAAGATGCCCTGAAAATTGTATCTCGAAGAGGGGATATTCAGGCTAAGGCCAAGATATCGGAAAAAGCGGTAAAAGGAACGGTTTTTATCCCCTTTCATTACGCTAAGGCTGCAGTCAACAGGCTGACAAATGCAGCACTTGATCCTATTGCCAGGATACCTGAATACAAAGTGTGCGCAGTAAGGCTGGCCAAGGCCTAGAAAAAATTTATCCCTGTGCCAGGTATATGGAATAGTGATACATTTAGTTGATTAGAGGTATAATACAAAATTTGGTTTTTTTGCAGCATTTCCAGTTGAATTTCTATTTCAAACGGTTTGCCAAAGGCTGGCCGGTTATAAGATTGAGGAGCTCATATTATGCATCAATTACAGTCTCTTGAATCCATTAACCCTGACTTAACCGCCCAGATAATGAGTCAGGTAGATCAGATCATAAACAGGTACAAAGGAAAACCTGGATGCCTAATCCCGGTTCTGGAGGAATGCCAGGGCGTAGTCAAATATCTGCCCGTAGAACTCCAGGAATATATCGGGGATAGATTGAATATCCCAGGAAGTACGATCTATGGGGTAGTTACTTTTTATTCATTTTTTTCCATGATACCCAAGGGTAGGCACACGATCAAGGTGTGCATGGGAACGGCCTGTTATGTCCGTGGCATAGGAGAAGTCCTCAACCGGCTCAAGTCTAATTTCAAGCTGGAGGTAGGAGGAACGACAGAGGACAGACGTTTTTCTCTGGAAGCGGTTCGTTGTCTTGGTGCCTGTGGCCTGGCCCCTGTTATGATGGTCGATAGTGATACCCATGGCGGCGTCACGCCGGAGAGTGCTCTGGATATTTTGAAAACGTATGAGTAGACAGATAGCCGAAGTCATATCTTATACAATAAACAGGAGTAAAAAAATGCCAAGACTCAGCAGCGAAGACTTGGACAAGATAAAAGAAAAGGTAAGGGAGGAAAGCTCTCTCAAGTCGGACGGTTATACGGTCGAGATTACGGTTCATCTAGGGACTTGTGGAATCGCGGCGGGAGGTGATCGGGTTTTCGAAGCCCTTAAGCAGGAAATAGATAAATCTGGTAGAAAGGATATAAAGGTTGTTATTTCCGGTTGCGCCGGTATGTGCAGCAGCGAACCCAACGTGACGGTAAGGCGAATAAACGAAGAAGCCGTTATTTACCGTGATCTAGATGCTGAAAAGATGCGTACGATTTTTCGAGGGCATGTCCTGAACGGTGAAATCCAGGGTGATTATGCCTTGGCCAGAATAAAATAGCCCTCGATCAAAAAGGAGAAGACGTTCATGTCTAAGAATACTTTCGGACGAGATGAAGAAAAAAAAGAAGAGGAAAAGCATATTCCTTATCTAGAAGAAATCCCCTTTTTTAAAAATCAGAGGCTTATCGTCCTCAGAAATAAGGGAATAGATCCCGAGGTGATTGACGAATATATAGCCAGGGACGGTTATAAGGCCGCTGCAAAGGCCCTTCTCGAGATGTCGGCCGAAGAGATAATTGGTGAGATGAAAAAATCGGGGCTGAGGGGCAGGGGCGGAGCAGGTTTTCCCACGGGCATGAAATGGGAGTTTGCCAGCAAATCAGAAGGAGATATCAAATATGTCCTCTGTAACGCGGATGAGGGGGATCCGGGCGCTTTCATGGACAGAAGCGTCCTCGAGGCCGATCCCCACGCAGTTTTAGAGGGTATGATAATAGCCGCTAAAGCCGTAGGCGCTCATGAGGGTTATATCTATTGCAGGGCCGAATATCCTCTTGCTATTAAAAGGCTCAATATTGCTATAGCCCAGGCACGCGAGTATGGCCTGCTGGGAAGTAATATCCTAGGAAGCGGATTTGATCTTGAGCTGAATATTTATCAGGGCGCGGGAGCATTTGTATGCGGGGAAGAGACCGCACTAATGCATTCAATCGAAGGAAAGCGCGGAATGCCCAGGCCCAGACCTCCCTTTCCTGCGCATCAGGGTCTTTGGAAAAAGCCCACGATACTTAATAACGTGGAGACTTACGCAAACGTGGCGCAGATAATCTATAACGGTGGTGAATGGTATGCCGACATAGGAACGGAGACCAGTAAGGGCACAAAAGTGTTTGCGCTCACAGGCTCAGTTAAGAATATAGGGTTAGTTGAAGTTCCTATGGGGACAACCCTGAGGACTATAATTTTTGATGTGGGCGGCGGTATGCGCACCAAGAAGAGGAAGTTTAAAGCGGTTCAACTTGGCGGTCCTTCCGGTGGTTGTGTCCCCGAGGAGTATATCGATACTCCGGTAGACTATGAATCAATCGCCAAGGTAGGGGCCATCATGGGTTCTGGTGGAATGATTGTCATGGACGATCAGACCTGTATGGTGGATATGGCCAGATTCTTTATGGACTTTATACAGGATGAATCCTGTGGCAAATGCACTCCCTGCCGCGAGGGGACGAAACGCATGCTTGAGATTCTAGAAAAGATCACTCAGGGTAACGGAGAACCTGAAGACCTGGATACCCTGGAGGAATTGAGCGAAGTGATCAAGGACGGTGCATTGTGCGGGCTGGGGCAAACAGGTCCGAATCCGGTATTGTCTACACTGAAATACTTCAGAGATGAGTATGAAGCTCATATCTATGAAAAAAGATGCCCTGCGAAGCGTTGTCCGGCTCTACTGAAATTTGAGGTTAACGAGGAAGAGTGTATAAAGTGCGGGCTGTGCTATAAGCATTGCCCGGTGGATGCCATAGAATGGAAAAAGAAGGAACCTGCCCGTATAGATAAGGATAAGTGCATCAAGTGTATGACCTGTATTACTAATTGTCCTACAGGTGCTATATATTAGCGGGACGCCTTCCTGCCAAAAGACCTTCAATTTTAGCCCCGCTTGACCGGCCGATATAGCAGCCTTCCGATTATTTTTTATGAGGCTGTCCCTCTCAGAAAGATCAAGGTATGCTTTTTAGCACACTGATTAAACTGGTGAAGTTATTTGTCGCATTTTATCCTAACTGCGGGTAGCCCCGGTTTTTATAATTTCTAAGTCTAGATTTTTTTTAAGGTGATCTTTTTGTCGAGCCCGAGTCTGACAGAAGTGGAAAATACCCTCTACCTCCTTAATTACCGGTGGAGTCTGGAGGCCCTTGCCCTTTTCAGGGGTGAAAAAGTCCCGTTTGAACCATATCGGATTTATGACGGTTATGATGCTTTTATCAGTCTCGATATGTTATCGCATATTGATAATTTGGCACACGATACCTCCAAGATCCGCCTCAGACATGCCCTTATCGATCATTACCTGCAAAGAGCACTTATGCCCCACGAGACCGAGATGAGGGCCTGGATGAATCGGGCCTCAGCTATAGTAAACGGAGAGAAGGTTTGTTTCAGCAATATAATCCCCTGGTGTCGAAGACAAAGTTCACTTGAAAAAAGGAGAATACTTCAGAAAGAGACCGGGCCTCTGTGTAAATTCCTCAGGCCCTTTGCTACAAATTATTGGGGCATACTTCTTGATATCCTGCGTGACGAAATGGGCTTCAAAGATTACGTAAGTTACTGCCATCAAAAAAAAGGGATCGACTATTCTTATTACTATGGAGTGACCAAAGAATTATTAAAAAAGACCAATGACCTCTATTTTTTTGCCATGGAGCGTTGGGTCAGACAACGGTTCAACTTGCCACTAACAGAATTAAACCGGTTTGATGCAATTAATCTTTTAGGCTTGGGCCAGTTCGATAGTTTCCTGGCAGGAAGGCAACTAACAGAATTGACCTCTTTTTTTCATTATTGGGGCATAGATATCTATAATACTCCCGGCCTGAATCTGGATATGGGTACAGAAGATAAAAAAAGCTCCCAGGCCATGTGTTTTGTTCTCCAGGCACCGGAAGAGGTGTATGTAGTTATCAAGCCGGAAGGTGGATGGGTGGACTTTGAGGCGCTCTGGCATGAGTTGGGACATGGCCTTGCTGCGGTATTCACTTCACCCGGTCTTACAATTGTAGAACGTGACATGTCTACGTCATCTTGCCTGTCAGAGTCATTTGCATTTCTCCTGCAGAATATCATATTGTCAGTGCCTTTTTTGGAGGAATACCTGAATTTGAGCAGAGAAGATTCTAAGAATCTTTTTTATTATAAAGTCCTTAGGGACCTGTCAGTATTCAGACGTTATGCGGCAAAATTTTTATTTGAATTTGAAATGTTCTCGAGCGGTGAGATTGAAAACGGGGAAAGCTATTCAGAATTAATGGGTCATTATACTGGGTTCTATTACCAACCTGAAAGTCACCTGTTCGATCTGACAACTGAATTTTATAGCCTCGACTATATCCTTGCCTGGTTTGCTGAAGCGTATATGGAGGAGTATCTTACAGATCGATTCGGGTCACGATGGATGTTCAGTCCTGAAACGGGAGACGTACTCAGAAGTTGGTGGAAGCAGGGGAATCGATATAATATCTTTCAGTTTATGAGTGTAAGCAATTTGCATCCCCTGGATTGTGAAGCGTTAGTAAGGCGGTGGACGCGCACATTAATTTAAGAGTGACTTTGGCTTGCAATTAGGGTATGTTAATTAATATTTTTACTTTTATTCCAAAAACACAAGAGGCTCGGCTGTCCGAAACTCCTCAAAAAACTAAAAATTTATTTTATGAAGAAATCAAATCTCTAAAGTTCAAGCTGCCTTATGCCCGAATGGTTTGAGAAATGCGCACTGAAGAAATAATTACAAAAAGAAATACTGATCAAGACCCTCACAGGGCGCTGGGTGAGATTAGGGACAGAATTGTTATGGTGAATATCGCCAGCGATTATATATGTGAAGACATCTTTCTGAAAAAAATAGGATTTACCATAGAGAACAATATTGAGATCCTAAAAGAGTATGCTGAATATCTCAGAAAAGAATTTGTTGGTAAGCCGCTCGATGAAGTTGAATTAAGCCATGACCTGGAAAAGGTTACCAGCATAGCCCAGGATATGCAGAAGCCCGATAAGGAGCTCTGTGCAAAATGTGTTCAGGGAGAATTAGGTAAGGAACTGACCGACTCCCTCACTTTGTTGACCAGGGGGATTAATACACTTAGAGACAGGATGGAGGGAGGCAGTCTTTCCTATTCCAGGGTTGATTCATTTTTAGCTGTTTTTTCCCGGTTGGGGTGGATAGCTGGTCCAATCAGTAAAGTATTCCGATCTGTTTATAAGATTGTTCTCCTTTTGCTTATTGTGTGTCTTGCCGTTTTTGCTTTTCTTTATTTTACAATGGAGACCGAACAAGATTTGCTTAAGAAAATTGAACAGTATGAGGCTGATATTCAGTCAGAACAGACGGTACTGGCCCCCCTGGATAATGAAATGAAACAAATTAAAGCAAAAAGTGAACAGCTCGCGCGGGAGTTGTTAAATAGAAACAGTAAAATAGAAGTAATGGATCTAAACGTGCAGTTTTACAGCCTGGCTGAAAAGCGGGAGAAGATTGAGCTTAGACTGGAAGCCCTTGAAAAGTTGCTTGAGCAAGATAAGAGACGACTGGAAGATTTAAAAAAGAAATCATTCTTGGAGCGACTACTCAGGCAGTGAAACCTTGGAAAGGCAATACTTTAAAAGTATTAAAAATTGTTTCCGCCATGGAAGGATGGAAATTATCAGAAGACAAAAAGATAATATAGAATTTTCATAGGAAGCTGACCTATAGCATGTAATGTTTGAATTCTTTCTTATCACGCAGCCCGGTCCTTAATACCTTGTCTGTTCCTTTGCCTGTCACCTTGATATCGACTTTACTGTCGCTCGCTGCGTCGCTATATGAAGCTGTGATTTCAGCGGCTAGATTCAATGAAGTATCAGAGATTTCGCCAGAGGCTAACACAGAGGGTCCAGGTACCGATATACATGACAAGATGAGGTCCTGGTCTCCTGAAAGGGCGCGAATATCTTCGTTTTCTTTTCTGTTCCTGCCTACGACTAATTTTGTGGTACTGGAGATCCTGAAGTGCCTCCCCAGCTTTAAGAGTTCTATTTCTTTATTTTCTGTTTTGTCACTTGCGTGGGAAAACAAGTCTTTGAGTCGTTCTGAAAAGGCCTTTTCAGTAAGCAAACACCCCCCTCCTGGAGATGGGTATTTTTTTATATTTAGCCTCTCCGCCAGTGTTATTTGGGGTTTTCGTGATCGCCCCTGAAAATCCATCAGCAACTCCCTGTTTACCCAACCTCTTTCTTCCGGCAGTGTCGGCGGAAGGCGCCTCGCTGACAGTGGCCTTAAAAGAAGTCTTTCCAATCCGCTCTCTGAGTTCAGCAGGACGAACGATTTCTTGTTTTGAGACATGGGCCTCTGTCCAAGCACTTCTCCTGTCACAACAAAATCGGCGCCTTCAGTCACAAGCATTTCGCCAGCGATTCTGAACATAAGGGCATGGCAGTCAATGCATGGATTCATGTTGCCGCCGTAACCATATTTGGGGCTTTTTACAATTTCCAGATGGCGGTCGGTTATGTTTATGACTTTGAACGGCAACTCCATGGAAAGCGCGGACTCTTTCGCCTTTCTGGAATCAAAAAATGGGGTTTCAAAAAAAACGGCCAGGACATTAATGCCCTGCGCTCTGATTAACTCAGAGGCCAGCATGCTGTCCAAGCCCCCGGAGAAAACTGATAGGGCTTTCATAATGGTCCGGCTCCTGCTTTATAAGCCCTCTTCTTGCAAGGATCTCAAGAGAGCTTTCTGCCGTTCATTCAGATTTTTCGGTACGTCGACGCTTATTTCAGCATAAGCGTCTCCTCGGCCGGTATCTTTCATATGGGGAAGGCCGTATCCTTTTAACCTGAATTTGGCATTATTTTGCGTACCGGGTGGGATTTTCAGTCTCAGCTTTTTTTGATCAATAGTCTGAACTTCTATGTCCGTACCGAGAGCGGCCTCTGAGAACTTAATCTTCTTCTTTATGTAAAGGTCGTCACCTTCTCTTCTGAACAGGGGATGATCAGGGACTATTATCTTTATGTAAAGGTCTCCGGGAGGTCCGCCATTGATGCCTGGCTCTCCCTTACCTTGCAGTCTAAGTTTCCGTCCCCCGTTGATTCCAGCCGGGACTTTCACCGAGACACTCTCCCGACGGCCATCAACCTGATATGAGACCACCTTTTCAGTGGTTTTGATTAGATCTTCCAGAGGCACCTGGATCTCATAAATCAGGTCCTGGCCTCTCATAGCGCGAGTGCTGCGAGGTCCACCTTTGAACCCGTAAGATGAAGAACCAAAAGGGGTCCCACCATAACCACTGCGAGGCCCTCCTCCCATTCCTCCAAAGAACTGACTGAAGATATTATGTACTCTGCCTCCGCCTCCCATGCCTAAGTCATCAAATATACTGCTGAAATCAAAGCCCCTGAAAATATCTTCCTGCGTGTATCTGTTCTGGAAACCCTCGGCTCCGAACATATCATACTGTTTCCTTTTTTCGGGGTCACTCAAGACCGCATAAGCTTCGCTTATCTCCTTAAATTTGGTCTCCGCACCCTTGTCTCCCTTGTTTCGATCAGGGTGATATTTCAGAGCGAGTTTTCTGTATGCCTTCTTGATTTCTTCCGGAGAGGCGGATTTAGAAACCTCCAGGATTGAGTAGTAGTCTTTTCCGCTCATATTTTTGAAGTCCCTTTATATAATTATCCAATATCAAAATAGTAATCACAAGCTCAAATAAGTCAAGTGTGCAGGTGTTCGGTACTGTGTAGTATTTCTGCGTGTTTCCGGCCCTGTACTTTAATCCAGTCGGAGCGCCCGGCTTTACCTTGTTGTAGTGAGCCTGTAGGTGAAGGTGGCCCTTATATTCAGTCTCTCCACGGTAACTGACTTGGGAAAGGAGGGAAAGGGAGAGGCAGTTCGAATGGCCCTGGAAGCTTCTAGATTGAGGATATCGAACTTTGATGGCCGGGGAATTCTTATACTCTCGAGACGGCCTAAGCTGTTCAAACTAAATACAACCAGCACTTCACCCTCAATGAGGTTGTCTCTAGCGTATTTAGGGTATGTCCAGTGACGTATGAGGCTTTCCTTTATTATTTTTGCGTAAGAGCTGTATCTTTTGTCCTTGGTGTCCAGGGAAATAGTATCCTCAGCCTTTTCCTGTTGCAGCTTTTCTTTTGGGGCAATCTCAGCAAGATCGTCTTTTTCTAACTCTTCTGAGTCCGAAGGGTCCATGGGGGGGCGGAAGAGTTCTACTTTGAATGCCTTAGGAGGTGTAGGGGATATCCAACCTGCCGGGAAGGCTAACTGCAGGCCAAGCAGTGCTCCTGCGTGGAAAAGAAAAGAAATAAAAAGACATACCTTCATGATGCGGCCTGTTAGGCCTTTATTCTCTTTTCCGTGTTTCCTCTGACCCATTGATCCACCAGTTGGATTTTTTATCAAACCACCATTCAGCACTGTGAGTTTTCATGATTTCCTGGGCCATATGTTTAGCTTTTTCTGTTATGAGCCTCTTAACAGCAAAATTAAGCCAGTCTTTCGCATTCGTATTGCCCAGGTCAAGTTGCTCTTTTAATTCCAATATCAGGTCAAGTTGATCGGCGTCTTTTGCAATCTGTGACTCAAGGGTCTCACAGGCATTGAACTCACGCATCAGGTTGAGAATCTCATCGGCAAAGAAAAGGCTACGGACCTGATGGCGCAAAGCATTTTCCTCATCAGCCTTGACATATCTTTTATTTACATAATTGTGGTCGCCTGTCCTTGCCTCTGGAAAATCGTGTATAAGACACATCAGGATAACCTTTGATCGGTCGGCTTTCGGTTCTCCGGATGCAAGGACATACCCGATAACTGCAGTTCGAAAGGAATGGTCAGCCACAGATTCTCCGCCTGAGCCCAGGAACTGGTAGCCTGTTCGGGGTGTTTTTTTGAGCATACCCACTTCAAAAAGGAATTCTACTACTCTTTTCATAATGCCTTCTCAATAGGGATATGGTATTGAAAAGTCAAGCAGGATTTATGATGCGCGTACCTTTTTATCTGCAACATCCTCGACATTTTCGATATTTGGAGTTAATATTTATGGCCGGAGTTTTCTTTAATATTCCAGATCAAAAATTTAATAATACATATTTTTTTTGGACCCGAATTTCGCGGGCTCCTTCGGTTTATGATTAAAAGTGGAGAAAGTGAGATGAAAATACTTACCTATCCTGATCCGGTTTTGAAGACAGTGGCGGAGCGCGTTGATGACATAGACGAAGAGATCCAGTTGCTGGTTGAACATATGATTGACACCATGTATGCGGCTCCGGGAATCGGGCTGGCCGCCAACCAGGTGGGCGAATTGAGACGCGTAATAGTTTTCGATGGATCGCCCGGCCTGGAAGGACGCGATCCCCGCGTTTTGATAAATCCGGAGATTCTGCTTAGCGAGGGAACTATAAAATATGAAGAGGCCTGCCTGAGCGTGCCCGACTTTTCTTCAGAAGTAACCAGAAATGCTCATGTGAAGGTAACAGGAGTGGACCTGGCTGGGAAACCAGTTGATCTTGAGGCACATGATCTGCTTGCCATTTGTCTGCAACATGAGATCGATCACCTCGATGGTACACTTTTTATTGATCACGTTAGCAGCCTGAAACGTTCCCTCTACAAAAAGAAATTGAAAAAGAAACTTAAAGAAAGCCGCGACTAGGAAATATGAAGAGACAGAAGCAGGAGGCATTTCCATCAAACCCAGAAATAATATTTATGGGTACTCCTGATTTCAGTGTGCCAGCCCTAGAGGCCCTAGTGGAAAACGGACATAATGTACTTTCGGTGGTTACTCAGCCCGACAGGCCCAAGGGCAGAGGAAAAAAAATTGTTCCTCCTCCTGTCAAGACGGTAGCAGTGGAGTTTGGACTTGAAGTGCTTCAGCCGGAAAACGCCTCGGATGAGAATTTTTGTGGTCTGATTAGACAAAGAGATCCTGATCTCCTGATAGTTGTGGCGTTTGGGCAGGTGTTGAAGGGTAATCTGCTGAAAATTCCACGATGCGGGGCAATAAACATTCACGCGTCTCTTCTACCCAAATACAGGGGCGCCGCTCCAATACAACGTGCAATACTGAATTATGAGACAGTCACAGGCCTTACATCCATGCGTATGGATGAAGGTCTTGACACAGGACCTATACTGCTTCAGGAGGAGATTTCAATTCACAGAGATGAAACAGCCGGGGAGCTTCATGACAGGCTTGCTCTGCTTTCGGGCCCCTTTCTTCTGAAAACCCTTAATGAAATGGCAGAAAATCGATTGACTGAGAGGCCCCAAAATAATGAGCAAGCCACTTACGCTCCAAAGCTCGACCGTAGCATCTCAGAAGTTAACTGGAACAAAAGTGCCAGTGAAATATCAGCGATTATTCGTGCACTTGATCCCTGGCCTGGCGCTTTTACAACCTTTAAAGGAAAAAGAGTAAAGCTTTTCTCATCGAGTATCGAGGGAGAAGGTCGAATTGACCTCTATCCGGGAAGGGTCTCGGGCCTTTCTGAAGAGGCCCTTTATGTAGAAACAGGCGAGGGTATAGTCGTGATAAGGGAATTGCAGCTCCCGGGAAAGGGAAGGCTTGCTGCCGGAGATTTTCTTAGGGGGTTTCCTCTGGACCGAGGAGCAGTGCTCGGGAGATGAAATGAAAGGGTCATCGGCGAGACCGTTAAAGATACTATCCGCTTCGAGAGATAATAAAAAGGAGCCGGCTGAAATTAATATTAAAGGAGACCAGGATGCTTTTAGAGACCAGGACATACCCGAAAAATGGCTCTTCGTCTCTCTTTTGCTCGTAACAGGTTTTGTTTTGACCGGCATGGCTTTTTTGTTATGGTGGGTTCCATATGTGGGTCTTACCAATATCCACCCAAGCCTGCCCCTAATTTTTGCGCTGGTTTTAGGTGGCCTCCTCCTGTTTGGATTGGGGGGGGCCATGACACTGGTCCTGACTCTTATCCGCGGCAAAAATCTTTTTTTTAACAGGAGAATCCGTGGAGTGGTGATACGGATCCTCTTCCCTTTACTGGTCGGGGTAGGGAGATGTCTGGGTATAGGCAAGAAAGAGGTGAGGAGATCTTTTGTCGCGATAAACAACCAGCTTGTCCTTGCAGAGTCAAGGAGGGTTGAGCCTGAGAAACTTTTGCTCCTGCTTCCCCATTGCCTTCAGAATCACGAATGCCCTGTTCGAATAACCGGGAACGTTTATAACTGTAAGGCCTGCGGTAAGTGCAAAATAAAAGATCTTGTAGAGCTGTCGGAAAAATATAATGTACCTGCTGCGGTAGCTACAGGAGGTACTCTGGCTAGAAAGATTGTGGTGGAGAAGAGGCCTGAGATCATAATTGCTGTGGCTTGCGAGCGGGATCTGACAAGTGGAATTCAGGATTCCTATCCCATTCCTGTGTTTGGTATACTGAACAAGAGACCCTTTGGGCCATGTTTTGATACCGATGTTGACCTAGAGACTGTGGAAAGAGGACTGAATACGTTTCTTAAGTGTGAAGCAGTTGAAACCTAGAGATATGGCGCTGGCAGCGCTTAAAGAGCTGAGCCGTGGCCCGGGTTTTGTCGAGCGTTATATCGATCGGGCATTTCAGAAAACCTTACAGTTCAGCGAACGGGATCGAGCCTTCACGCTCAACCTGGTCCAGGGGGTTCTCAGGTGGCGCCTCCGCTTAGACTGGGTCATCAGGCAATCCGTTAAGTTTCCTTTCAAAAAGATCGAGCCTGCCATACTGGATATCCTGCGCATTGCCCTTTATCAGATATTATTTATGGAACGTGTTCCTGAATCCGCTGCGGTAAACGAGGCAGTAAAGCAGACAAAGGTAATGGGAAAAACCCATTTGACCAGTTTTGTGAATGGAACTCTGAGGCAGATCTGTCGTAATAAAGACCTATTCACCTCTCTTAATAAGGAAAAAGGCACCACTGCTTATCTATCTGTCATATATTCCTTTCCAGAATGGCTGGTAACCAAATGGGTGGGGGAGCTGGGTTACGATTTGGCGGAACGCCTCCTTGAGGCGAGTAACAGGGTCCCCGGGCTGGTCGTAAGAACCAATACTCTCAAGACAGATCGCAAGAGTCTCATTGGACTCCTGGAATTGAACGGGATAAACTGTGTTCCAACCCGGTATGTGCCAACCGGTATAGAGATCAAGGGGCTGCAAGGGCCGATAAACCGTTTAGAATTATTCAGGGAAGGGCTGTTTCAGGTTCAGGGCGAGGCTGCCCAGGTTTGTTCTTATCTCATCAGCCCTGTGGCAGGGGAATCAGTCCTTGATTTGTGTGCGGGTCTGGGAGGTAAAACCACCCATGTTGCCGAGATTATGGCTAACAAAGGAATGATAGTAGCACTTGACATTAGTCGCCACAGGCTGATAAGCCTTTTAAACTCTTCACGCCGTTTGAGTGTCAATTGTATCTTGCCGGTAGTAGCGGATGCGACGGGGCCTGTTTTATCCATGATCGGGCACCGCTTTGACAAAATAATGGTAGATCCTCCCTGTTCCGCACTGGGTACTATCTCCAGGCACCCGGACGGCAAATGGACCAGGGATGAAAGCGACATAAACCGGCTTGCCTACCAACAGGGAAGAATGCTGGATAACGCTGTGCATTTACTTCGCCGGGGAGGCAGGATATTGTATACGACGTGTACGATATCAAGGCAGGAGAACGAGGAAGTTATCGATAATTTTCTGGAAAGAAATAAAGAAGTGGTCCTGGAGGACTTGAGGCTTCACGTGCCCACCTGGGGACTCGACCTCATAGATGATAGCGGTTATTTTAGGTCTTTTCCTCACCTTCATTATATGGATGGATTTTTTGGGGCACTGCTCAAAAAGAAGGATTAATTATCCTTTACACGGAGGAAAAATCCAATATGGGAAAAATAGCACCCTCAATACTTTCGGCTGATTTCACGCGGCTGGGAGAAGAAATCCGGGAAGTGGAAAAAGCGGGGGCCGACTATATTCACATTGATGTCATGGATGGGCATTTTGTTCCGAATATAACCATCGGTCCTATGATAGTAAAGGCCGCAAAACGGGTTACTGATTTGCCTCTGGATGTTCATCTTATGATATCGGAGCCTGAAAGATTCATTAATGACTTTATTCATGCCGGGGCTGATATTATCACAGTTCATGCTGAAGCATCGACCCATCTCCATAGAACAGTTCAACAGATCAGGGATAATGGAGCTAGTCCCGGACTCTCCCTTAACCCGGCTACCTCCCTGAATGTCCTTGATTATATATTGGATGACCTGGACATGGTTCTGGTTATGACGGTAAATCCCGGTTTTGAGGGACAGAAGTTCATTCATGAGATGATTCCTAAGATTGAGAGTTTAAGGAAATTGGTAGACAGGAGGGGCCTGAAAACAGAGATCGAAGTGGATGGTGGTATAGGTCCCGATACCATCGGCATAGTCTCTTCCGCCGGGGCCGATATTTTTGTAGCCGGCTCGGCGATTTTTTATAGTGATGACTACCAAAAGACGATAACCTTGATGAGAGAAAGGCTCTAGTATCCTCTTCTTCCGATCGTTTTCCAGCATCTCCACTTGGCAAGCGGTTGAGCGCATAAAACTGAGTCTATAGGCATTAGGGTGGAGATCGGTTTAAAGTTTTTGAATTAAAAGGAGAAATTCGTATGCATGAAAGATTTGTAAGGCTAAAAGGGGCGGCTGTCGCTTTATTAACCCTGTTTTTGATCGGTTCCACCGCAGTGGCCGGGGAAAAGGATCCATCAAGTGAGAAGGCGGCTACGGTTAATGGAACCGTCATAAGTATGGAAGATATTGAAACGGAGATGACTGTGGTTCAGGCTCGTATTGCGGCGAAGGGAAAGCGTCTCAGTGATGAACAGTTGTCAGATATGAGGACCAAAGTCCTTGAAAATTTAATTGACAGGGAACTTCTTTATCAGGAGAGTCAAAGGAAAAACATAAAGGTTCAGGAGTCTGAAATTAATGAGCGGCTGAGTGCGCTTAAAAAACAATTACCCGATAAGGATCAGTACCAGAAAATGTTGAGCAGGATGAAACTGTCCGAAAAGGAACTCAACTCCAGGATCGAAAAGGAAATTGCCATTCAGAAATTCATCGAGGAGCAGTTCGTGAAAGGTACAGACGTGCCTGATAGCGAAATCAAGGTCTATTTTGATGAGCACAGGGAAGCGTTTAAACAGCCCAGCCAGGTAAGAGCCAGCCATATTTTGTTAAAGAGCAATACTGATGATGGCAGCTCAGCCAAGGTCAAGGAAAAACTTCAGAAAATCCGCGCCAGAGTGGAAAAGGGCGAGGATTTTGCAGCACTTGCAAGGGAGTTTTCCGAATGTCCAAGTAATAAAAGGGGAGGCGACCTCGGGTTTTTTAAAAGAGGACAGATGGTAGGGCCATTTGAAAATACGGCCTTTGCCTTGGAGCCGGGTGAAATGAGTAATATAGTTAAAACCCGTTTCGGATACCATTTGATTAAGGTAACCGACAAAAAGCCGGAAAAAAATCTGGCTTTTGCAGACGTTAAGGAAAATGTCGGCAAGTACTTGGAACGAATAAAAGTCAGGGACAAGATAATAGCTTACCTTGATAAGCATAAAGAAGAGGCCTCTGTGAAAAGATATCTGAAACAGTAGCTCGAATAAAACGGAGTTTCTGGTCTTCTGCTGAGCTATTTTGTTGACGAAGCTTTTTCCCTTGACCTTTGATAGATTTATATCTTAAGGTCTTTTAAGTCAGTAACTTGAGGGCTGTGCTCCAAGGTCGATTTTGCTCTGAGGGATAGTTTGTTGTCTGAGCAGCGACCTGTTTTAAATACTAAAGGAAAATTTTTACAAGGAGGTCGGTGCTTTGGCAGAAGGAACGGTGAAATGGTTTAGTGAAAAAAAAGGTTTTGGTTTTATCGAGCAGGAAAAAGGAGGAGATGTGTTTGTCCATTACTCTTCCATTAATTCTCCTGGTTTTAAAACCCTGGCAGAAGGCGAAAAGGTCACTTTTGATGTTGAAGAAAGTGACCGAGGACCTGTAGCCAAAAACGTAACAAAATCTTAAATCTTGGCGGAATATTCAAAAAAATAGGGCATCTCTACTTGAAGAAGCGGGATGCCCTACGTGTTAGGGGAGCCTGTAGGTTTTTGTTAATTCTCAAATTTAACCGGAGGAAGAGCATAACCACTCCGGAGAGTCATGGAAGCCCTTGGATAGCAGACTCTTTTTTCTCTGACTAAGAAATAAAAGGACGAAGGCAGGCTTGCTCCGCTGGGATGAGCAGGACGTGAAGATCATGCCCCCATGGTTTTCGTGCAGTATCTCGATTTTTGCTCTAAAGAAACTAAGAACTATAGGATTTGTTCTATGGGCTGGTATCTTTTTTCAGTTGACCTGCTGTCATCCATTCTCGGTCATACCCGTAACGGTGAAGGAGGTAAAGGATTACGCCGTAGGTCGGCAACAGAGTTTTTCATATCCAATTGGTCAGGTTTTGAAGGCAGCGGTGCACAACCTGATTGAAATGAATTTTGTGGTCCTCAGGATAGAGCACTTCAACGGGAAGGGGGTTGTTTACGCCAGCTGGCAGAAAACCTCGGCCAGTGTTTTGCTGGAGACCATTACTCCAAAGTTGACTAAAGTAACCTGTAAAATCTTCAGGGGGAGCAGCTCGAGGGAGTATTCTTCCGAAGACGCCCTGTTGGACAGTGTCAGGGAAATTTTGAAACACAGGCCTTCATTAGACTGGGGAAAACTTGTCGAAGGGATGGCTTCGGTGCATTTTCGAGCCGACACTAGCTCTGCAGTCATAGCCTACCTTAGCCCTGGCGCAGAGGCAGAACTCATTAAGGCGGAGGGTGAATGGGGGAAAATCGCATTGATGGATGACTGTTCCGGGTACATGTTTCTCAGGCATCTGCGCCCCGCTAAAGGTAGTATCTTTTGATGTGAATATTTAAGTTTCTGAAAAGATTTTTAAGTGAATTTTGGGCTCCTATTTTTTAACTACGATATATCAAAAATTTAACACTGACCGGAGGGATGGCCGAGTGGTTGAAGGCGGCGGTCTTGAAAACCGTTGACCCGAAAGGGTCCGTGGGTTCGAATCCTACTCCCTCCGCCACAGCTTTTTCTGTGGTTGTATATAGGGTGTGCATAGCGCTGATTGAATGAAAAAATTAATTTTTGTCCTGCGGAGAGATGGCCGAGCTGGCTGAAGGCGCTCGCCTGCTAAGCGAGTGTGGGGAGAAATCTCCACCGAGGGTTCGAATCCCTCTCTCTCCGCCATATTAAATAAGCTATTTAATTTATTTAATAAAGGCCCTGTCTTTCCATAATTTTCTGGCGCGTAATCCAGGGATAAACGAAAAAGTCCTTATTGAAAGGATGTGCTTTTTTTAAGAATAAAGAGTTAAAGTTCAATACTTCTTATTTAATATTCCTTAAGGAAGGGTGAGCGATTGACCGTGATACCCTTTACAGAAAATTTAGTCCAGCATAGAAACCCTGGTCCTTTGGACCAGGTCAGAGTTCAGTGG
>CAZVGY010000059.1:0-23498 GCA_964627015.1 uncultured Desulfobacteraceae bacterium
TCATGACGAGAACTTAGACTAAAATTTAAGTCCTGTTCTAGTCAAGACCCTTAAACAATTTAGATCCACCGATGCAATATCTTGGAACCATCCGGCTTTAAAAAAACACGAGATTTGAATCAGCTGTTCGCTAAGGTCCCGCCATCCACATAAATCGATTCCCCGGTTATGTAAGCCGAATCCTCAGAACATAGAAAAAGGACAGCCCCTACCAGTTCCTCGGGCTCGGCCAGGCGTCCCTTGGGAACTCGGGAAACCACCAGTTTTTCCACCTCGGAATTGGACCAAATAGGCTCGCTGAATCCGGTTCTGGCCAACCCAGGGCCTACGGCGTTGACGTTTATATTATAGGGTGCCCATTCCACCGCCATGCATTTGGTCAGCATGGAAAGCGCGGCCTTACTGGCATGATAAACGCCCATACCGGCACCTCCCCTTACCGCCCCAACCGTTGTGATATTAATTATTCTTCCACCTCCGTTCTCCATCATAAGCTTGGCCACCTCCCTGCTCAACAGGAAAGCGGCTTTGCAGTTCGTGTTGAATATTTTATCATAGCCGTCCTCTCTCAAATCCATAAGCGGCCTGAGAAAACTCCTGGCCGCGTTATTGACCAGTATGTCCACTCGCTTAAATGAATCCAGAGCAGATTCAACAAGTCTCGTGAGCTGATCGTTTACCGTTATATCAGTTTCCACGGCCTTGGCTGTACCCCCTCTGGCCATGATCTCAGAGGCTACAAACTCTATTTCTTCCCTGGTCCTGGAAGCTACTACCACTCTGGCACCACATTCCGACAGTCCCAGTGCAATAGCTTTTCCTATGCCCCTGCCTCCACCAGTTACAATAGCGACCTTCCCTTCCAAGTCATAATTCCATGCCATGAGCGCCTCTCCTTTTTTTAGAGAATATTATTCTGTCAATATTTTATAGAACAGTATGTCTGTTCCCACTTTCAACGCGAGAAAACAGACCGGTGTTCTAACTTACCAACCGGGCACAATCTTACTTAGGGAAAAACAGTCTCCAAAAAAATTTTCACATCAACACATTCACCCTGTCTACCATCGCTATAATAACCCCGAACTTGATCTGTTAATTTTCACTGTTTCTTATCTTTATCATTTCGGAAGTCTTCTCCTCTAGGGCCGTGACCGCGTCAACAATAATCTTTATGCTCTCTTTCGCCTGATCATTTTCAGGGGTGCTCTTATACATTCTTTGAACAAAATCTCCGACTACTGTTAAAGGATTACCTAGTTCATGAACCAATTTATTGGCAAATTTTTCAAAATCGGCAGCCCTTTCGGCACGAATCAATTTTCTGCTATTCTTTTCCAGTTTCTCTTCCTTTTCCCGGACTTTCTCCTCAAGGTGTTTGCTCAGGCGGTAAAGTTTATCGTTAGCCTTTAAAAGAGCCTCCTCCGCGCGCTGGTGTTCCGTGATATCAGTAATAAATCCTTCCAGGGCAAGCAAGCGCCCCTCTTCTGAAAACAATCCCACGCCCTGTTCCCAGACCCATTTTTCTTTTCCAGAGGAAGGTATGAGGCGGTAAACTATTCGAAACGGCTTATTTTCTACCACAGCTTCCTGGACCTTGTTCCAAACCATTCCCCGGTCTTCAGGGTGTATCAGTGCGTTATAAGACCTTGTCCGATTCCCTAGTAGTTCCGGGGGCTCATAGCCTGTCAGTTCAAGACACCCTGAACTGATAAATTCCATGGTCCAGTTTGCGTCATTCAGACAGCGATAGGCCATCCCAGGCAGATTGCCCATAAGTGCAGATAGCTTCTTTTCACTTTCCCGAAGCGATTCCTCGATATCCTGTCAATCTCTTCCAGCCGGCTCATATTCGGCTCTGGCGATTTGACGCCTCAGGGTCCTCAACTCAGCAAGAAGCTGGTCTGGTGTTTTTTCTTCATCTCTCATTCCTAATACCTATCGACCCTACACAAAATACCCACAGTCTCTTTATCTTTATAAGTTGGCATCAACGAAATTGATACTGAGCCACTTTTTAACACTAAGACATTGAAAAGTAAATAAAATAGGCCACATACCCAGTCAGAGTCGGTATATAGGGATGCATATGCTTGACACTTAGCTCTGCACCCTATAGATTTATATCGAAAAGTGATTTAGACTGTTTGAAATATCCACAATTTTGACCGAAAGACTCAGGAAGCATGAACGAAAAGGAGGCGAACTTGAAAAAACTTGATAATTACAGTGGTGAATTTGTTCCGGACCTAAAACCTGAAAACTTTTCTGCAGAAGCTCTCGCAAGGCTTGTAAGGCTTTATTCAAAGCTTTACATAGGGCTGGACGGGCTGTGGTATCTTACGCTGATGGAAAGAAGGGGAAATGATGAGGCCCTAGCTTGCGATATTGAGGCCTGGGAAAAAATCACCAGATACGAAATGAAAAATATCACCAAGGAATTAAATATCGAGGGAAATGATGTGGTCGCTTTCATGAAGGCTATGCAACTGAGCCCCTGGAGTCAAAGGATGAAGCACACCATAGAATTCCAAGGCAGGAATAAAGCGCTTTTCACCGTAACCCATTGCCCTACCCTGGAAGCCCTTGAGAAAGAAGGGAAAGGAAGGGAGGATCAGATATGTAACATTGTCGATATTAAGTGGATGCAGGATACAGCCGATTTTTTTAACCCGGACATAAAAGTCACGCCGCTTAAAACTCCCCCTAGGGAAGACAAAAAAGGTATCTGCTGCCAGTGGGAAATCAGCCTGGAAGAAAAATGAAAAACTGAGTTTTCCACGAGACCATGAAAAAAGGGCAACTCGCCTAATATCGACAAGATGCCCCCACACCCGCTTAGGAAACGTGTTTAAAGCTTGTTGACGTTTTTGGCCTTGGGACCCCGATCGCTCTCCTCCACGTCAAAGCTTACGCGGTCACCCTCATCGAGGGTCCTGAACCCAGGCATTACAATGGCAGTGTGATGAACAAACAGATCCTGTCCATTTTCCTGCTCAATAAAGCCAAACCCCTTCTTTTCACTAAACCACTTTACGATTCCTTCTGCCAAAGCCCTGACCTCCTTTTAAAAATTACCTATTGATGATCCCCAGCTCCCGGCCGGCACACGGAAAACATTTTTGAGTGAAGCCGAGCCGTGAACACTGCGAATAAAGCCAAACTGTCAACGTGAAAAAAATAGATACAACTTTTCCAAAGGTCAAGCAAAAAACAACATCAACATTAAAAAAAGCCACAAAAGGGTTATTTTTATTACTGATAAGCAAAAATAAATGAATAAGTCAAAACAAGGGAACATTTACTTCAACTGGAATCGTATAGGAATCCTGACCCACATTTCTACACGCTGGCCACCCCTCATTCCAGGTTTAAAAACCCATTTCTTAACAGAATCCAAGGCGGACTTGTCTAACACAGGATGCCCGCTTGATACAAGCAGGCGAAAATCTTTTACATTTCCATCTTTACCTACCAGGACCTCTAAAAAAACAGTACCTTGATACCCCCTTTTTCGGGCAAGACCGGGGTATTCAGGAGAGGGATTTTCTCTATAAACAGGCCGGGCCCTGATTGTGATTTCTGGAAAAGGTCTTTTAACCGGGAAACCGGCTATTTCAGAATCCTGCTCAGCTGAAAAAACCTGCTCCTTAAGCCCTGGAGAATTAACAGAAAAAGCGCTTGGCATGTCGGAGGATTTCTCTTCAGTGAAATGCCCTGGATCAGAGAAAGCCGAACCTTCTATAATTTCTTTGGGCAAACTAAATTTTTCTGAGGGATGGATATTTTTTTTCGATCTAGAAACTTTCAAAATTTCCCTGGGAGATGGAGCTTCTGCGGGTATTCTTTTTCTTTGAGGTGACACCTCGCGACTTTTATTAGAAATAGAGAGGGTTAGAATCTTTGGCCCGTTTTCAGGGACTGCCTCTTTCTTCAGCCATTCAGCCTTTGAACTGAAAAAAAGGCCGTGAATTAATAGGGCCAGAAACAGGGAAAGCATAAGACGTCTCACCGATGTTGCTCCAACTCGGCCTGGAGTGATATTCGGTTAATACCAGCCGCCCTTATCTCATCCAGCACTCTGAAAAGCATTTGGTATTCAAGACTTTTATCAGCAAAAAGAAAAATGCCAGGATCCTTGCCCCCGCCCACAATTCTTTTCAGGGTGTCCGCCAAAGAATCAATCGGGATTTCTTGCTCTTCAATATGAATAGCTCCTGTTGGTTTGACTGTAACCATGATTGCAGCATCTTCATCAACACCAGATGTTGAAGATGAAGGAAGGCTAACAGGCAGACTCCTGTGTACGGCCATGGAAAGCATTGCATAAATGAAAAAAACAAGGAGAAGAAATACTATGTCTATAAGGGGGAGCATTTCAATTCGAGCCTTTCTTGTCTGGCCAAGGTTTACTTTCATGCTGGCTTACCCCCCTTGGTTTCTGAACCTAGCCCCATTTTTTCAAATACTACTTCAAGGCTTGTGGCATATTTTTCTATCGTCAAGGCAGCGTTTTCCACGCGCGAATTGAAATAGTTGTAGGGTAAAACCGACAGAATAGCTATCCCAAGGCCGGATGCAGTAGTTATCAGAGCCTGTGCAATCCCCGCTGTAACCGCCTGCGGATGTTCGATTCCTCCGGAGCCTAGCAATTCAAAGGATGTGATTATGCCGAGAACCGTGCCGAAAATACCCAGAAGGGGGGCTACGGTAATCATGGTATCCAGCACACCCATAAATCGTCTCATTTTTTTTATCTCTTCGGCAACCGCGGATTCCATTGCCTTACCAACGGAAAACTCCCTGTGCAGAATTCCGCTAACTAATACCCTGACAACAAAATCATTCGACCCTGCAACCAGTTCCTTGACCCTATCAAAATCCCCTATGCGGCACATTTCCAGGACACTATCTACAAGAGGCCTGTTTCCCCTCATGTCCTTCCGCATCCAAAAAAGAGATCTCTCAATTATAACTGTAAGTGCAATGATAGAACAGGCCAGCAAAGGGTACATTACCGGCCCGCCCCTATAAAATACATCCATCATAACCCTAACTCTCCCAATAAAAACCCGGCAGGCGGCCAGGGCAAACCATCTTACAGCAAATTTACCCTTGGACTTCCCTTGGCCGGGTTCTTGTCAACAATTACAGGGCACCCATAAACAGACTCGATATTTTCAGCCGTAATGACTTCTCCAGGCGGGCCATATGAATAGGGACTTCCATCTTTGAGCATTAAAAGGCGATCACAATATTGTGCCGCCAGATCTATGTCATGAGAAACCACGAGGACATTAAGCCCGCTGCCGTGTGTTAGAGAATATATCAAGCTAAAGATTTCACTCTTGTACTTCAAGTCTAAAAAAGATGTAGGTTCATCAAGCAGAATTAAAGAAGGTTCCTGAGCAAGAGCCCTGGCAATGAGCACCCGTTGTTTTTCGCCTCCGGAGAGCTCGTGAATCGGCCTTTCCGCAAGATCAAGACAGTGTGTAGAGGCGAGTGCCCTGGCTGCAACCTCTATATCCCTCCTACCCTCAAACTGAAATTTACCCAGATGAGGAAATCGCCCCATGAGGACAACTTCAAGGGCGGAAAATGAAAAACGGAAGTAGCTCTCCTGTCCCACCATAGCTACTTCTCTTGCTAGACTTATTCGGTTGTAATTATTTAATGGCCTACCTTTAAGAACTGCCTCCCCCTCTTGAGGCCTCAAGATTCCATCCAGGACTTTAAGAAGGGTGCTTTTACCGGACCCATTAGGCCCCAGGACACCTACTAGCTCGCCTGGGTGAATATCCAGGTCCAGGTTTCTTAAAGCCCAAGGTTTGCCGTACCTGAACCCTAATTTTTTGAGACTTAGAACCGCTGCCATCCACTGCCCCTCGTTTTAAGCAGGTAAATAAAAAATGGCGCTCCTATAAAGGCCGTAATCACCCCCACTGGCAGTTCGTTAGGTGAAATTACAGTCCTGGAGATAGTATCAGCGACTATGAGAAAAACAGCCCCGCCAAGTGCAGAAACCGGCATCAGCAAACGGTGGTCAGAGCCCAGAGCCATCCTGGCAAGATGAGGGACTACAAGACCTACAAATCCTATAAGTCCGGAAAAAGAGACTACTATTCCGATAAGCAGGGACACTACCAAAAAACAGATTAATCGGGCTCTTTCCAAATCCACACCCAGTTGGAGGGCTGTATCTTCTCCTGCGGTAATAATATTAAGGTGTTTGGATAAACCATAAAGTATTACAAAACCAACCAGGATCGCCGGAGCGATAATAATGGACTGGCCATACCTGCTCTGGGAAAGATCTCCATAGAGCCAAAATAGCATTGTATGCAGGCGATCGTCCGAAGCAACTGCAATAAAAAACATAATAACAGAGGTAAAAAATGCGTTTACCACCACCCCTGTGAGGAGGATGGCGGATGATTCCATGCCCATGTTCCCTCTACCCATGACCATTATAAGATAGATTGTGAACAGGGCCCCGGCAAAGGACATGAGTGGTATTCCAAAATTGAACCCGAGCCCCATTATAATACCGATAATAGCTCCAAACGCACCCCCACTGGAAACACCCAGAATAAATGGATCTGCCAGAGGATTTCGCAGCAATGCCTGAAACACCAGCCCTCCCAGAGAGAGTGAAAAACCCACCAGTCCTGCCAATATAATCCTGGGAAACCTTATCTTGAGGATGACGAGTTCTGCCATTTCAGTGACTGATGCATCACCGGCAAACACCTTCCACAACTGAGCCGGAGTAACAGAAACGGTCCCCATAAGGAGGGAAATCACCACCGCCAGGCATAGAAGAAAGGAAAGAACCAGAGATACGCTTATAACTCGTATCGGGCTGAGGGGCCTTTTTAGAATTGTCTTGGCCATCCACTGTTCCTTCTTATCTTTTTTATAACAAGTTACATAAATTAATGTCCTGATCCTGGGTTTACCCTGGAAATATCAACCAAAATCCGTATCAAGGAGCAGCCGCTTGTTCGCCCGGCTTAAACCCTCCATGAATCAGGCCAGCCATAATCTCCAGGCCTTTAACGATCCTGGGTGATGGCCGATCCAGCAAATCCGATTCAACTAGATGAACCCTGCCATTTTTAACTGCCTGTATCACGGGCCACTTCATCCATTCCTTCCTTGCTGCCTCAAATCGCCCACCCCGGTCCATGGAGGATATAATAATTATGTCAGGATCCCGCCGGATAATCTCTTCCATGCTTATCCTTGGGTAGGTCAGCGGCTCATTCCAGGTCATATTTTCACCTCCGGCCAGCCGGATAACATCATGGTGAAAGGTATTTTTGTTAACCGTCATAATTGGCTTTATGTTTATCTGCAGGAAAACCAGAGGTCTTTTCAACATAGCAGTCCTTTTAGATATCTCATCTATGCTCTGACTCATCCGGGAGGAAAGCCGACTGGCAGTCTTTCGAATGTTACACAGATCACCCATGGCCTCTATAGTTCTTATTACATCCCTGACATTCCTTGGGTTCACAATATATACAGGTATGCCAGCCTGTTCAAGGAGACCGACTACAGCCGGCTTATTTCCGTCCGCCGTACCTATCGCCAGGTCCGGGGAGAGGCTTATGATTTTTTCTACATTCAGGTTGATATAACTCCCCACACTGGGTTTGCCCGCCGCTTCAGCCGGGAAAGAGCTGTGCCGGGTTACACCTACAACCCTGTCCCCTACTCCCAGGAAATAGAGGATTTCAGTGATACTGGGAGCCATTGAAACTATTCTTATAGGTGTCTTATTCAGTTTCACCGTCCTCCCCAGATCATCTTTAAAATTAGCAGCCTGGCAAGGTATAAAACCGCAAAACAATATAAAGGCAGCAGTTGTTATAGAATAAAATCTGAAAAGTAAATTTATCATAAAAATAAAAATCCCGGACCGATTCTCTCGATCCAGGATATCCCTTCTTTATCCTCAAGACCAGAAGAACACCTCGCTCCGCGAAGGTCTCTCTCCAAAGCCCAGGCAGGTCTTCTGACTCTCGGATCAAACTAATAACCGCGCCTTCCCAAAAAAACATTCTAAATTGCGGATACCTACCGGTTTATCCGAAACCCTTGTCTTTCCAGTGGCTTTGAGGCTGGCCCGAAAACCAGCCTGCGGCCTTCGTCCCCGATTACAGCGGCGGGCCCGTCCCCGATTTTAACGGGGTTTCCTATTAAGCTCAAACAGAGCACCTGAACTCGTGAAATTTATATTAAAAAATGTCCTGAAAGTCCAGATAAATCTCTACCGCATATAAATCGGCAAGCTTGGTGCTCTTATTGCAGTCCCTCGCTATTTTTACTACTTCCATAAATACCGTCTGAACGATGTTGTTCATCTTCTTCAAAAGGAAAAAACTTATTTCTTGAGAAGAATCAAGCAAAATGTTAAAGAAAAAAATATTGAATATTAATGTAGAAGGCCTGCTTTTTCTCGTTTTTATAAAAAGATAGACCTCAACCCCTTATGAGAGATAAAGGCCCTATGGTTATCAAACAAGCCAGAGAGGTTCTTCAAATAGAGGCTCAGGGCATACTGGGTCTCATTGAAAAAGTTGGCACTGAATTCGAGAAAGCGGTAGAAATAATCCTGTCGGCAAAGGGAAGGGTTATACTCACCGGTATGGGAAAATCAGGCCTTATTGGCAGAAAAATTTCAGCAACTCTCAACAGCACGGGCACACCGTCTCTCTTTCTCCATCCTGCGGAGGCCATCCATGGCGATTTAGGCATGGTAACAAAAGATGATATTGTACTGGCCATATCCAACGGAGGTCATACCTCTGAAATAAACACGATTCTGCCTATCCTCAAAAAAATGGGAACCAAGGTAATAGGATTAACCGGAGGTATGGACTCGCCCATGGCAGATCTCTCGGATGTTGTTATAGACGTAGGCGTAGAAAGGGAAGCTTGTCCTATGGGACTCGCGCCCACTGCCAGTACGACCGCCGCCCTCGCCATGGGTGATGCGCTGGCCGTAGTGCTGATAAACAGCAGACACTTTGGGCAGGACGACTTTAAGAGGTTTCATCCAGGGGGGAATCTAGGGGAAAGGTTATGCATAAAGGTCAGGGAAGTAATGCTTACGGATTCCCATCTTCCCGTGGTCAATTTAGGGGCAACCGTCAGACAGGCCGTTGAGGAGATTGACGCCAAACAAATAGGGGCTACGCTGGTCGTTGAAAAAGGGAGAAAGCTCGCTGGTATTATAAGCGATGGTGATCTGAGGAGGGCACTATTAACCCACAAAGAAATTGATAAGTTGAGAGTTGAAGACATCATGACTCATTCGCCCAAAACTATAGACGAAAATCAGACCACTGCCGAGGCCCTCGGCCTTATGGAATTGTACGCAATAACCCATCTAGTTATTACCGACAGCAACCTGCAAGTGAAGGGAGTGGTTCATTTGCACGATCTTTTGGGAAGAGAGGAATTCAGAATTAATGGAGGGATTAGACGCACCACGGGGCCTGATCGTTGACCTAATAACCCCTTTCAGAGCTGACGGAGCAATAGATGAGGTCGGACTGGGAAGACTTTTGGAGAAAATTATTCCCTTTGCTCAGGCGATCCTTCTGGCTGGTCCTGAAGGCGGTGAAGGTAAAAAAATGGAACCTTCCCGCCGTACCGAGCTTTTGCAGAAGGCCCTTCCTATAATCCGTGAACGTGTCCCTGTATTTGTGTGGGTCACACAGGAAACTCCGCAAAAAACCAAAACCACTGTTATCACACTCAGGAATTTAATAGACACTCAAAGATACTCCGGGCCGGTTTTTTGGGTGGACAGCCCCCTTTATTACCACAGCAACAGGGGACTTCCAGATTACTATAAGGAAATTTGTTCTGCGGTAGACGAACCATTCATACTTCACAATGACCCGAAGCTGATCAAAGAGGCGGGTGCCCCTTTAAAGAGAAATAACCTCCGAACCGCTATATTGAAGGAACTGGCAGGGATAAAAAATATAGTGGGGATAATCTTTTCCGGCTCTCTTGACAGAGCTCACCATTACCAGAAAGCAGTTCGTGCCAGGACTAGTTTCAGAATCTATGACGGAGATGAAAACCATTTCCTGGATCACCCCAGCATGAGCGGCGTGGTATCGATCGGCGCCAATCTGGCCCCGGCAGCATGGCAGCGCATTGCCATGACTTCCCTCCATCTTGGAAACAGCCATGGGGACTACCCTGACTCTCTTCGACAGGTATGGGAGGTAGGCCGGTACCTCAGGGAACTCAAAGATGCCTATCAGCAGATGCCGGCTGCTCTTGTAAAAGAAATCCTCGCGGATATGGGGATGATTGAAACGCCTGTTATTCACTCCCATTCAGAGAATTTTCGACAGTCTGCAGACAAACTACGAGATTTGATGACCAGCTATAACAATTATTCCAGCTAGTGGTGATTTACTCGAAAAAAAAGACAGGGCCTTTTAAGACCCTGCCTCTTGTGTGCTTAATGATGGAGCCATTACAGATTCACAAATTCCCTCTTTATATAAAAATATAGTCTCCCTTCTTATCTGGGTACATCCTTCCCGTCAGGCAAAAGATCAGGAACATAGATACCAGTCTGGATCAATACCATTTTTCCATCCTGTATCTGGTACATGCCCATATAGTCAATTCCAGCGAGTTTAGTCTTGGTAAAACTCATTTCTCCAATAGAGCACATCGGCTTAAAATCGTTGAGATTCGTAAGCACATCATAACAAACCTCTCCGTTTACATTCTTTGCTCCCACCTTTTTGGCGGCTCTTCTGAGCACCTCACAATATGTGTCATAGTAAGTAATTATTGACGCAAACGTCATACCAAGGCCCGCATCAAAACCAGTCTCTTTAAACAGATGCTGCATTGGTTCAGGCCATTGTTCAGGAATACACTGAAAACTTGTAATCTGCATACTACCCTCGGCCAAATCACCTGCATACTTGCTCAGGTGCCCGATATTGTCATAAAAACAGCCGATATCCTGGAACTTATCCCTAATACCAAGCCTGGCCGCATCCTTGAGGATTATGGCGTGGCTCGACGGGTACATTCCGAAAAAAATAAAATCCGCCTTCAGGTTATTTACGAGCCTCAAAACCTGCGGAGAGGTATCAGAGGGAGACATTGGAATGTATTCCGCACCTACGAACTCCACTCCCTTGCTCTCTATATATGCCCTGCTCTCTTTCTGGTCAAACCCCCTTCCAAAGGCATTGTCCCACCCGACAACCGCCATTCTCGGTTTTCTGTTTTCATAATGCTTCCGGATCCACTCGTACTTGCTGTCAGGTTTCCAGTTGGCCTTTATCCAGTCACCGGTCGCCCCTGTCATACCTTCGTACTGGGCCTGCATGCTGAACGCCCAGCCCGCGGGCCTCAAAATATTCCTGGCAGAAGATCCGTCCAGGCAGGGCACACGGTTTCTCTTTGCAAGCGGCTTTATTGCCAATATGGTAGCGCTGGTATAGCCACCGCAGGTAATAGCGGGTGTGGGTTTCTTGGCCATGGCCATCTGATAGGCGGCCACGGCCTTGTTGATATCCATCGCGTGGTCATATGTATCAGTTATTATATTTACTCCAGGCACATAATCGGTTTTATTGGCCCAATCTATAAACATCTGGTAAACCTTTATAGCCGGCGCGTGCATCGCGGCATAAGGCCCGGTCATATCCATCATGCCGACTATACGTATGTCAACCTTATCCTTGGCATCTGAACTTGCAGGCATATAGAGAAGCAGACATACAACAGCAATTCCCGCCCAAATTATCCTTAAAGCCTTTCCTCTTTTCATCTCTCCATCCTCCTCAAAATTAAAAATGGATTAAAAAAATATTACCAACAAAAATCTGGAAAAAATTATGGAAAGTACAGCTTTGCATTACAATCATGGGCGGGATTCATTTCCTCCTCAATCTTTTTCTCCCCTGGAGGAAGTGCAGTTCATCCGCTCTAGTCTTCTTCTCATACATGAATACGCCGAATTTATTTTAGACACATACCAACAAGACCGCTAAGAATCAAGTTATTTTAAAAGCAACCAAATAAAATTATATTGAAGCAAATAATTTTTTCAAACTAAATAATTCGATAAACTTCAAAATCCTAGCTACCTTCAGCTTACAAAAATTATGCGGAGAATTATTCCTCCCTGAACAACTATTTTTTTTGAGTAGATTATGGAAAATCATTTTTTGTTTAATATAGACCCAAGGATATCGCCAATAACAGCGCATTCCAGGCCAAACGGTAGATAACCAGCGAAGCCAAGTACAGGCATCTCGAAAACCTGGAATCTATGCACGAAAGGTACCGCGTACTCCCACCTGGCGAGGCTGTAGAAATTCCACATCTCCCAGAACCATCCGCATAGCAAGGCAGCCAAAGCAGAGGAAGCCACCAGACGCCAATCGCCCCTGGCTACATCCTGCAGTATATGTCTGTCCCCCACGAGTGACTGCAGGGAGACGATAATGAGCAGGGGTGAAACCCATAGTAAAGGAAATAAAAAATCCGGATATAGGCCTATCCCGGTAAGACCCAGGCAGGCTAATATTATGGCTAGCCATGCCAAGCGCTTTGGAAACTGGATACGAATTTGAAGAGAATCCCTGAATTCTTCATCAAACCCGGCTGACCCGAGTATCCATTCGCGGGTACTAAACACGGCTGGAAGGACCGTTGAAAAACAAAGGCTGGCGTGCAAGATATATTCCCAGCAGGTAAATTGAACCCCGGTATAATACCAGTTTTGAACAAAACGATTTAGATATTCGAAAAACCACCAGAAGACCGCGCTCGACGGAAAAAGTAACAGAAAAAATACAGGCTTATCCACCATTAAACAGTGTCCATTGCGCCGGTAACTCAGAGAGTTAAAAAACAGGATGAAGAAAAACCATAACGGGAAAAAGGTGTAGGGCTGTAACATGCTGAACCAGGGCAGACGAGTCCAAGCAAGGACCCAGGTAATCATGCCTAGCAGAATGCTGAGCCATCCCCACCATGGAAATGGACATAAGGCCCCTGATCCGCTCCTGCTTCGAGCCAGTGCCCTTAATAGCTTCGGCATAAATGGAACAACAACAGGAATTATAATCAGGCTGTAGAATATAAAAGCGAACCAGGAAAAACGGGCATGTCTCACGTATCGCGTCTCTGGAGGAAATTCCAGATACTGTTCAACAGGCATACCAGCCAATATAATGCCAAAAAGAGGGAGACCCAGGAGCAATGCTCCCGTCAAACCCGCCTTGAAAAAAATATCTCTAGAAGGCATCTATTTCCTCTTTTTAATACAATAACAACTTGACTTTTATCGTTTAAGATAGGGCATAAGCAATTACGGCGCAACTTAAAAAAATCTCGAAAACAGCATGAATGGCTACCGTTTTTCATGGTGAAACTGAAAGTATTTGTGTTAAGGTTTCGTAAAAGAGGCTGCGAAGGAGGGGAATGAGGTGGAAGATCATTTAATCTGGATTGACCTGGAAATGACAGGTCTCGATCCTGAGAAACATGTAATACTTGAGATAGCTACTATTGTCACAGATCGTGAATTAAAGATAGTGGCAGAGGGCCCTGATATTGCAATAAACTACTCTAAAGATGTGCTGTCCTCAATGGAGGAGTGGAGCTTAGAGCACCACACATCATCAGGATTGCTTAAAAGGGTTAAGGCCTCAGCATATACTTGTGAGCTTGCCGAGAAGGAAACGATGTCATTTGTTTCCTCCTACTGTGAAAAAGGTCGATCACCGCTCTGCGGAAATTCAATATGGCAGGACCGTAGATTCCTTTTGAAATATATGCCCAGATTAAATTCGTTTTTACACTATCGTAACATTGACGTAAGTTCGGTCAAAGAATTAGTAAAACGATGGTACTCGGATTTACCCCTTTTTAAAAAAAAAGAGGCGCATCTGGCCATGAGCGATATCAGAGAATCAATCCTGGAAATGCAGTACTATCGTGAAAATGTATTCAAATAATTAGTAACAGAAGGGGTAATACAGTGACCTCAGGAACCGCCTTGCTCCTGTACAGACACAACAATCATACGAATCCCGAAGCCAGACTTATAGGCTGAAGGTTTTGCAGATTGCAAGAATTAAGTGTTATTTATGGCTAGTCTTATCAACGTTCAAATAATTGTTTAAGGATGGAGCGCTCATATAGTTTTTTGAAACTGTAGCCAAACAACAATTTTGAACGCTAAGACACGAAAAATACTCATCTCTACTATATGCCCATCAGGTATATTTTTGACTTCTTATGGTATGGTAAGAAACAATAACCCCTTATTCTTTTTAGGTCTGTTTTGTATTATTCTCAGCTATCTTCTGATAAGGAAGGGTCTCAAAAATTCCGGAAAGGGTAGCCGCTGAAGACCAAATTGTTGTTTGACACCCGGCTGGTTTTGATCTAAATTTTAAAGGTAGCTATTAAGCTGTTAAATACTCTGGCATGGTGAAAAGGCAATGACCGAAACTAGGGCAAAAATATGCCATTATAAAGATATACCGTCGGAAATATTTGGAGAAGAAGCGCCGGGGGTTACCATACGCTGGGTTATTGACCAAAAAAGCGATGGTGCGCCTGTTTATGCCTTACGTATAATAGAAGTACAACCAGGATGCCATACCCCCGATCATTCCCACCCATATGAACATGAAAATTACGTAATTGAAGGAGAAGGCAGGGTTAAAATAGACAGGCAATGGAGCAATGTGGGCCCAGGCACAGTAATTTTTGTTCCACCTGGTGTACAACATACTTATATCAATACTGGTGATAGTCCCTTTATATTTCTTTGCGGCATACCTGTGTCAGCAGTGACAAAAATTGATTAAATACATTTAGGTAACCATGGTAATTCTTGATATGATATTTGAAAATCAAAGAGATAAAGCAACCAAAGGTACAGGAGGGAAAAGTTAATTGGAACTTGTAGCGAGAGATATTATGTCCCCCGAATTTGATACCATTCGACCTGACGCATCAGTTAAAGAAGCGGTCAAACTTATTCTCAGGGGTAAAGTGAGGGCAACAGGTTACAAAAACATAAGTGTAATGGTAACAGACGAGTTGGGCTCCCTGGTTGGAGTTATCTCTATGTTAGACGTCCTTTATCACCTTCGCCCGGCCTTTATGAATTACGAAATGAACAGCTCCCCTTTATGGGAAGACGAACTGGAACCTTATCTCGACCGATTTAAAAACCTTACAGTAGAACAAATAATGAGTAGCCCGGTGATAACTGTATCTCCAGATACTCAGTTGATAGTAGTGATAGACCTTATGGTCAAAAAAAAGGGACACCGCATCCCGGTTCTGGAACAAGGAAAACTCCTGGGGGTTGTATACCTGTCAGAGGTCTTCAACGCCTTATGTAAGACCTGGCTCGAGTAATATTTTATGCAAAACAATATGATGGCGATATATGTGAACCATAAGAAAAGTCACCATGAAAAAAATACTTAATATTTCAGACCGCTTGGAAGATAAAAAATTAAGGCATCAGCTACAGGCCTATAGTGAAAGGTCTGCATCGGTTCAAAGGGCAGTTCAATGCTCTTCATGCCATTTCAAATGTGCCATGTGCGGCTATCACCTAAACACAACTAACACCTCCTGTCCGACCGGAGCCGGCTCCCCTGAATTTAATCTTTGTGAAAACTGCCGCTCCGAATTCGAGGATTTTCTTAATGCAGTAAAAGGAAAGGAAGGATCGAATATTTTCTGGCACAATAGCGAATGGAAAAACCTTTGGTCTTCCTGGCTGGAGTACCAGCGCGCCATAAGAAAATTCCGAAATTCGAATGAATTCATAAAACTGACCAGGGATTTTACGGAGTAACAGACTTTTGATAATATAATGGGAACTCGCCCGTGAGGGGGGGATGAACAGAGCTAAGCAAAAGCTAAGTCTCAACTAATCCCGTGAAAACGGAGGTAGATTGATGTTTGGAATAGGCATGCCTGAATTGATCATAATATTAATAATAATACTGATAATATTCGGTGCGGGCAAACTGCCCGAAATAGGAAGCGGAATCGGCAAGGGAATAAAGAACTTCAAAAAGGCGACCAAAGAATCGCCTGAAGAAATACCTCCTCCGGAAAAAAAGAATGACGACACCCAAGATCAGGTCTGAGCTTTACAGGGTAAGAAATTCAAATGATTATACATGATATGCAACCGAGTCCTATTTCAGAAAGGTATATCATCGTCCGGGATTGCTATCGGTTCCTCAGCAGGGAAACGCTCATCCGGTGACTCGGCTTTTCCCTCCTTACCTACCGAGCCCAACATCTGCATGGTTTGAGCTATCACCTCTGTGGTATACCGTTTGTTGCCGTCACGGTCTTCCCATCCCCTTGTCTGTAGTTTCCCTTCAATATATACCTGTTTGCCCTTAAAGAGATATTCGCCGCAAATCTCCCCGAGACGACCCCACGCAACAACCCTGTGCCATTCAGTACGGTCCTGCTTCTGGCCGTCCTTATCCGTCCACTGCTCTGATGTAGCTATGCGGAAGTTGGCCACTGCCTTACCTCCTGGAGTATACCTAACTTCAGGATCTGCACCCAGATTGCCAATCAATATAACCTTATTTATACCCGACATTCTTATTCTCCTTCGTCTGCGTTGATATGTATAAGGGTAGTAGAAGAGATGTTACACCTATTAACACAAAAAAAGCTCTTAAATCAAGGTCCTTCCACGGAAGAAACTTAAGGCACACGTATTCTCTATTGACTGAATAAGGGTAAAAAGTTAAGCTCCTGTTTATTCAGCAAAATACTCGACAAGCCCGCCTTTGTCGGCTGCCATAAACATAGACCTGGAGGAACAAATGCTGAAGGTCATCCCGCTTGGTGGCCTGGGAGAAATCGGCCTTAATATGATGGTTGTCGAATATGATCAGTACCTTCTGGTTATTGATGCCGGCCTGATGTTTCCGGATGAACACATGCCAGGAGTAGACTTTGTTATTCCTGACTTCCAATATCTCAGAGAAAAGAATGGGATTCTCAGGGCTATAATCCTCACTCATGGTCACGAAGATCATATAGGTGCAATGCCTTTTCTTCTCAAAGAGTTCCATACCCCTGTCTTTGGAACGAAATTCACCCTGGCGCTCTTAAAAGAAAAACTAAGAGAACACAATATTCCAGAGCAGGCAGATCTCAGGGAAATACAAGCTGGAGATATAACAAAAATTGGCCCATTTGAGTTAGAATATATCAAAGTGAACCACAGTATTATCGACGGAGTAGGTATCGCTATAAAAACCCCGAAGGGAACGCTGATCCATACAGGCGACTTCAGGATCGACCAAACGCCGGTGGATAACTATCACACAGACCTTGCAAGATTTGCCCACTTCGGGGAAAAAGGGGTGTTGGCACTTTTTTCTGACTCCACCAATGTCGAAAAAGAGGGAACTACACTCAGCGAGAGAGATGTACGAAGGACACTTGAAGAGCTTTTCCTCAGCTGTGGAGGTAGAATCATAATCTCCTCATTTGCGTCCAATATTTCTCGAATACAACAAATAATAGAGCTTGCAGAACAATCGCGCCGAAAGCTGATTTTCAATGGAAAAAGTATGATTACCAATGTAAGGCTGGCAATACAACATGGATTTATCGATATACCAGAGGGTCTGGAGATAAACGAAAGGCAAATCGACCAGTTTCCCAATGAGAACATAGCCATCCTAACAACTGGAAGCCAGGGCGAACCCATGTCGGCCTTATCAAGAATTGCCGAAGGTGTGCATAAGAAAATCAAAATCAAAAAAGGGGACACAATAATACTCTCTTCAAGGTTCATTCCGGGTAATGAAAGGGCCATAACTAGAATCATAAACAGTCTTTATCGAATGGGAGCGGAAGTCATTTACGAAAAAGTTTCTGACATTCATAGCTCAGGCCATGCCAGAAGAGAAGAGTTGAAACTCATGATGAGCCTTACAAAACCTAAGTATTTTATTCCTGTGCACGGTGAATACAGACACCTTGTAAAGCATGCACAACTGGCGAAGGAAATGGGAATTCAGGATAACCATATATTTGTCGCAGAAGATGGTGACATAATTTTATTTAAAGAAGAGGATGTCTGCATAGAGGGATCTGTTAATACAGGCCGAATACTTGTGGATGGTAAAGGGGTTGGTGATGTAGGAGAGGTTGTTCTGAGGGACCGGCGAAGACTGAGTGGTCACGGCATGGTGATTGTACTCCTGGCACTTGATGAACTCACAGGTGAGTCTGTTTACGGACCTGATATTATATCACGTGGGTTTGTATTCGAGGACCAGGACGGATTTATTTTGGAAGATGCCAAGTGTATAGTTCTTGAAGTCCTCGATGAACTCGAACGTCCTGTCAGTATTGACCGGGCCGAGGTCGAGAAGGAAATTCAAAGGCGCTTGAAAAAGTTTTTTTATAGAGTACTAGAAAGAAGTCCACTTATAACGCCGATCATTATTCCAGTTTGATATATTTTCATGCACTGTGATAGTATTTTGATAACATCGAAAAATGTCGAAGTGAATGAGGGGAAGGGATGGACTTTAGAAAACCAGGAGTTCAAAATTGAGTCGTAAATCAAGTGATAAGGATAAAAACAATGTATCAACACCCATACGGAAAGAAATCCTGGGAGTAATCTTTCTGCTTGTCGCTGTAATTTTGGGTGTCAGTCTTTTTTCTTATGATCCTGGAGATCAACTTTTCTGGAATGTAACAGGGCCGGTAGGTAAAGCCCAGAATCTGTTTGGGACAGTCGGAGCTCATTTGGCCGGTACTATTTTCGGCTTGCTCGGTTTTTCTGCCTTCTGGCTTGTTCTCCTGTGCCTCGTAATGTCCTTTTATTCTTTCACCTATCGCCAATTTCAATCGCGCATAAAGACAATTCTGGCCATGGTTTTCCTCCTGGTATCCTTTTCAGGCATATTTAGTCTACAGTTACCTGATAAGGTAGCGTTCAAGGGAGGAAACATCGAGGCAGGAGGGCTCGTAGGTCTGTATGTCTCAGGAGTCTCAGAGGCTTACCTCAATTATTTCGGAGCTAATATCCTGCTGGTCACAATATTCATAATCTGTCTGATGATAACCACACGATTCTCCCCAGGCCGATTTATTTCAAAATTAGGTCAATGGGTCTTTGCCTCAATAAAACCTTTAAAAGAAAGTATAAATAAGAGAAGGGAGAGGAGAAAAAGGGCCCGCAAGACACAATCAGCCAAGAAGAAAATCAAAACAAAACCAAAGGTAACTATTATTAAACCCCCTCCTGAACCGGCAAAAAGGCCTGAGCAAGAGCTATTTCCCTTTATGAGAGAGGAGGATGAACTAAAGCTCCCCTCCCTGGATTTACTCAATGATCCACCTGGAAAAAAAGATACCGCCTATCAGCAAGAAAGCCTGGAAATGAATGCAAGGAGGCTGGAGAGAAAACTCGCTGATTTCGGGGTCGCTGGGGAAGTCTCTGAAATCCTACCAGGCCCTGTGATAACCATGTATGAGTTCAAACCAGCACCAGGCATAAAGATAAGCAAGGTAGCAGGCCTCTCGGATGATCTGGCCCTCGCCTTAAGGGCTTCAAGTATTCGCATCGTGGCGCCTATACCGGGAAAGGCTGCTATAGGTATAGAAATACCCAATAATCAAAGAGAAATGGTGGTCCTCAAGGAGGTTCTGTCCTCCGTTTTATACAATACTGCAAAACATGAACTGCCTATTGCACTCGGCAAGGATATCACCGGAACACCCGTGATTGCCGATCTTGCCAAAATGCCTCACCTCCTTGTGGCCGGTGCGACCGGAGCGGGCAAAAGTGTTTCCATAAACACCATGATCAACAGCCTTTTGTTCAAAGTGTCTCCGGAAACAGTCAGGTTTCTTCTAATCGATCCCAAGAGAATCGAGCTCTCCATATATCACGACATTCCCCATCTGCTTCATCCGGTGGTATCGGAACCAAAAGAGGCCACCAAGGCTCTAAAATGGGCTGTTCAGGAGATGGAAAGAAGATATATGCTGCTTTCAGACAGGGGAGTCAGAAACATCAACGCTTATAATCGCAAAATTGTGAAACAAAAGGAAGCTGCCACAGAAGATGACTCAAAGGGAACTGACAGTGTATTGCCGTATATCATCCTTATCATAGATGAACTTGCCGACCTCATGATGGCATCCTCCAGGGATGTAGAAGAGGCTATAACCCGTCTGGCACAAATGTCACGTGCAGCAGGCATCCATCTCATAATCGCCACTCAGCGACCTTCTGTAGACGTGCTTACGGGCATCATAAAGGCAAATTTTCCAGCGAGAATCTCTTTCCAAGTCTCATCAAAAGTAGATTCTAGAACAATACTGGACGCCATAGGTGCAGAAGCCCTGCTTGGGGAAGGGGATATGCTGTTCATGCCTCCTGGCGTGGGCCGCATAATGAGAATTCATGGCGCCTTTGTATCCGAAGAAGAAGTGAAAAATGTGACTGATTTCCTCAGAGCACAGAAAAAGCCGGAATATGACACAACTATAATGGAAGAGATTGCACGCGAAGAGGAAGCTGAAAATGGAGACATAGAACTCGACGAGAAATATGAACAGGCCGTGGAGGTTGTGCTTAAAACAGGCCAGGCGTCTATTTCTATGATTCAACGTAAACTAAGGGTCGGTTACAACAGAGCGGCCCGCATGATCGAGGCAATGGAGATCGAAGGGATTGTAGGTCCGTCAGACGGAGTCCGGCCCAGAGAGGTCTATGGTAGAAAAGAAATATGATATTAAGAGTTCTGACAATAAGCAGCTTTATTATTTTACTTTTTATGGGGAAAACGCTAGCCCTGGAAAAAGACGTCTTAGGTGATGCCTTTGAAGGTATACAGGAGAAATACGGTACTCTCAGCTCTTTTACTGTGGCTTATACGCGTGAAGTAATAACCCGCTCTATGGTTATGTTGGGCACCAGTGTCAAAGGAGATACAGCCAAAGGCCAAATATATTTTAAATCCCCTGATTTTATTAGGCTGGATCAAAAGATACCCAGGCTGGAAATCCTCGCCACAGACGGAAATATTCTCTGGTGGTACATACCCGAAAAAGCTGTTGTCTATAAATATCCGTCAAAAAAATTTGGCAAAGAATTGTCACTTCTGGCCAATATCTTCCAGGGACATACTTGCATGGGAAAAAACTTTGAGGCTGAAATCACTGAAATAGAACATGAGCAAGGATTTGAATTAACCCTAACCCCAGTGCCTCCCTGGGAGGAAATCGACCGTATAGTCATTACATTAACCCCTGGATTTAATATTAGTGTCCTGGACATCTATAATAATATAGGAGGCGTTACCCGCTTCCGGCTAGAAAATCCCATTCAGGTTGAGGACTTGAATGACAATTTTTTCCGACTTACTGTCCCTGAAGAGGTTAAGGTAATTGCGGAGGGATTCAGTGAGCCATAATTTTGGAAAGTAGCCGCCCTACTCGAATCAAGCTACTCAGGCTGTCAGCCGGAAGGAAATAGTCTACATAAGGCAGGGCTGCTTTCATACCTCGACACATCGGCTCATAGTCGGGGTCCCCGGCCAGGGGATTCAACCATACCAGAGAATGAGCCCTGCTGCTCAAAGTCGCCATTTCTCTCTTCAGAAGCTCCTTACCTCCCAGGTCCCAGCCATCACTTAGAATGACCACAACTGTCCTTCCGTCAAAGGAATGCCTCTGGTTGAGCTGGTGAAGTGAGTGACCGATCCTGGTACCGCCTGACCAGTCAGGAACCTCATTCGCAATGCGCTCCAGGGCCTTATCAATATCAAAGTGCCGAACAATAAAGGTTACGGGCACCAAAGAAGTAGAAAACACATAGGCCTCTACCCTGGGTCCCACGCCGATGAGACTCAGTAGAAAAGGCATTACAAAGGAGGCATAACGATCCATGGAACCGCTTACGTCCGCCAGAATCACCAAACGTTTAAGTCGTTTTTTCTTCGCTCTATATACAAACTCCATGGGCGTTCCCTGGCTCTTAAAGCTTTTCCTCATTACACGACGAAAATCAATCTGTCCATGCTTAGACCTTTTCAAACGCCTGGATATTTGTAGTCTGAAGGGTACCATTATCCTTCTTAATGCCAGTTGGGCCGCCAGGATATCTGAGTTGTCAAAGTGCCCAAAATCTTTTTTCCCGATTCCTGCAACAGGGCTGTAAGTGACCCCTTCCAACCACCCTTTGCTGTCGTCTTCCCCTTTCTCAGTGGATACCTCTATAGTGACATACCTCCGGATTTCGCTATCTGACATACACACTTCTACCTCCTCCTGGGTACTACTTTGACCGAGTAAGGGTTCGCCTTCCCTGCCAGACACCCAAAACTCTTCAAAAAGAAGGGGGAAACGAACCCACTCAAGGTCACATGATGACATGTTCACACGAAGAACGGAAAAAAAGTCTTCCCTTCTGGAGATATCTATCTCCTGGAGGCTGCGAAGAGCGTCATGGATCTTGCTTTGAAAGATACCGAACCCCTTTTCCCTGAGAAATTCCCCGAAAAGGATTATCCTCCCGGCCAGGCCGGTAGCACCCGCTTTCATGTAAGGATCTTTTTCTTTCATCATAGATTTTGGTCCAAAGTCCAGACAAATCTCAATTCAGGCGGCTTAGAACAGTTAGCGGGAATTTTATTCAAAAACCTGCAGATATTCCGCGTGCCGGGATTTATCAGTCCATATTTCATCTTTGAATTTTCTGACATCTTCCCGGTACTTTAGAAAGCAACCGAGGGTCCTGGCCACCACCCTCTCATCCAAATGGTCGGCGTGCATGGTCATCAGTGCCTGTACCCAGTCCAATGTCTCGGAAATCCCTGGCTTTTTCAGAAAGTCCTCAGACCTTATTTTATGGATGAAACGTATCACCTGTTCCGCAAAACGGGCTTCTATGCCGGGGATCCTCTTCATAATTATTTGGTATTCTTTTTCAAAAGCAGGATAATCAATCCAGTGGTAAAGGCATCTTCTCTTAAGTGCATCGTGAACGTCGCGGGTACGATTAGAGGTAATTATTACCATAGGCTTTTTACTCGCCTTTATAGTCCCTATCTCAGGAATAGTAATCTGGAAATCCGAAAGGATCTCCAGGAGAAATGCCTCAAATTCCTCATCTGACCGATCGATCTCGTCGATAAGAAGGACCGGTGCGTTTTCCTCGGACCTTAGTATAGCTTCAAGTAAGGGCCGCCTGATAAGAAAACTGGGGCTGTAAATAATCTGCTCAATCTCTTCCTTTTCCTTTGTACCCTGTTCTTCCAATCGTATATGTAGAAGCTGCTTCGGATAATTCCATTCGTAAAGTGAGGTTGACACCTCCAGCCCCTCATAACATTGGAGCCTAATTAAATATCCGACCCCAAAGGGGCCGGAATTGCAATAACCCCTTGAAGGGG
>CAZVGY010000060.1:0-23410 GCA_964627015.1 uncultured Desulfobacteraceae bacterium
TCCCCTTCAAGGGGTTATTGCAATTCCGGCCCCTTTGGGGTCGGATATTTAATGAAAGCGGCTTTTGCACATAATCCCAGGCGCCGTTTTTTATAGCCAGCTCTGCACCTTCTGGGTCTCCTTGGCCTGTTATTATGATAACTCTGGTCAAGGGTTTCTTTTCCAGTATTTCTGTTAGCGCTGTAAGGCCGTCACCGTCAGGCATATATACATCCAAAAGCACTATATCATAAAGGTTGTACTCTAACTCGCAAACTCCTTCTTCAAGTGTGAGCTTATATTTGGAATCGTGCCCTATTCGAGCTAACATGCCTGAAAGCATCTTGCAGACGTTTATGTCGTCATCAATTATCAATATTTTTGCCATACAAGCCTCTTCTCCACTGCGTTTTGCTGCTGAGAGCTCGGCCTGCTTATGTTCAGTAGGTCACATCGTCAAGGGAGCTAACGCAAACGCTCCTCAAAATCAATAAAAGTTATAAAAGTGCTTACCGTTATGAACCAGCCGGGCTAAATTTTGTTAATTAAAGAATTAAGCAGGAAACGTGCCGGAAAAAATTTCATGCGATTTAACACCTAATTTCAAAAAGATATGCTAATAAGCCATGGGCACTTTTCCGGAGTAAAAAATTTTTTTGACGCCCGCCTTCCAGAATCGTCAAACTTTTGACCTCTATCATAGAAGGGGTCCATAAGAAGAGTTTATAGGATTACAGATAATCTGGAATGGAAAACATTAAATTTGTGGCAGGGAGATCCTTAAACGGACAGGCGGAGGTGTTTTGAAATGTAGAAAATAAATCGAAATTTCCAACAGGTTGATGAGAAAACAGTGACCTTGTATTAATACTATGCATTCTAAAGCCGCTGATACATTGCCAGCCGGGCCAATGATCCGGGATGGAACTCCAGATTTCTGAACAACTTTTCTTCAACTCTTTTGCACATTTCAAAATTGACTTTTATCCGGTTTCTCAAATCAATATGGTTTTTACCATATCTCTCGAGAATATAGGCCAGCCGCTCTTCCAGCGTTACAATAGCATCATGGTTCACTCGCTTGTCAGCATAGAATACTATTTCTTTTTCCGAGTATGTACCGTTCATCTCGAAATCCTTCAGAACGATATGCTCTGCAACTATATCAGAAACTTCGACCAAATTATTTTCAAGGCATATTATTTTACCTAATTCTGCATGGTCTTCACCGGAGGTCAAAGAGAGGGTCTTTCCTATGTCATGCATAAGCGCCCCGGCCACGGTCTTTTTCACCGAGATATCAAAGCCAGCCTCGTATAAACCATTGGCAATCAAAGATGCCGCCCGGGCCACCATAATCGAGTGGGCCTTAATATTCTCCAGCATATTATACTGTTCCATTAGATGGAAACAGGTTTCGACGGAAGGTATCATCTTTTACAGTCCGTTTTGTTTCAGCCCGTTTTCGATCTGTAACTTCCTGGTGTTCATTGGAAAACGGAGGCAAATAATGCATGGCCGTCTTCATCTTCTTCAAACTGAAGTCCGGTCCTGAAAGTACCAGTTACTATGCAGGCATTCAAGTGAAAACAGGAGATATAGATTCCCGGGACCGGCTCTGAAACGGGAGTTGACAAATTCAAGGCTTTCCGATAACGTTTTAAACGAATGCCCGATAAACCTTAAGGCTCTGGATATACTCAGGGCCTGATAATCGTTTAGAGAGGACGGCCATTGGCGTGTGGGCCTGGTCCCATGAGGAGTTTAGCCATTTCAGGGTTCTCGCAAAACAGCAGCCAGATTACAACCTTCCATATACTTCGGCAAGACCGACGAAGCTTGAGATCTGATCTCAGGCTGCACTCCAAGTGGAAAAAAACCGTTCTTATAATACCTGCCCTCGCAAGCGAATACTCCGACCCTGCGAATCTTCCAATATTTCAAAACATCCTCAGGCAATTGCGAAACATCGCCTATTTGTCAACCATTATATTCGGTCTGGATAAAGCGACAGAGGAAGACGCTTTCCGCCTCAGGGATCTGATAAAAGCTTCAGGGATAAAAAACTATTTGATTCAGTGGAACGACGGGCCGGGCTTCAGCGCTATATATGAGCAGCTGAATAACGCTGGCTTTAACATCAAGGAGCCAGGCAAGGGCAAAAATATGTTCCTGAGTTTTGGAATTGCAATAGCCCTGGGCGCGGAGTCCATTGGACTTATAGACGCGGACATACGTACCTTCAGACGGGTTCAGCTGGACCGCCTTTTCTACCCAGTAGTAGTGCTGGGATATGATTTTGCAAAAGCCTATTATGCAAGAATAAGCGATACGGAAATTTACGGTCGTGTTAAAAGGCTGCTCCTGGATCCTCTCTTGCTCTCACTGAAGCGAAAATTTTCTGAGAGCGAAGATGAAAAAATGTTGCGCATGATCGATTTTCTCCTGGGTTTCAGTTATCAGCTGTCCGGTGAAGTAGCATTCCACGTGGATTTACTGAAGAGGATGCGCTTTGCAACCAACTGGGGGGTTGAAATTTTTACCCTGATAGAGGTCTATCGGAAGGCTTCATCAGCCTCGCAGGTCATGTTCTCTGAAGACCCCTTTGATCACAAACACCAGGACATTTCCCAAGAGGATCAATCAAAGGGTCTTAACAGAATGGCGATCGATATAGTTACAACACTTATGAACGCCCTTATAATAGAGGAAGGTCTCGAAATTTCTGATACTTTTTTCCGAAACCTGGCAGTTACCTATCAGGCGGTTGCTGAAGAACAGGTCAAGAAGTACTCGGATGATGCAAGTTTCAGCAATCTCAACTATGATCGGGATGCTGAAGAATATCTGGTGAAGAATGTATTCCGTAATTCCATCCTCCACGCGGGGGAGGCTTTTACGGCACCTTATAGAATGACGGAAAGGTTTCTGAAATTCGTCAACTCTTATCCTGAATTCAAAAGGTTCCTTGATGACGGTCTCGCCGAAACAATTATGAAGGTCGAACGCCAGAGTGAACAAAGTCTGTTTGAAATGCCCCAGACAGTCTCATGGGAGCGTGTATCAAACAAGCTTCCCAGGATTTTCTACGATTTAATTGAAGTGGTGGAAAGTGAAAAAAGGCGCTTTTCCTGAGCGGAAAAAGGGATCTCTCATGGAGAATTAGCCGTGACAGGGGATCCAATGTCCTCTTTTTTTATAATTTTTTCCGATCTGGATGGCACTCTTCTGGATAACGACACCTATGAATGGAAAGATTCAAAGCCCGCACTTGCTCTCTTAAAACGGCTTAATTTCCCGGTTGTTCTAGTTTCCAGCAAGACCAGGGCCGAAATGGAAAAGATAGCGCATGAAATGTCCATATCCGCCCCCTTTATCTCCGAAAATGGGGGCGGTATTTTTTGGCCGAGCTGGACCAAAAAAAACCTGCCCGAAGGGGCCTGTCTTGACCAGGGACTATGGAGGCTTTCTCTTGGCTATTCCTACACCTATCTGACAGAGTCCCTCAGGGAAATACGCAATGAACTGGATTTGCCGATCAGGGGCTTTTCAGATATGACTGCTGAAGAGATTTCGAGGCTCACAGGAATGGAAATTGAGAGATCCCGGTTGGCCGCAAAGAGAGAATATGACGAACCATTTATTATTTCGGGACTTGGCCCGCTTGATAGGGAAAGGCTGTTTAAAGTTGTGGCGCTCAGGGGTCTAGCTGTTACTGAAGGAGGAAGGTTCTTTCACCTTCACGGTGCGAATGACAAGGGCAGGGCTATGGAAATTCTCATCTCATGGTACAAGCAGTCTCATGAAAACATAGTTTCTATTGCTCTTGGAGACAGCCCGAATGATTTCCCCATGCTGGAACGTGCTGATTATCCAGTGCTTGTCAGGTCACCAAGAGAATTCCCCTCACTGAAAAAAAAGATACCTCGCCTGATGGTAACTCATCTCATGGGGCCAAAGGGATGGAACTCCGCCCTGCTGGAGCTTCTTGGCGGAAAATAGGAGGCAGAAGATGGCAGAAAGTTTTCAAAATGAGATAAATCCACAAAATATAAAGAAAACAGAGATGGTTGTTTGTATTCCATCTTATAATGAAGCCGATTCAATTGTATATCCTTTAAAACAAGCGGATGAGGGATTAAAAAAATATTTCAGCGACAAAACTTCAGTTATAATCAACTGTGATAATAACTCCCCTGACAATACTAGAGATATTTTTCTTGATACGCCGACAGAGGCGCCCAAAATTTACATAAGCACACCACCTGGAGTTAAGGGTAAGGGAAATAATTTCAGAAACCTGTTCAAAAAGGTAGCCGATCTGAATGCACGGGCTGTGGTTGTAGTGGATGCAGATCTAAAGAGCATCACACCTGAGTGGATAAAACACCTCGGAGAACCTCTCTTTAATGGGTTTTCTTATGTGGCTCCACTATATATAAGGCACAAATATGATGGAACAATTACTAATGGTATATCTTATCCCATGACACGCGCCCTTTACGGCAGGAGGGTACGACAGCCTATCGGCGGTGATTTCGGTTTCAGCGGAAAGCTGAACAAGGCCTACCTTAAAAGCAAAGTCTGGGATGAGGCAGTGGCCAATTTCGGAATCGATATATGGATGACGACGCTGGCTATTAATCAACGCGTCCAGATATGCCAGTCTTTTATGGGTAGGCCCAAAATCCATAGAACCAAAGATCCAGGAGCCCATCTGGGGCCGATGTTCAGGCAGGTAGTGGGTACAATTTTTTCAATGATGAAAGATTTTGACTCATTCTGGACCAAGGTAAAATACAGCAGGCCTACAGCGATTTACGGATTTGGACTGGGTGAAGTAGAAATGCCCCCCCAGGTAGATGTAGATACCCAGAATCTGTTCAGCAAATTCAAAGAAGGCTTTAAAGAGTACAACGAAACCTGGAAGCTTGTTCTGAACGAAGACGTACATAAAAAGCTCCTGGAAATCATGCAGATGAGGGAAAGCGAATTCACTTTTCCCACCGATCTGTGGGCCAGAGTCCTTTTTGACATAGCAGTCTCCTACCGTGATTCAAAGGTTGATCAGGATCTTATGATGGATTCCCTTATTCCCCTTTATTTCGGCAGGACCCTGGCCTTTATCAAAAAGACCAGGAGAATGTCCATAAAACAGGCGGAAGAGACCATCGAAGAAGATTGCCTGACTTTTGAACTTACAAAGCCCTACCTTATAAAAAGATGGAATGAAAAAAAGGGCTCAGCGAACTAAAACCAGCCTGATGTCCATTACATTGGTCTTGGTGGGTCCGGTTACAAGCAGGTCTCCGGTTTTATCAAAAAAATGGTAAGAGTCGTTATCAATAAGATAACTGGATCCCTCTAATCCAGCCTTCCGTCCACGGTTTATGGTAAAAGGGTCCACAATAGCCCCAGCTGCGTCCGTCGGTCCATCGTTACCGTCCGTGCCGCCACTCAGTATGACCATTCTCGAAGGGAACCCTTCGATGTCCAGTGCCGCGGCCAGACAGAATTCCTGATTTCTCCCTCCAAGGCCTTTACCTCGAATGGTAACGGTTGTCTCGCCCCCGGTGATAATGCAGGCCGGAGGCGGGATTGGAAGACCGCTCTTGATGATCTCTTTGGCAATAGCAGTATGAACTAAAGCCACCTCTCTGGTCTCACCCTCTACCATTGATGAAAGTATCATGGCTTCATATCCTTTTTTCTGCGCAATATTCCTTGCTGTTTCCAGGGCAATGATATTGCTGCCTACAATGAAGTTGAATACCTTTTCGAAAATGGGCGCGTCCGGCTTCGGCGTCTCAGGTATCCCTCCCTGCATACCGGACTTAAGGTGTTTCCGAATAGATTCAGGGGCCTCTTTAAGTCCGTATTTTTCCAGGATTCCCCAGGCATCTGCAAAGGTGGAGGTATCTGGTACAAATGGGCCTGAGGCTATTACATCAAGGTTGTCTCCAACCACGTCTGAAAGAATGAGGTTTATCACGGTTGCCGGAAAAGCCGCACGTGCCATCCCCCCTCCTTTGGAACTTGATATGTGTTTTCTCACTGAGTTGATTTCATGGATACTCGCCCCGCATTCCAGCAAAGAACGGGTCAGCCATTGCTTTTCAGAGAGGGAGATATCACCTGCAGGTAACGGTAAAAGCGCGGAACCTCCTCCAGAAATAAGTGAAATAACAAGGTCATTTTCTCCGGCACTTTCCAGAAGGCTGAACATCCTGTGGGCGCCTTCCACACCTTGCGCGTCCGGCAAAGGATGGTCAGCTTCAATTATTTCCGTCCTCGTGAGTTTTTCAGCAAAACCGTATTTGACTGTTATAAGTCCTTTCCATATCCGGTCATTTAAGATGGTCTCCATTGCCCTGGCCATGGGCGCGGTAGCCTTTCCGGCACCGACAAGGAAAATACGCTCAAAACTCTCGAGATCAAGTGAAAGCGCCCCGGGACCTTCACCCCCCACTCTTAGGTTGTTCCCCTCCATGAAGGCATGTCTGCCAACCGCCCTGTAAGGATCAACCGCCTCAAGGGAGCCGACAAATATCTCTTCAGCATCCGAACGCATTTCTCGCAAAAGTTTGTCATCCATATAATATCCCCTTTGAGCAGACGTAATCAGATTTGATGTAAGGGTTGATCTCTGTCACAGCCTTAGGTTCGTATATAGAATCTTTTGAATCCTACAATATAAGCGTTAAAAATATAACCGTTTTTGTATGGTTAAACAAGCCGGCTTCTGCTCCTTGTAAGGTCATTACAACTGGCATGGGGAAACCTGAAAGCCTAAAATCCTGGCAGGAATAGCTTTAATAGTTATAAGTTCACCTTTTTTGTTTATATTTTAAAAACTTATTACCGCAACCCGGAGTGAACGGGCAATGGTATTCCTTAAAAGCAGAGCTTCCGTTTGCAGGTCCTGTTTCGCCTTGACACGCAACCGTCACTTCTCTATATTGGCAAAGTCCAAAAATGGATTTTATACTCAAGCCGGACCCGGCGATTCTCTATAATTATTTTCCTGATGAGATCCCTATTTTCACAATGATAAATCCGGGGACCCGGGAACGGGGTGTAACAGAAAGCCTCCCCGCCTTGATGTTTCGGCGGGCTTATTACTTTCTGAAGCTCCGGAAAATTTCACCGGAATCATTAAACATTGACCGCTGAGGTCTCTATTTCTGAAGCCGCATTAGTATATTGCTTTCGAATCAGCTTTATAAATACTTTATTGTTCCTGCTCCCTTGTCACCCGAAGTACCGAACCACCCCATCCTGATACAACCGGTTTTCACGGCACTGATGGATATCGGCCGAGACCGGACCAGGCTAAACTGAGAGGAGATTTTTATGCCGAAGCGAGACGACATTAAAAAAGTGATGATTATCGGCTCAGGACCGATCGTAATTGGTCAGGCCTGTGAGTTTGATTATTCAGGTACCCAGGCATGCAAGGCCCTTCGAAAATTAGGGTATGAAATCGTATTGGCCAATTCCAACCCTGCTACAATCATGACTGACCCCGGTATGGCGGATTACACCTATATCGAACCTCTAAACGTGCGAGTCATGGCCGAGATTATTGAAAAGGAAAGGCCGGATGCCCTGCTTCCAAATTTAGGAGGCCAGTCTGGACTGAATCTTTCATCAGAACTGGCACGCAACGGTATACTTGAAAAATATGGGGTAAAGATGATCGGGGTGGAGGTAAATGCTATTGAACGGGGTGAAGACCGCATTGCTTTCAAGAACACCATGAATAACCTCGGAATTGAAATGCCCCGCAGCAAACCCGCGTTCAGCGTGGACGAGGCCGAAAAAATCGCCGAAGAGCTAGGATATCCTGTAGTGATCAGGCCTGCCTATACGATGGGTGGAACAGGTGGGGGTCTTGTTTACAATGTCGAAGAATTGAGGGTTATCGCCGGCCGGGGACTGTCTGCCAGCCTTGTAGGCCAAATCCTTGTGGAAGAATCGGTTCTGGGGTGGGAGGAATTGGAACTGGAGGTGGTCCGTGATTCAAAGAACCAGATAATCACCGTCTGCTTCATTGAAAATGTCGATGCAATGGGTGTTCATACAGGTGACTCCTATTGTACAGCGCCCATGCTTACCATTGATCCCAAGCTCCAAAAGAAGCTGCAGGAATACTCGTACAGGATAGTCGAAGCGATACAGGTCATTGGCGGAACAAATATCCAGTTCGCACATGACCCAAAGAGCGGCCGGGTCGTGGTAATTGAAATCAATCCGAGAACTTCGAGATCATCGGCATTGGCCTCAAAGGCGACAGGATTCCCTATCGCTCTTGTTTCCGCCCTCCTTGCCGGTGGTCTGACTCTTGATGAGATACCATACTGGAGAGAGGGGACCCTGGATAAATACACACCCTCAGGGGATTACGTGGTCGTCAAATTCGCTCGATGGGCTTTTGAAAAATTTGAAGGCTCCAATGACAGCCTCGGGACTCAGATGAAAGCAGTCGGAGAAGTAATGAGTATCGGCAAAACTTATAAAGAGGCGTTTCACAAAGCAATCCGCTCCCTGGAGTCGGGGCGATACGGCCTGGGCTTTGCCAAAAATTTCAACAAGATGTCCAAAGAAGACCTCCTGGATCTCCTGGCCTACCCATCAAGCGAGCGACAGTTTATTATGTACGAAGCTCTCAGAAAAGGAGCAGACATACAGACACTCTACGAAAAAACCCATATAAAACCCTGGTTTATAGAACAGATGAAAGAGCTTGTCGCCCTGGAAGAAGAGATCCTGAAATACAGGGGGAGGCAGCTTCCTGACACGCTGCTGGAAAATGCAAAAAAATCCGGTTTTTCGGACCGCTATCTTTCAGAGCGACTATCCATTCCTGAAAAAGATATTCGCCAAAAAAGAAAGGCGCTCGGAGTAACAGAGGCATGGGAACCCGTTCCGGTCAGCGGAGTAGAAAATGCAGCATATTATTTCTCTACTTACAATGCCCCGGACAAGGTTGAGGTAAATAAACACCGAAAAATAATGGTGCTTGGCGGTGGTCCTAACAGGATAGGTCAGGGAATAGAATTTGATTACTGTTGTGTACATGCCGCCTTTGCGATTCGGGAAGCCGGGTTTGAATCGATCATGGTGAACTGCAATCCTGAAACCGTTTCTACGGATTACGACACTTCAGACAAGCTTTACTTCGAGCCTTTGACTGTAGAGGATGTCCTGAGTATCTATGAAAAGGAAAAACCAGAAGGAGTAATAGTTCAATTCGGTGGACAGACACCACTTAACATAGCAAATGAACTGGCCGAAGCCGGAGTAAAGATATTCGGCACGTCTCCGGATACTATTGATCTGGCTGAAGACCGGGACCGTTTCCGCCAAATGATGCGCAAGCTTGGTATTCCTGAGCCGGAATCGGATATGGCAAGAAACCTGGAAGAAGCCCTGAGGGTAGCGGAAAGAATAGGCTATCCCCTGATGGTGAGGCCTTCTTATGTGCTCGGAGGCCGAGCCATGGAGATAATCCATGACCGGGAGATGCTGGAAAGATACGTGGCTGCTGCTGTGGATGTCTCTCCTGAGAGGCCAATCCTGATTGATAAATTTCTGGAAAATGCAATAGAGGTTGAGGCTGACGCCATCTCCGATGGAACAAACGCCTTTGTACCTGCGGTCATGGAGCATATTGAACTCGCCGGTGTCCATTCCGGAGATTCCGCGTGTGTTATACCACCCATCAGCATACCCACCAAGCATCTGGAAACTATCTATGACTATACAAAAAAAATAGCGATTGAACTTAAAGTAGTGGGACTCATGAATATCCAGTACGCAATTGCGAACGACACTGTATTCATTCTTGAGGCTAATCCCCGCGCTTCCCGTACTGTTCCCCTGGTATCAAAAGTATGCAACATATCCATGGCGAACATAGCTACACATCTAATGCTCGGTAAAAAGCTGTCGGATTTCGACATAAGGCCCAAAGCAATCACGCACTTCGGAGTGAAGGAAGCAGTCTTTCCATTTAACATGTTCCCAGAGGTTGATCCGGTTTTAGGGCCCGAAATGCGGTCTACCGGGGAAGTCCTGGGTATGGCGGACTCATTTGGCCTTGCCTATTTTAAGGCCCAGGAGGCGGCTCAGCAGACCCTCCCTTCAGAGGGAACCGTCCTTATCACTGTCCTGGATGAAGACCGCCCGGCTGTGCTCGAGGTTGCCCGTCAGTTCAATAAGCTGGGTTTCAAAATAGAGGCCACTAACGGCACTCACAAATTCCTTAGTCAGCAAGGTATTGGGTCGGAACAGATCCTCAAGATGCATGAAGGAAGGCCGAATATCGTTGACGGCATAAAAAATAATGAAATCCAGCTTGTTATAAATACGCCCAGCGGAAAACGAAGCAAATATGACGATTCCTACATCCGTAAGGCGGCAATAAAATATAAGGTACCCTATATTACAACCCTGGCTGCGGCCCTTGCAGCAGCGAGAGGTATTGCTGCAAACCGACAAAGTCACGGTAGCGTCAAGTCTCTTCAGCAGTACCATTTTGATATCAAATAAGGTCGCGGTGCCTTAAGTATCTGTTACATTATACTCACTTTCTTCCGACCAATGAAAAATACTTGATTTGTGTCGGCTCAGTGGATTAGTTCTCTTTTTAAAAATGTTTTAACCAATCTAAGACAAGGAATTCGCTATGAGCTCAGTACAAGAAAATTGCGGGGTCTTCGGTATATATTCCACAGAGGAATGTGTTGAGGATATCTTTCAAGGTATTGATTTGCTGCAGCATCGTGGACAGCAGTATTGCGGTATCGCCACCTATGGAGAAAGAATGCACCAGGTGACGCATTACGGGAAGGTAGCAAATAGCTTTTCAGATCAGGAGCTAGGCTTTCTCAAAGGAACCTGGGGGATTGGACATGTCAGCCTCAAGGAACGGCAGCCGGTTATGTGGGAATCCAGAATGGGAGAAATCGCTGTAGCGTTCAGTGGCAATATAATTAATTCTGAAGAACTGGTTCAGGAAATGATGGACAGGGGAAAAGGGTTTTACAGACGCAATGATATCGAAGTCATTTCCAAAATTATTCTTGAGCAAAGTGATCCAGTTGCCGGGCTCTCGGCTCTGGCAGAAAAAGTTAAAGGCGCTTACTCCCTGGTCATGCTGACTGAAGACGGTGTTTACGCAGCCAGGGATGTATACGGTTTCAGACCACTTATCCTGGGAAAGGGGCCTGACAAACTGCTAGTCTGCTCAGAGTCCCGGGCTATCCAGAACCTCGATATGGAAGTTGTAAGAGACGTGAAGCCTGGAGAAATAATACTCCTAAGTGCGAAGGGTTTTCAGACTCTGAAGCAGCTGCATTCGCCTCGAAGGGCGCACTGCGCCTTCGAATGGGCCTATACAGCCAGCCTGGATTCTGTCATGGAAGGAATATCAGTTCAGGAAGCGCGCAATAATTTAGGGGCCAGACTCGCGCAGAGGGACATCGAAGAGGGAAAAGGCTTACGGGCAGACATTGTAGCCCCTGTGCCCATGTCGGGAATCGGACATGCAATCGGATATCATATTTGTTCGGGAGTAAACTACCAGGAGGTCTTTCTTTACAACCGATATGCAGACCGAAGTTACACCCAGTCCACACAGATTGACAGAGAACGAATGGCAAAAAAGAAGCTGTCGGTACTCCCTCACGCTGTGAAGGACCAGAAAATTATTCTCTGTGATGATTCTATTGTGCGGGGAACGCAGATACTTCATAAAGTGAGAGACCTTAAACGGGCCGGTGCCCAAGAGGTACATGTACGTGTTGCATGCCCTCCGCTCATGTATCCCTGTGATTTCGGTATTTCCACACGCAGTTACGGAGAGTTGTCAGCCCGGAAATTCTTAAATAAAGGGGACATAACAGAAATTGAACAGCTCAGGGAGCTGGAGGCCTGGGTAGCGAAACAGATCGGGGCGGACTCTGTCAAATATAACAGCCTTGATGACTTTGTAGACGCCCTCGGGCTCCCTAGGGAGGCCCTCTGTCTTAAATGCTGGAATGGTGTGCTCCCTATGGAACAAACCTAGGCCACCCCGGAAAAAAGCAAGCGTATTCGCGTTCCTGTCCCGACAAGATCTAAGTAGCGATATATGTCAGCCAAGATAAGGTGCCCACTGTCCGGCAGTATCAAGTATATAACCGGGCCGTAAATTCTCTACTATACTGTTATGGCCCGGGAGCAGGATATCCACCTCCAGTTCGGAAAGGGCCATGAGCGAATTCTTCAACTGAGGACCGCTGGCGCCGAAAAGGTCAAACCGGCCTATAGCATAATCCGAATAAACCACATCTCCGGGAATGAGAACTTTTGATCGGCCATCATAAAGGGCAATGCCTCCTGGAGAATGACCCGGAATATGTATCACCTCCCAGGACATTCCCCCGATCTCTAAAACCTCACCCCCTTGGAGCTTTCGGTCTACATTAAAAGAAAACGCGCCCTCTTTGAACCCGTACTGGGCCTGACAAAGATTTCGAAACATCTCCATACCGTACACAGCCCTCTCGTCCCCTGCTTCAAGGGGGAGAGCCTCATCCTTATGGATCCAGAGCTCCGCCCAGGGTATTTGCTTATGGATTTCGGGAAAGCAACCAAAGTGATCCAGATGTGTATGGGTCATGATAACCCTTTTTATATCGGAAATTTCCAGCCCTAACGCTTTGATGCATTGAATCTTATACTGACCTTTACCCATTAATCCTGCATCTACTAGGGAAAGATCCCTGGAAGAGGGAAACCCAATAACATAAGCATGGGCATCCGGAATAAATTCGTCCTGACCTTGTATGAAATAGACACCTTCTGTAACTTGCTTCATGCTCTTCTCCTTTAAAGAAATTATACCCAACCATAACCCATAAAAGTCACATGTTCAAGTACCTGAAAAACGGGCTGGTTAAAATACGGCCCCTCGAATTATTACTAAAAAGACTGGTAAAAAAACCAAGTTAGGGTCACAGGATTACCTTTTCCATCATAATGGCATCCTGGCCCCCCGGATAAAAGCCTCTCATTATACCTATGGGGATGAAGTGGCTTTTGGCAAAGAGGCTTCGCGCAGCCGAATTATCAAGCGCGGTAAACAGTACAAGGTGCGTGATTCCGATTTCACCGGCTGTCTTTTCCGCTTTCCGCATTAGAAGATCACCGATACCGAGCCTGCGGGCACGACGCTCCACCGCTACAGCAATAAGCTCAGTAACACCGGGGGGATATGGCCTGCTTTCAGGCAGGCCCATCATTACAAAACCGGCTGGTTTTTTCCTTTTCAATGCCATTATGGTCACGATCATTCCGGAAGAAAACCACCTTGCCAGAATCTCTTCATAGGGGCCGAAACGGGAAAAGGCCCGCCTGCTAAGGCTTCTAATATATTTCAGATCACACAGCTCGGCCGCCCGTGTTCGAATCTGCCTGTCCTGTGGAACTTTCTTTTTCCTGGCACTGCCACCTTTGTATGAACCACCCTCTTTTTTATGTGCAGAGTCTTGAGGTATCCTGGAACGCCTGAGCCGCTCGATCCTCTTGGTTTCGCCGTATTTACCGAACCTGCCTCGCCTGCTCATCGTGCCTTCCCTATCTGGGTAATACTCCGAACAATATTTACGCTCGATTCAAATCCGTTGATTTCATGTATAAAGGTATCACAATTTTTTGACCACAAAAAGCCCCGCTTCAACTTGATACTTGATTCGATTTGAGTTCACATATAGACTAGTTTAATTTAAAAATTATGTTTTTTATTATTGCAGGAATACAGCCGAGGACAATAAATCTGGACAGCCAACCCAGGATATGCCATTCCTGCGGACTTATGCAGGCAAGGGCAAAGAGGGTTGACCACTATTTTTCCGTCTTCTTTCTTCCACTCTTCCGTGTAAAAAAAGGGAATCCTTTTATTGAATGTTCTAGCTGCGGGAGCGTCGGCATAGAACCACAAGTAAATGCGGCTTTTAGGCCTCCCGAAAAACCCCTGGTATGCAGCCATTGCGGCCATCCCCTTGAACCGGAATTCCGTTTCTGCCCTATCTGCGGGAAAAAGGTATAAAAAAGGCGAACCATACGGTGGGTTCGTCCTAAGAGCTGTATCTCGTTGTAATAGCTGGAGATAAGAGAACCTATGGGCCTGGAAAAAGATAAGAGTCAAATTAACATCTGGAGCATGGGTTTCATTTTTCTCAATCTTTCCTTTTTTCTGCTCTTCTCAAATGTTGCCTTTCTGTATCTATATCCCCTTGCCCTTGAAGCCATGGGGAATGAACATCACGTGATAGGACTGGTGATGGGCATGTTTTCCGTGGCTGCGGTTTTATCCAGGCCTCTTCTGGGCAAGCTGGTTATTTTAAAAGGTGAATCATGGGTTGTCTCTTTTGGTATGGGCCTGGCTCTCTTATCGTCTTTGAGCTATAATTTCATTACCGCTTTCGGTCTCGGAATGCTTCTTATCAGGGTAGTTCATGGAATCGGATTTTCCGCCTTCATTGCCTCTAACTTCTCACTGGCGGCCAAGTGGATACAACCAAAAAGCAGGGGCCAGGCATTTGGAATAATAGGCGCTTCTCTCATGGGGGCCATGGCTCTTGCCCCGCCAATAGGAGAGTTCCTGATCCGAAAATGGAACTTTTACGTCCTGTACATTTCGGCATCCACATCTATCATATTGGCATGGATATGCGTAATCGTGGCATTTCACTCACAAACCCAGGCCCAGAAGTATAAAAAAATCCGGGCATCAGTTAAGTATCTTCCCTTGATTAAGGACAAATCATTCCTTTTTCTCCTTATTTCCACCATTATTTTTGCACATTGCCAAGCGACCGTACCAAACTTTATTTCATTAATAGCTGCTGAAAAGGGTGTTGTCAGCGGTCCGTTTTTTTTTGCTTCCTATTCTTCCGCCATCCTTGTCCTGCTCATGACAGGAAAAATAGTCGACAGGCTGGGCAAACTACTTTTTATGAATCGCTCCTACCCGTTTTTCGCCCTTGGAATCGCCCTTGTTCCCATGATGATAGCCTCGCCCCTTTTTGTGGTATCCGCAGTTTTGTTAGGCGCGGGGATGGGATTCCTCTTTATCTCACATAATGCTCTGGCTGCGGGTCATGGGTCTGAAACAGAAAAGCCGGCCATAATGGCTTTCTTCACCGCAGTATACGATACCGGTTTTATAACCGGGGCATTGGTCTCGGGCTGGTTTTCTCACCTGACCAGTCTCACCGTACTATTCTGGTCATGCGGGATCCTTGCCCTGCTGGGTTTCGTCACCGTCCTTTTCTCCCCCATAAAGGAAGTATAAACAACCAGAATCAGAGACCAGCCCTATAATCTGAATAATTCCGGTTATTCCGTTGACCGGCAGCGGCCTATTCAATATAATTCATGATACCTCGGCCCTGCTTATAATTGAGGAGCATTTTTTTATCAGGACCGGCAGATTAGTGTTATTGATCGTGAAAACCCTTTCGGGAACAAGGAGTAAAAAAATGAGAAAAAAGGTTGCTGTTGTAGGAGCGGGTAATGTGGGAGCTACTACTGCCATGCGTCTTGCGGAAAAAGAGCTGGCAGACGTGGTTCTTATCGACATTATTGAGGGCGTTCCGGCCGGGAAGGCACTGGATCTGACAGAAGCCGCGCCAATTGAAAAGCATGATTCAAAAATAACAGGTACTACGTCCGATTACAGCGCTGCCAGCGGCTCTGACATAGTGATTGTGACGGCCGGAATTCCCAGAAAGCCTGGCATGAGCCGGGACGATCTCCTTTTAACTAATATGGGTATAATGAGTTCGGTAATAGGAGAGGTGGCAAAAGCCGCCCCGCAGTCGATCCTGATAATAGTCAGCAACCCACTGGATGCCATGTGCCATATGGCTTACGAAACAAGTGGATTTCCAAAAACCAGAGTCATAGGTATGGCAGGGGTACTTGATTCAGCCCGTTTTCGTTCTTTCATTTCCATGGAACTCGGAGTGTCGGTTGAAAACACCCATGCATTCGTCCTAGGTGGACACGGTGATACCATGGTACCTCTCCCACGTTACTCTACAGTAGCCGGCATCCCTATCACTGAACTCATGAGCCCTGAAAAAATAGACGCACTTGTAGAAAGGACAAGAAATGGCGGAGCGGAAATCGTAGGGCTTCTCAAAACCGGCAGTGCCTTTTATGCTCCCGCATCAGCTGCGGTAGAAATGGCGGAGGCCATATTGAAAGATAAAAAAAAGATTCTTCCCTGCGCAGCATACCTTGAAGGGGAATACGGTATCCAAGGCCTTTTCATGGGTGTACCAGTAAAGCTGGGCCAAGATGGCGTAGAGCAGGTTATTGAAATCAAACTCACAGAAGAAGAACAGAAGGCGCTTGACCGATCCGCCGATGCTGTCAGGCAACTTGTCGAAGACATGAAACGGCTTGGCTGACAGGCCGCATTTCTAGAGACCTTCTATAAACAAGGGGTTACGGCTTGGATCAAATATCGATCCTGGGTCATCTTGAGGCTTTAGCCCATAAACTTGGAATTGAAATCCGTTACGAGCGCCTGGAAGCAGAAACGGGATTCATGCCTGGAGGGTTATGCCGAATAAAAGGTAAACAGGTAATCATAATCAACTCGGACTCCCATACGGAAGCAAAAGTAAGGACACTTGCCAAGGCCCTGGCGCGCTTTGATCTAGGAGAAGTATACGTCAGGCCTGCCCTGCGGGAGCTGCTGGAATATCAAGGTAAAGAAGGCGACTAGACATTCGGGCACATTTACCAGATCAACTCAATTCTATTTCCTTTTTCCTTTCTTCTTGTATCTGGAACTCGTACGTGTGTAAAGTTCAAGGTACTTGGCCACGTTCAATTTCATGTCTTTTCTTTCAGAGATCTCCTGAATCCCACGGATATCATGGTAATAATCAATCCGGTTATATATATCCCCGGATATCTGCTTTAAAGAACCGGAACGGACTAATTTTTCGTCGACCTCAAATCCCCTCGTTTGCATCACTCTAGGTCCCGCGAAAATAACGAGTGCATCAGGTTCCGCTATTACTATGTCCCCGAGGGCCGCATAGCTGGCTATGGCGCCCCCGGTTGAAGGGTCTGCCAGGATGGAAATGTAAAGGAGGCCGTGCTTTCTAAGACGATTGATTGATTCCACGGTTTTGACCATCTGCATGAGGGCCGATATCCCTTCATAAAGCCTCGCTCCCCCCGAGCAGCAGAGGCTTATAAGGGGCAAATTCTCCTGAATTGCAAGATCCACTGCCCGCCTGAACTTTTCGCCGAAAACCACCCCCATGGATCCACCGCAGTAATAGAAGTTGCTTATCGCCATGACCACATTAAAGTGGTGGACACGTGCCCGTCCCACGACAAGCGACTCCTTGAAATGTGAACGCCCCTTTTGCTTTGCCAAAAAATCCCTGTAATACTGGGTGATGGAATCCTCTTCAAGGAGCTGATCAACCGTTAGGTTACGATAAAGTTCATGAAAGCTGCCGGTATCAGCAAGACAGTCGATCCATCCTGCAGCCCCCAGTGTATATGAATACCCGCACTCAGTACATACATTAAAATTATCAATGAAGGACTTAAGAGGGATTAATTGGCCGCAGCCCTCACGCCTGTTGTCCCCTTTTTGACCGGCTCCACATAGAATAAACTGAGTATCCTGATCCTTATGTGTTATATCCCCGTAATCGTCTTCTACCTGTATAGCGCTTGAATAATGGACTATCTCAATATCAGGTGGTGGGGTCCTGAAGGCCTTTTTGATAGGTTTTTCTATATATCGCTTTATGTCGTAAAATGTACCGGTTCCCTTATAAACGCCATATTTTTTGGCCCTGACTTCCCGCTTCCTCATCAGCTTTTTTATTCGAACGTGCGAAATATCCTTTATCGCCCTTGTCAGAAACTGGCGGATATTTTCGGCCATCTCCCCGCAGTCGGTAACATCTTCCGGCGATGGGACTATTCTGTCTATTACTCCAAGGTGCTTTAGTTCTTTGGCCGTGGGCTTGAGAATGCTCAACGCATCGTTTATGCGTCCTGGATCCCTAAAAACAATGGAGGCCATGCTTTCCGGAGGCGCAGTGGCATAAAGAGCATCGTCCATCTGCCCGCGGACATCGGCTACCTGGATGGCCAGCGCCCCTCCGCTACCCCCTTCCCCCAGGATCAGGGAAATGGTTCTGACAGGTATGGTCAGAAATCCACTGATGAGATGGGCGATAAAAAAGGCCTGGAAATTCCGGGCCGAATACATGGATATATCCGCTCCATAGGTATCAATAATGGAGAATAGAAAAGTTCTTTCAGAATCCGAAGAGCGTGCCTTTTTTAATACCCTAAGAATAAATGAATGATCGTCCGAGGTAAGCATTCCGTAATTCAGTTTGCGGAGATCATTCCGGTTCCTCAGGTCTTCAGGCTTTGGTTTCTGCTGCGCTATTACAAAAATGTCCTTATCCAAAAAGTGACTTAACCCTGATACGAGTGCTCCGCTCTGATACTCAAAGGGCTCAAAATCAGGGAAAAGTTTGTTTATGATATCGGAAGCCCTTGGCCTGAAAGGATGCCTGGTCCTTTTTTTAAAAATATCGATAAGATCCAACTTTGACATAATCCTTTCCTGTATTATTCGGAAATAAAAAAACCGTGGAACGCTGCCCGCCTGGTCCGGCTGTCATTTTACACCTTATCCGGGCAGACAGCCTTAACAAATCATGGTAGAACGGAAAGGATTATCATGCATCGGACCACTTGGCAAGTAACATTTGCCCGCAACTCCCGATTCAAACTCATATCAATCCTTCTCCGGTAACGGAACTTCTTCCCCTGAGAGGCCCTGAAGCATCCTGGACACCTCCTGAAAAATACGACCAGGAGTAAAAAAGAGCCTCCTGAAAAAACCAACCGTCTCGGAACCCAGATTCTCCAGAGGTACGTATCTTACCTCGGGCCCGGATAGGGCTCCTTTCACCTTAAAATAATAGATCAAAAGAGATTTCTCCTTACCAGTCAATATGTAGCCGACAATAGGAACCCTGCTGATCAAGGCGTCTATGGTCCCAAAAGGCTGTATCCCCAGATCAAAGTCCACCACTCCTTTCGCCAGATCCACGCTTCCCTTTGAAACCGCATTGAACACCGAGCTTTTCATAACCAGCCTGTCGGTTTCCACTGCCCCTTTATCGATATTGAAATGGCCCTTGATTCTTTCAAAATAAAAACCTTTCTCTGAAATATCCTCAGGCCTGTTTTCAAAAATTTTCTGAAGACTCAAGAAATCAAGCACCTTGAAAATAACCCGGGAGTGCTTCACTAAACCTTTTTCGAGAAGTACATTAGCCTCTCCTTTCAGGCCTGAAAGGAGTTCCTTTCTAGACCTGCCCTTTGTCAGAAAGACACCTTCGAGGTGTAAAAGACCCTCAAGGGGCTGTTTTTCAAAACCAAATAAAGGCAGGAAATCCTTGATCGGTTGCCCGTCAATCTTGACATAACTTGAAAATGATTTTTGAGGCTCCTTTCCGCCTCTAATACGGCCCTTTATATTTATAACACCCTGTTCCAGGCTGATCCTGGATCGCTCGATGCCGAAAATTCCCCTTTTTAAGGCGCACTCCGCCTCAATCGACCCGCTTTTGAGACCTTTCCATTCTCCTTTGGCCGCATCAAAATATACTTTAACATCGGACCGTTCTATAAACCTGTTCCCATCCCAATCCTGGTCACCAGCGTCCAAATCAGGGGTTGCAGGAATAAAATCAGAGAGATTCAGATAATCGCTTTTGGCGCTGATTTGCCCCTTGAGCCCATCCCAGCCCAGAAGGTTTCCCTCTAAATGGACCGGGCTTCTGCCCACTAATACGTCAAAATATTTCAGGATGACCTTCTTATCTGAAAACTTGGCCTCAAAATCGCAATCGCTCAAAGATGAAGGCAGGTCACTCAGGATAAGCGAAATTCCTCTTCCCTGTATATCTCCAAGAACAGAGACGGTAGAAAGATTATCTGCAGAACCCCGGGCTTTAGCCTCAAAATCAAGGATGCCCTTCGCGGGCGCATTTGTCCTTCTAAATGTTATACCAAGGTCACTGAGACGGAACTGATCAGCTGCCACACGAATATTAAAGAATCTGCTCTCTCTATGATCGTAATCTCCAGTCACTTCAAGCAGGGAATCTCCCAGATGACACTTGAGAGTCTTTAAACTGGCTTGGTCCTTGTCTTCCCTGTACTCCAGGTCGAAAATAAACCGGTCTTCAACGCCAGAGGGATCCATAAAAAAGGAAGATGTTTCTACAACAACTCCCTCCAGGTCCGCCAGGCCTTTAAGGGACCAAATCCCCTCGCTCCTGGATAAATATAACCTGCATTTTAACTGCTCGCTGAATCTTAGTGGCAGGTCATGCCCATCATGAAAACAGGCTGTGATTTCATTCATGTCCGCACTGCCTTTAATCTGTAACCTGCCCTCCTTAAGCAAGTCATCAAAAGATCCGCTCACCTTAAAAAAAGATTTTCCGAACATTCCAGCAGACCAGAAATCGATTTCCCCTTCTCCACCTAGCTTGATGTCAGCTTCATTTAAAGAAAGGGGAAAAGGGAAGCCCTTATAGTTAAATGAGCAGTTATTTAATTGGATGTCTCCATCTAGAATCTGCGGATATGTCTTTCCCTCCTCATATTGGGCCCTGGCATCGGCATCCATCCTCCCGGACATCCATTCAATCCTGTCAATCCAGGCGGCAGCAAAATCTGGGACCAGAAAAGTTTTCCTCTGGTATAAAAGGTCCTCAAGCTCAAAATTTCCTTTCACAGCTACTTCACTTCTTGTGCAATCTGCATAGAGGTCCTTTATCACAAGGGACCCCTCCTTAAGCACGGAACGACCGAAACTCCCCCCTACTTCTTCTATAAAAAGGCCTCCACCTTCGATTCTCATTTCCCCCGACACCCCTTTGAACGGGAGGGAGCTGTTTTCCAAAAGGATCTCAAGATCCTTCCAGGAAACTTGCAATAAAAGGGAGCCAGCGTTTTCAGCAAGATCAAGGTTTTCAATTTCACTTAAGGTTCCACGCAAGGACAACAAATCCAGACGGCCTTCTCCCTCCTTAAAAAGCGGAAAAAGTCTGGCGCTGATCCACTCGGGCAAAATGGCCCCCGGATAAATCTTCTTGACCGCCTTAAGCGGCATAAAAGAACTCTTCACTGTAAGGGAAAGCTTTGGTCCGCTGGTACCGCCAAAATCGAGATTGGACTCAGCTCTTAAGGAAAAATCAGTTCCTTTAACCTCCATAGAGGAGATTTCAATAAGTTTTTGTGAATATCTGGACCGGAATTTCACCTCGAGATTCGAAAAGCTATAATCTGTTTGCCTCCCCTCATCCAGGAGCTGAAATTCGAGGTCTTCTGCAATAATTTCTCCCTGGGTAGAGATAGCGCCGTCATACCAACCTTTAAGTTCCAGGCGTAACTTTGCACGACCGCTTTTAAAAGGCAGAAAATCAGGCCACGGAATGCTGGAAAGGGGAATCCCTCCGGTGTCAAGAAGGACTTCGGCAAAAGGTTTTCCGCCTTTGCCCTCCAATGCTTCACGGACTATTGTACCGTCCAGCCTGAACGGTACTGCGTCCTCGCCGAATAGGGCCTTTCCCCTTGTCATTATTTTAAATTCTGCCGGTCCTTCACCCTTCCTGAATACACTAAAACTTACATCCTTAAGTCCCCACGGAGACTCTGTGGCAGAAAACGAGGCGTTTTCCAGCGATACCGTCCTAAGTCGGAATAACCTCTCTGAAAATATGGCTCCCAGTGATTCCAGGCCAGGATGAGTCTTGCCTTTTTCCATGCTCAGCTCAATTTTGGGGCTAAGCAGGTACACACTCGTGGGAGTAATGACCCCTCTTATCAGGTCACTCAGGTCAAGGGTGATTATGGCCTTTTCAGCAGTAACTTTTTTGAGGCCGGACCCTGAACCTGCCTCCACATCAAAGGCGCTGATTCCGAGCCCTTGGCGGAAGTTGAGCGAGATATCCCTGGCGTAAATATCATATCCAGTTACCTTGGAAATCCGGCCCATCAAATATGCTTGAAAAGAAGGTCGTTGTATAAGGGCGTTAAGAAGTAATGCTGAAGCCACAAGGCAAAAAAAGAGGAGTGCAAGAGGCCTTAGCAAGGCTCTTATTTTTTTGGAAGGCATTTTTCAAAATAGTCTTTAAGGATTTTTCCATGGTCAAAGGCGAGATCAGAGGGGAGGGAGTGGCTAAAAAAAATACCCGCATCTTCTGCATCATCGGACGCCTTAGGTTCACCTTTGGCATCGGCAACAAAAACCACGGAAATAGTATGATGGCGGGGGTCTCTTTTCGGATCCGAATATGCTCCAAGCTGGCAGATTAGATCCACTTTCAGAGACGTCTCCTCAGCAGCCTCTCTGACAGCCGCCGATTCCAAGCTCTCGCCATAATCCACAAAACCGCCAGGCAGTGCCCATCCGAAAGGGGGATTTTTCCGCTTTATGAGCACAATCCCTCCCTTTTCCATCCGTATGATTATGTCCACAGTCGGAAAAGGATTCCTGTATTTTTCCACTATATTGCCACAATGAGGGCACAGGAGTTTTTCTTTCATGGAGTTGCGACCCAGTCCGCTAGCTGGCGCCTCACATGCAATATCCTCTGTATAGCCGTAATATTGCTCAAGACCGCCAGCAAAAAGAGTGTGAGACTCATCAAAATGGTCCCCACACCAGGTATTGATCCCAGCAGCGATCCGATAATGAGCAAGGTAACCCTTTCCGGCCTCTGCATCCAGCCTACCTTGCATTCAACACCGAGGCCTTCGGCCCTCGCCCTTGTGTAGCTCACCATAAAGGATCCTGATGCCGCCAGGATGATAAACAGGACCGTAACAGGACTTTGACAGGCCACCCGGCTACCGAACAATACCGTGCCGCCCGAGAAATACCAGGCAACACCTAAAAAAACTGCCGTCTCACCGTATCTGTCAAAAGTACTATCAAAAAAAGCACCGAACAGGGAATCTTTTTCCGTCTGCCTAGCCAGCATTCCGTCCAGCACATCACAGGTGCCGGCCACCACCAGAACCCATGCCGCCCAGAAAAAAGATCCTGTACTGTAAATAATACCCGCCGCCAGGCTTAAGGCCAGGCCTGATATTGATATCATGTTGGGATGAACACCCAGCCTCGCGAGTAAGTTTACAAGCGGAGAAATTATTCTCACAAACCTCTCCCTGTTCTTTTCACTCAAAAACACTAATTCTGGCATCCTGCAGCAATTCTCCTGATATCACTCTTTACAGCGGTGTGAGATTTAACAACCACCCCTAAAAGGGGTGGAATAAAAGGTGACCCTAAAAGGGTAAC
>CAZVGY010000061.1:0-22756 GCA_964627015.1 uncultured Desulfobacteraceae bacterium
ATGTTACTAAAAATGTTCAGGGAAAACCCCCTGTTCTAGTCAAGACCCTAAAATATTTATAACCTTAATCATTACAATCATGTGTAAAAATATTACAAGAGGGTTAAAATGTCTAGGATCGTCTCGATTCATTCTTTTCGCGGTGGTACGGGCAAGTCTAATGTAACTGCCAATATTTCAGCTCTACTGGCAACTCAAGGGCTCAGGATAGGGGTTGTAGATACCGATATCCAGTCGCCCGGGATTCATGTGCTTTTCGGTCTGGATATCGGGGATATGAAATACTCACTGAATGATTTTCTTTGGGGCAAGTGTGATATTAATGAGGCGGTTTATGCCATAAATTCAGGAACAGCAACCCCCTTAAATGGTAGTATATTCCTGATACCCTCGAGCATAAAGGCGGGCGATATAGCTCGTGTCCTGCGGTACGGCTATGATGTGAGTTTATTGAGAGAGGGATTTCTCAGGCTTATAAAGGAGCTGGATCTCGATGCGCTTATGATAGACACCCACCCTGGTCTTAATGAGGAAACTCTTCTTTCTATTGCGGTTTCTGATACCCTGGGAGTTATTTTACGACCTGACCAGCAGGATTACCAGGGGACCGGTATAACAATCGAGGTTGCCAGGCAGCTCGATGTGCCTAGGCTGCTTTTGATAGTCAACAAGGTGCCTTCTTCGTTTGATGCCGATGAAATAAGAAGCAGAATGGTTGAGACTTATAAATGCGATGTAGCCGGGATACTGCCCCATTCGGATGATATGATGGTATTAGGCAGTTCGGGTATTTTCGTTTTGCGCTACCCGGAGCACCCTGTTACAGCGGCATTCCTTAAAACAGCACGTTTTTTGATTGGATAGCAGTCCGTGATTGAAATGAAGGGGATAGATAAGTGTCATGAAACCTGGGCGGTCAGGATTCTATTAGGCGTCCTTGTATATGGATTTTTAAATTTTCTGTCAAACAAACTTCTTTTACCCTCAGCACCTTTCATCGCCTTCAGGCCGCAAGTAGCGCTCCCTATGGCCACGGGTATAGTTTATGGTCCCTGTACCCGTTTTATAATCGGGCTGGCGGGGAATATCTTTGGAGACACCATATCAGGTTATCCCATGTTAAAATTCTGGAATTGGCATATAGCCAACGGCTTGATAGGATTGATTCCCGGCCTGATACGTTACGCCGGGATAAGGGAGATAAAAACTGCCCGCGACTTTGGAACGGTTGAGCTTACCGTGGTTCTGTCAAGCGGGCTGGCTGTCGGATTTGCAGTTGTGATGGATCTCTCCTTTATCCATAATATGCTTCTTCCTGCCTCGCTCAACTCATGGATCCTGCCGGCCTTCATAACCGATGCAGTCAATGGGCTTATTCTTTTGCCGATCCTGCTATTTATTTGGCGGCGTTTTGTGGTTAATGTGGAAACTCGTACGACAGTGGTTATTGTTTCGTTACTGGGTTTTGCGGTGTTGATTACGGCAGTTACCATTACGTGGGCTGTGTGGGACAATCTGGTTTCCAAGGAATCCGCAGTGGAATCATTCTATTCTGCGGGAATCGTATCACTTTTCGTATTGATCCTAGGTGTCACGGTTTCGGTTTTTATGGCACGACGGGTCACAGGTCCCGTAACGAGGTTGAAGGAGGCTGCCGCCTCGATTGAAAGAGGAGACTATGATACTGATGCACTGGATGTGGTTTCCAATCGTTCGGACGAGTTCGGTCAACTTTCAAGGGTTTTTCAGCAAATGGCCGGCAGGGTACATTCTCGTGAGAATAAACTGAAACAGGAAGTAATAGAGCTCAAAATCGAGATAGATAAAGTAAGACAGGCAGAGGAAGTAGCTGAAATAGTTGAAACCGATTACTTCAAAGAACTTCGAAAAAAAGCAAAGGAATTCCGTGAGGGCTGATACAGTTTTATAAAGCGTCCTTTTAAAACATTTTCTCGTTCGTGTCAGGGCTGTTACCCTAAAGCTTGAGTATAAAAAACTTTTTTCGAAGCCGGGATAATCATGAAAGGAGAAATCATGCGTGCGGTTGTTTTTGATGGTACTTTGCGTTATGTGGACGATTATCCCGTGCCTGAGATGCCTGGTAAGGGCTGGGCGCTAATAAGGATTCTGCTGGCAGGCATTTGCAAGACTGATATGGAAATCATCAAGGGATATATGGGATTTAACGGTATCCTGGGACATGAATTTGTGGGAACTGTGGAACAGTGTGATGATACTGGTTGGATCGGCAAACAGGTTGTTGGTGAAATAAATGCCGCTTGCGGACAGTGCGAATGGTGCAAAAAAGGGCTTGGACGTCATTGTCCTGACCGAACCACCCTTGGAATTCAAGGCCTTAACGGCTGCATGGCTGACTACTGCTTTCTACCAGAGGTCAATCTTCTGGAAATCCCCCAGTCGATGTCAAAAGATCGCGCAGTTCTGGTGGAGCCCCTGTCTGCGGCCTGTGAAATACTTGAACAGGTCAGACTTCAGGGTAATGAAAGGGCCGTGGTTATGGGCGATGGACGGCTTGGAATACTGTGTGCCTGGGCTTTATCAACAGTGCTTTCAAATGTCACCCTCATAGGGCATCATCGAGAAAAGGTTGAAAAGGCAAAGTGGCACGACCTGAAGACGGTTAGCGAGTCATCCCGGATCAAACCCGGAGCGGACTTGGTCGTTGAGGCAACCGGGTCGGGCGCCGGGCTGACAGAGGCAATGTCCCTCTGCCGACCACGGGGAACGATCGTTTTAAAATCCACTGTTGCGTCACAGGGTGAACTCAATCTGGCTCCCGCGGTGATTAATGAGTTAACCCTGATGGGCAGCCGCTGCGGACGGTTCAGAGATGGCCTGAATATGCTGGAATCATATCCAGACATGCCAGTTGAAAGATTGATTACGGGAAGATACAGAATTGAAAATGCCCTGGAAGCCTTTCAGAGAGCGTCAAAGCCGGATGCGTTCAAGGTGCTCCTGGAGATGAGATAAGGATCGAGACCTATTATTTTAGGAAATTACAATGAAACGCGACGTGAATAAAGTATTACAGAATCTCATTAGCGAGAAAGAGAGAACAGGCGGACATGGCGCAAGAGATGAGGCGAGACACAGGCTTACGTCTATAGGCGTGCCGCTGAAGGCACAGGATGACGGCACCCTTATGATTGAGTTGACCGGTATCAGGGTCTTTGAAGGTCTGTCAACCTTTGTTCGTTTGCTTGCTAATGATGTCATTGAACAGTGTTCTTTCGGGATCGCCGATGTGATGGTGCGTCGCAAAGTAGATACCCGGCTGACCCCTGAACTTGCCTCCCTGGGAATCGACTGGGTAATGGTTTATGCCCGAACAGAGGCCGCAGAGAGCCTTCCCTGGTATCATGAAAGATTTAATCGGTACCTGCAACTGGTTTTTAATTCCATACAGACTGAAAAATGGGGAGGGCTTCTTTTCCCTGGTTTTTTTGCCAATGGTGGAAAGGGCAGTGACGACTTTCTGCCTCCGGCGCTTCTTTTCCCTTTTCACCTCTTGCCTGATGAAGGAGAGGGGACGTATTTCTTTCTCCTTGAATACAGCAGGGCAGGCCGGTTTATAAGGATAACTGTTGAAGATGCAGCAGCATCAAGGCTCCAGCTCAAGCATATCCCGCACAGGGTTGTGGACAATCTGGAGACAGGGGGACAAATTGGGGATATTCAACATATTGCGAAAAACATGTATCAGGGAATCCAGCGTGAATGTCAGAACTACAGGGCGGAATACAAGGAAATACCTGATCGGCAGCCTGAATTTTTTTCCCATTTGCGTAAATCGGGACTGGATGGGCTGTCCACCTTGGTGTTCAGGTGGCCTTCACAAGATACGCAGTCCATACTGCTCAATCATGGTAATGATTTTTCTTCGGTGCTTGATAAAATGGTCCTGATGCTGGAAGACCTGGATATAATGACTGCACTGGCGTCCGGAAACATGGTGGAAATGCGGGACGGATCCAACAGGCTTTATCTTGATGTTTCCCGGCGTGGTTCATGCCTTAATATAAGCGTCAATGTGCCCAGGAAACTATTTGACATGGATCATTATCTTGATCAGATGCCTATGCTGCTGGATTCAGTCGATAATAAAAGAGGCACGCTGCGAAATGTAAGTCTGTTTCTTATCCACCATATTACTGCGGAGGTACTCGGTCTTATCAGGGCCTTTGAAAAGGCCGGCTGCAGTCGAATTAAGACCTTTTTTGTCAAATATGGAGGTATGGTCCCAGATGACTATCTTGAGACTCTGTTGTCATTACCGGAGGATTTGTTTGGATTTTATAGCCTTCAAAAAATAGAGTCAGGAGATACGGTAAGGGGCAGCTATATCCTGTCGAGGCAGTATTCCTCTATCACAGGACTGGAGGAAATCGACAAGATCTTACAGGACGAACAGCCTGGTTTTTTTGAGTCCATGCGTATCGCAGCCGGATATTTGTTTTTCATGGAGGCGTTTGAGTGCAAAGAGCACGGGCGTACCTTGCTTCTTGTTGAGGATGGAGGATATCTTGCGCCCCTCATCAACCGTCTCTGCCTTGAAAACAGGACCTTGGGAGAGGCCTTGAAATATTTCAGAGTGCAGATCTCCGCTCTTGAATATTGGGATACTCCAGCCGCAAAGGCGAAGGAGATTAAATTGCCCCTGTCCGAGTGGCTGGCGAATATATTGGTGGGAAGCGCAGAGCATACACGAAATGGGTTTGATAATAATCTTGAGGTGATGAAAGAATTTGGGCGGCTGCAGTTTCCGGTCTGCAGTATTGCTGTTTCAAATTTAAAGCGCGGAGAGGAAGCGAAAGAGTGTTCCACTTCCATAATCAATGCCGTGGAAAATATTTTTAATCGTTTAGGGCTTGTATTTTCCAAACGGCGTGTTCTGATACTTGGAAGCAGGGGGGCTATTGGAGGGAATATGCTTGCAGATCTTTCTCGCCGAATAGGTCAGGAAAATATTTGTGGGGTGGACATTGCAGCTTCAGACCAAGATAACCAGGGGTGTATCGAGGTTCGGACAGCTGAGGAAATTGATGAGAAGATCCTTTATGACACAGATGTGGTGTTAGGAGTGGTTGGCAAATCAATAATAAAAAAAGAACTGCTGGAAAAAATCATCCTTTACGGTCGCAGGAAAGACCTTTTTTTTGCAAGCGGTTCTACGAAGACACTGGAATTTGAAGACTTGGAAAACTGGCTGGACGATCTGAAAAAGAAAACCAATCCTGCAATAAACGGTAAGACAGTGGATCTTACAGTAACGCCTCTCCGCGATCTTCAGACAGGTATGCTTCAGGGTAGCCTGGTTACCATAGAATTTGATGATAAGAATATTTTGACCAAGAATATTTACCTGTTAGGTGGGTTGACACCCTTGAATTTTCTCTATTATGGCATCCCAAGGGAGGTTATCGATGAAGTCTTGAGCCAGCTTATGAGGGTTTCAATAGGGCTGATAAGACATCACAGACAAAATGACAAGCTGCCCACGGCACTTTTGGCGGTTGATTATGAGATTAACTTGGATGCCGATTTCTCGCCAGCCTCTCATGGTTTTCCAGTTTGATCTAATCAGTTACAGGAAGGCCTGTGATGATTTTTTCCCATAGAGGGCCCAGTCGATTTCCGGCTCTATTAGCCACGGCAATAATTTCTTCGATGGAAGTTTCTTTCATGCAATCAGGAAGATTTACATTGGTTATGACGGCGATTGCAATAATTTTAAGGCCGCAATGACCACCCACTATGGCCTCTGATACAGTGGACATGCCTACTGCATCGCATCCGATCATCCTCAGGAAGCGTGTCTCTGCCCGGGTTTCGAGACTTGGACCCACGACTCCAGCATAAACTCCCTGCCTCAGCATTATTCCAGATTTCAGGGCAGTTTCTGTCGCAAGGGTCAATAAATCGGGGTCATAGATTCGAGTCATGTCCGGGAATCGGGGCCCGAACGGGTTTAAATTAGGTCCAATTAGCGGGTTCGTCCCCGTCAGGTTGACATGGTCTGTGAGGAGCATAAGGTCGCCGGCCTCAAACCGTGGATCCAACCCGCCTGCCGCACTAGATATCAACAGATACTTCACCCCTATAGAAGCCATTACTCTAACAGGGAAGGTAATTTCATTTGGTGTATATCCCTCATAGAGATGAAAACGCCCTTCCATGGCAATGACAGGCTTATCTGCCATTGTGCCGACCGATAGCGTTCCTTTGTGGCCTTCTGTTGTAGATCTTGGAAAATTGGGGATATCTTCATATGGAATGCTGAAGTCAGTTTTGATTCTTTGAGTAATAGAATCCAGCCCTGTTCCTGTAATCATCCCGATTTTAGTTTGTTGAATCATCTTTGCCGCCAAAAAATTACTGGTCTCGTTAATCTTGGTCAGCATACGGAATCTCCTAAGATTGAACGTTCTTTTAATATGGCTCTGTACCGGGTTTTCTTATTTATTTTGTGTTGAATGTCAAAAACATAAGGAATGATTAAGCCAGTGGAGGTTAAAAGTCAATAAGTAGCCTCAAGTAACAGGTTAGAATAGGAACTTTCTTTTTCAGTAATACATTTTCTTAGCTTAAAGACAGCCGAACGTTTTTATCTTACTCCAAAGAGGTTGACAGAAAGATTTTCTATTGTTAGTTTTACAAGTTTGTAAAAATTAGTCTGGGTCGATATGCTGAAAATTTAAAGTTAACCAACATTTTTTTCAAGATCTATAGGCTAAGGATATTTGATTCTGGCTCTTATATGAGCTGTGCATATAATCTTATTTATTGGTGTTTAAATAAAATTTTCGAAAAAGGAAAAACAGGATGCATGAAGATCCACTTACTACAAACCCTTTTTGCTTCAATTTGGTACGCTGGCTGTTTATTCTGATAATTGTTTTTGGTTTTTTCATAAAGGTACCATTTTATTGTGAGGAGGACTCAGGACCTGAATTTGAAGAACAGTCAGTATGCGGAATCGCTTCTGTTGGAAAAGAAGCCCCTGCGAGTGACAAAATAGACCATAAAACCCCAGAAGTCCGGGGGGAAAAAGCAGAGCACCTCTATAATCCCATTATAAACCGAGTGGCTGATCGCTATCAGATTGATCCTGCGCTTGTAAAAGCGATCATCATGGCCGAATCAGGATATGATTCCCAGGCCGTTTCCAAAAAGGGAGCTAAGGGGCTCATGCAGTTAATGCCAAGAACTGCTGAGGCCCTGGGAGTAGAGGACACTTTTGACCCTGCCCACAATATTAATGGTGGCGTCAGGTATTTTAAACAACTCCTCAGGCAGTTCGGCGGGGATATAAAACTTGCTCTTGCGGCCTATAATGCAGGGAGCAGAAGGGTTCAAGAGCACCAGGGGATTCCTCCTATAAAAGCAACACGTTATTACATAAAAAAAGTTCTCGAGCACTATGAGAATTATAAAAGGGAAGTGAGCAGAGAAATGGGTGAGGTTTAACCCCATTTCACGGTTAACCGGCTATATTCCTGATTCAAACCGCACTGTTTTTTAGTGAGGGGAACATCTCTTCACCAAGCTCAGTCTTTTTGATCTTGACCTATCTCTCAGGCCTAAGATAAATAAAATACTTCCAAAAAATATTTTAAGAGGTCGCGTATAAATAATGAAAGTCCAGCTATCAGAAGGTCAGAGCCGTTTAGTCGATCAAGTAATAAATAAGGGTTTATGCGTAAGTTGCGGCGCATGTGTCGGCCTTTGCCCCTACCTTGATTATTTTGATGGAAGAGTGGTTGTTATGGATCGATGCAGTGCCGATACATGGAGGTGCCTAAAGGTATGTCCCATAGCTCGTTACGATGAGCCCTCACCTGTTATAATCATACCGGACGCCGGTTTGGAGGGAGCTATAGGATCCTACAAGAGGGTTATTATCGCCCGGGCAACCGATGACAAGATCCGCGATGTGGCCCAGTACGGAGGTGTCGTATCTGCACTTCTTATACATGCACTGGAGAACGGATATCTAAGGGCTGCAGTTTTGACTGATAAGGGGGATGAGACCTCGCCTCAGGGTGTCTTGGCTCGCAACAGTGCCGATATTCTGGAATGTGCCGGATCAAGATACTCCGCCTCTGGTGGGCTGGCTGCGTTAAACAGGGCTGTGAAAGAAGGTGAAAGCCACTTGGGAGTGGTTGGGCTTCCCTGCCAAATGGAGGCGCTTAAAAGGATCGCTTTGATGGAGCCTGACGGGGATCAAAGGATTAACAGCGTGATCTTGAGGATAGGCCTTTTTTGCACCTGGGCACTGGAATACAGGAGCTTGCATACCTTTCTGAATGGTGAAAAAGTTAACGGCTGTATAAAGAAATTCGATATTCCCCCGCCTCCATCAGAGCTGTTTGAGATATGGGATAAAGATGGACGGAGAGAATTTTTACTTTCAGATATCAGGCCGATGATACAGAAGGGTTGTTATCTGTGTCCTGATATGACAGCCGAGTATGCCGATGTTTCCATAGGTACAGTGGAAGGGAACGAAGGATGGAACACCGTTATCATAAGAACGGACATTGGTGAGAGGATCGTCGAAGAGGCTATTAAAGATGGCCACATTGAAAGCGAAATCTTGGCCCGGGAAAGCCTTGATCATCTAAAGACTGCTGCCTTCAACAAGAAAGAGAGGGCGAGGAAAGCCATCGAAGAGGGAGGGAGCAGTTCATGAAAATAATAGCCAATAAATCGGGTGCTATAAACTGCCTGCTTCAGGGAAACGAAGCAATTGCCCGCGGGGCCCTGGAAGGGGGCGTGGTCTTCTGTGCCGGGTATCCCGGCAATCCTTCTTCTGAAATTATTGAAACATTGGCGGAGGCAGCTGGAGAACTGCCTATTTATGTGGAATGGTCCATTAACGAAAAAGTGGCACTGGAGGCTGCGACCGCTGCCTCTTTTGCCGGATGCCGTGCGCTTGTAAGCATGAAACAAAACGGGGTCAATGTAGCATCTGATTTTTTGACCAACTTGACCCTTTCAGGAACAAAAGGGGGGCTGGTTTTGGTGACCTGCGATGACCCCTCGGGGATTTCCAGTACCAACGAGGAGGACGCAAGACCTTTTTCCCGAATTGCGGATATCCCGCTTCTCGAACCCGCCACGCCTCAGGAGGCCCTGGAAATGACCAGGTGGGCTTTTGATCTCTCTGAAAAGATAAAAAATCTGGTAATGATCAGGAGTGTGTCCCGTCTTTCCCACACTCGTTCCAATGTGAAAACCAGCCCACTGCCAGATTTCGATCCAAAACCCAGTTTCGATAAGGCTTTCCCCTTTCATACCTTTCCAGTAGTGGCTAAACATGAACAACGGCATGAAAAGCTGCACAAGGCCTCAGAACTTTTTGAAATTTCACCCTTCAATAGCTATGAGGGTCCCTCCAAACCTGAAATTCTTATTATCTCTTCTGGTTGTGCTTGGAACTACGCTGTTGAAGCGGTAGAAATGTTGGGTATCTCCGGCAGGACAGGTATACTTAAGCTGGGAACTACCTGGCCGCTTCCAAATAAGCTTGTATCGAAACATCTGGAGAGGTGCAAGCAAGTCCTCTTTGTTGAAGAGGTGGAGCCCTTTTTAGAGGATAATGTCAAGTCCCTGGCCGCGGAAAAGGGAGATGAAATAGGCATTAAAAAATATTTCGGCAAGGCTTCGGGGCATATTCCTTCATGTGGAGAACTTTCTCCTTCACACCTGCTGGCTTTCCTCGGAAATTTTTTTAATATAGGCTGGGAAGATACCGGGTTCAGACAGAAAATTGCAGGTGCAATAGGGGATTCAGTCCCTTCCCGCGAATTTGGTTTTTGTCCGGGATGCCCTCATCGGGGTTCCTATTATGCCATAAAAACCGCTCTGGCCTGGGATAACAGAGATGGTTTCGTTTCTGGAGATATCGGTTGTTATACTATGGGAATTTGGCCTACCGGATTTAACCAGGTAAAATCAGTGCATGCCATGGGAAGCGGGGTCGGACTGGCATGCGGTTACGGTAAACTTGATAAATTTGGCTTTGATCAACCAGTGGTCACGGTCTGTGGAGATTCCACCTTCTTTCATTCAGGCATTCCTGCCCTCATAAACGCCAAATTCAATCAATCTGATATTTTATTATTAGTCCTGGACAATAGCGCAACCGCTATGACTGGATTCCAGCCACATCCTGGTACGGGCCTGACAGCCATGGGGAATTTGACTGATCCGGTCGACATAAAGGATATTTGCTTATCTCTGGGCGTGGAAGTTGAGGAGCAGGACCCTTATGAAATGAGACAAACGGCCAGGGCTATTTATAGTTCAATGAAAAAGAGCGGTCCCAGGGTAATTATACTGCGTCGTAAATGTGCCCTTGTACAGGGGAGAGAAGGTGGCTTTGAATATAAAGTGAGGGTAGACCAAAATCTATGTCTCGGAGAATCGTGCGGTTGCGGTCGATATTGTACACGTATATTTCGCTGTCCGGGACTGATATGGGATAAAAAGGCAGGGAAAGCACGAATCGATGAGGTCATCTGTGTCGGCTGCGGAATTTGTTCGGAAATTTGTCCGCAAGGCGCGATAATAAATGAAAAAAAAGAGAGAGGAGTTGCCCCGTGACTTTAAACATAATAATAACCGGTGTAGGAGGACAGGGAAATGTTTTGGCCTCCCAGATCCTGGGCCGTGCGGCAGTCCAAAATGGGCTAAGGGTGACAATCGGCGAGACCTTTGGTCTATCCCAGCGTGGAGGTGCGGTTATGAGTCATGTTCGATTCTCTGGAGAAAAGAGAGTAGGCCCCATAATCCCTCCCAATACAGCCCACATAATAGCTGGACTCGAACCCTTGGAAACCCTGAGGATCGTCTTGGAATATGGGAATGAAGAAACTGTTTTTATTGTAAATTCCAGGCCTATATATCCTCTAAACGTAATTGCCGGTGATGTCGAATATCCCGAACCTGAAAGAATCAGGGATATACTGATGAAATCCGGCAGTAAATTGTTCTGGCTCGAGGCGACTGACCTTGCCGTGAAATTGGGCGGACCTATCATGCTTAATATGATAGTTCTGGGTGCGTTATGCTCACTGCCTGATATGCCTGTTGCTATTGGAGATATCAAGAAGATCCTCAAGGATATTTTCCCTGGTTCAAAACTGGACCCTAATTATGACGCCCTTGATATAGGAAGGAGACTTATACAATCTTATGAAAATTGATTTGCACATTCATTCCAAGGACTGCTCAGACGGCAGGATGAGTCTCCCCGACATATTTGCTGAGGCTGATCGAAGGCAGATAAAGGTCATCTCCATTGCTGATCACGATTCTATCCAGTGCCAGGAGTCGGCAAAAAGCCTGGCCGCCCGTTATGGTATGTACTACATAACAGGTGTTGAGTTGAATATCTCCTTTTCTCATCCCCGGTTTCGTAAAGGCAGGCCCGTTTCACTGGATGTCCTTGGCTATCAATACGACATGTACAACAGGGCGCTTCAGGAAAAACTTGCCGATATGAGAAGCTACCGGAGGATCAGGGCGGAGAAAATTCTTGAAAAGATTAATGAGGAACTCGCAAAGGAGCAACAGCAGTTATTTACGGATAAAGATCTGAAGGCTATCGAAGAGACAGTGGACGGAGCGTTCGGTAGACCACATATTGCCGACTATATGGTTACAAAAGGACTCGTGACAGACAGGCAGGAGGCCTTTGACAGATATCTGGTAAGGTGCAATGTGCCAAAGCATCCTCTCACACTTGAAGAGGCCTCTGAGCTTATAAGGACCGCCGGTGGAAAACTGATGCTGGCTCATCCTAATGATCCAAATGGCACTTCTCTGGTTGCTTTGACAGATTCGCTTGAGGAACAGCATCGAATCATAATGGAAAGTATGATTAATTATTTAGACGGTATCGAATGCTGGCATTCCAGACATGACCGGAATACTACTTCTGCTTATGCTGCATTCTGCGCCAGCCAGGGTCTGATGCGAACAGGAGGATCCGACTGCCATCAGCAACCGGTTATCATGGGCACTGTTGCTGTACCGCTCGAAGTAGCAGAGCAGTTTGGCCTGAAACTAAAGGAATGACAGAAATGAATTCAATTATCGATGACCTGCAGGATCCAGCTTCCCTTCCTGATAAAACAGAAAATGTATCAGTGGTACAAACACACATCTCTGTTGTTTTTGTGGGGGACAGCTTTGTTTACAAAGTAAAAAAACCCGTCGACTTTGGATTTTTGGATTTTTCTACTCTTGAAAAGAGAAAATATTACTGCGGCCGTGAGGTTGAACTAAACAGGAGATTATCGAAGGGTATTTATATTGATGTGCTTCCGATTTTTTTAAACAATGGCAGGCATTCTCTCGAAGGGTATTCCGAGAACATAGTAGAATACGCCGTCAAGATGAAACGCATCCCAGATGAAACTCTAATGAAATCAGTTTTTGAGGCGGACAACCTCAGGAGTGGTGATCTAAAAAATATAGCGGAACTGCTTGCTGGGTTTCATCGTAATGCAATGAGGAGCCCGGAAATAGATAAATTTGGTGAACCGGAGAGGTTCAAAATAAACACAGATGAAAATTTTGAACAGATCGAACCATATATAGGTTTGACAATTGAGGAAGGCACTTTTTTTTCTCTAAAAAAATGGACCGAAGACTTTTATCAGAACAATAAATCGATGTTTTACGATAGAATAAAACAGGGAAGGGTGAGAGACTGCCACGGGGACCTTCATATGCAACATATCCGCCTTACAGATCCGATCTCAATTATAGACTGCATCGAATTTAATGACCGGTTTCGTTACAGTGACACGATTGCAGACATATCGTTTCTGCTTATGGATCTGGAATATCATGGAGGGGACCGATTTTCTGACCTTCTTTGGGCTTTTTACAAGGATTTCGCAGGAGAGGAAGAGGTAAATTCTTTGGTCCGGTTTTACAAAGTTTATAGGGCCATTGTGAGGGGTAAGGTCATAGGATTTCAGGCGAATGACGAAGCCATAGGAGTTTTTGAAAGGGATCAGGCCGTCCAAAAGGCCAGAAGCTATTTTGAATTGGCCTTTTCATATATTTAAAGATACTAGCTTTTTTAACTTCAGACATTATTCTGTCTTGTTAGTTTAAATTTTTGTCTGAATTGTTTAATAGACCTTAGCGGAAGTCGCTTCATAAGGAGAATGGGAAATGAAGGAACAATTTGTCGACTTTATGAAAAGGGAACTGAAGCCTGAAACTGTCTTGATAGCCTGCGGACTTCCTGCGTCTTATAAGACAGAAACGACCGAAGTAATTTCTATGCTGAAAGGCTATAAAATTCTTCGCTCGGACCTGATTCGTCTTGAGGTGCTTAGAGAAGAAGACATCTTTGATGAGAAGGTTGCTTCCAATATGAAGAAGAGAACCCTTGTTTACGATGAGATGTTCAGAATGGCTCATGAGTTGGCAAGTAAACAACAGGGTATAATATTGGATGCAACCTTTATTACCCAGGAACTCAGGAGGAGGGCCGCCGAGGTAGCGGCCAGGAACGGCATGACATTTGTAATCCAGCAGACCAGTTGTCCAAGTGAAGTATCGTTAGAGAGAATATCTAAGAGGACCAAAGAGAACTATGAGTCCAATGCACTTACTGAACAGGCATATCTTAATAATGTAAAAAAGTTTGAAAAAGTAGACCTGGACGATTTGAAAAATATCTATCCGGAATTAAATCTTGTTCACCTTCTTGTGGACACCTCCTCTGATTCAACAGAAGACTGGTTTGTTTATGATAAAATTATACGTTAAGCTTTATCTCAGGTGTTCTGGATGAACTGGATGCGAGGTTCTGTCAGAACAAATGGGACCTTGTTTTTTACTTCATTCATTAAGGAGTCCATGACGTGAGCAATAGTGTGGATGTCGTTAAGAAGAGAATTCTGGCTGCGACGGGAGAAGTCCCAGCCGACCTAGTCCTGAAAGGAGCAAGAGTTATCAATGTCTTTTCAGGAGAGATCCTTCAAAAGGACATTGCTATTGCAGACGGAATCATAGTTGGGTTGGGCACTGATGCCTATTGTGGAAGCAGTGAGTTGGATTTGAGGGATAAGTGTGTTGTACCCGGGCTGATTGACGGCCATATCCATATAGAAAGCAGTATGTTGCTGCCTTCCCGGCTTGCTGCTGCGCTTCTGGTGAATGGGACTACCGCTATAGTTTCAGATCCCCATGAAATTGCAAATGTTATGGGCATTGAAGGCATTAAGTTTATGCTTAATGATAGCAGCTCCATTCCTTTTGATATCTTTTTTATGGCTCCTTCCTGTGTGCCATCTACTCACCTCGAGACCTCGGGAGCGATTCTGGAGGCACAGGATCTGTCAGTTCTTAAAACTGAGCCCCGTATACTGGGGTTGGCTGAAATGATGAATTTTCCCGGCGTTCTTATGGGAGATGAAGGCATTATAGAAAAAATCGAATTATTCAAAGACAGAATCCTCGATGGCCACTGTCCCGGCCTGAGTGGTAATGACCTGCAGGCTTATGTGTGCGCAGGGATCCGTTCTGATCATGAATCAACTGAATTATCGGAAGGGCTGGAAAAAATAGAAAGTGGTATGATGCTCATGATCAGAGAAGGATCATCAGCAAAAAATCTCAGGGATCTGATTCCGCTGGTCAATGAAAAGAATTCTCGTCGTTTCTGTTTTGTCTCCGATGACTTGCATGCAGAAGACATATTACACAGGGGACATTTGAATTTCATGGTAAAAGAGGCCATCCGACTCGGGCTGGATCCGATTACCGCTATTCGATTGGTTACTGTTAATCCCGCAGAATATTTCGGTCTGAAAGACAGGGGTGCCATAGCTCCGGGTTACCGGGCTGATCTCGTTGTCCTGGATGATCTCGAAGATTTTGAAGTGAATTCAGTTTACAAGGATGGCCAGATGGTTGTCTATAAGGGAAACCTATTAAATTTCCCTGAAGGTCGGGCTGATACATTACCCACTATATCTAAGCCCCTTAATACGGCCCCTTTGGTACTTGATGACCTGCGCATCCCGCAGACGGGAAAAACGGCCAGAGTAATCGAACTGGTTCCAGACCAGATCATAACAAGAATGAGAAACGAAAGGGTAAAATCAAAAGATGGATGGGTTGTCTCTGACACTGAGATGGATATATTGAAATTGGTCGTAGTAGAGAGGCACATGGCTAGCGGACGCATCGGCCTCGGCCTGGCTAGAGGTTTTGGATTGAAGCACGGAGCTATAGCCTCATCCGTTGCACATGACTCTCATAATGTAATTGCAGTTGGGGTTAGTGATGAGGAAATATATAAGGCAATCGAGGAAGTCAGATTAATGGGCGGGGGTTTGACCGTAGTTTCAGGAAATAAGACATTAGCGAATACGCCACTTGAAGTTGCTGGCCTTATGTCGAAAGACCGCTTAGAAATTTTAGTCGGCCAGTTGAATAAGGTTAAAGAGGCGGCTCGCTATTTAGGATGCAATATTGATGAGCCTTTTATGGCCCTTTCCTTTCTTGCCTTGCCTGTGATTCCCGAACTGAAACTGACCGATAAGGGCCTGGTAGATGTAAGCAGATTTGAAATTGTTCCTCTTTTCTTGGAAAATGGTTAGGTTTGTAATATCACTAGGAGGAATCTTAAATGCCTGCATTATCAGCTGGAATTATATATAAACATAACCATGAACCTGCCAATGAAGAAGCCAGAAAACTAGAGGCATGGTTTCGGGAAAATGGAATAACGATTTTTTCAGAAGAGATGGGTGCTATTGATTCATCGCATGAGTGTAACGAAGAATCCTCCGTCATACCGGAAACCGTCGACTGGGTTGTAGTGCTGGGTGGTGACGGTACACTGTTGGGGGCTGCCCGAAGGGTTGGAAAATATGGAGTCCCCATCCTTGGAGTCAACCTGGGAGGGTTAGGCTTCCTTACAGGTATACCTCTTGAAGAGCTCTATCCTGTGATTGAAATGATGGTTAAGGGACGTCTCCAGGTTGAAAGCAGAGTGATGCTTGAGACAAAAGTTATCAGGATGGGCGAGGAGGTGTGCCGTTTCCAGGTGCTTAACGATGTCGTGGTTAACAAGAGGACTCTCGCACGTATCGTTGATCTGAATGTCAAAATTAATGATGAGTTTCTTACTACTTTTAGAGCGGATGGTCTTATTATTTCTACTCCAACAGGATCTACGGCCTACAATTTGTCCGCTGGTGGACCAATCTTATATCCTACCATGGAAACTCTTATATTAACCCCTATATGCCCCTTTACATTGACCAATCGACCTATCATCATTCCTGATACTGGAGTGATCAAAATAAATATGGGAAAAGACAGCGAAGAACCCGTACCTGTAGTGCTGACTTTCGATGGACAGGTAGGTTTTGATTTTTCCTACGGTGACGAGGTAATCATCTATAAATCCAGAGAAAAAATTAAGCTGTTCAGACCTCCTGGTCACAGCTACTTCAAGATTCTCAGGAAAAAATTGATGTGGGGCGGGGCCACTCATAACAAAAATGCAGACAACTAAACGAATTTTCAGGGTAAACCGTCAAGACATAAATTACATAAGATCAACTGTTGAATGTTATGATGGCATGGCCGTGGTAAGTACTCTTGATCCCTATGAAGCCTGTGTCGAGATCAGTATCTCACCTGGTTGTGAAACTATGGTATGTGAACTTCTCTCATCTTTGTGTGAAAAAGAAGGGTTTTTCTTGGTGGAAAAAATTCTCCGCAAAGAAATGGATTATCAGGAGTAGATTTTTGTCTAGGGGTTTCTATATTACGACAATGGGTTGCCAGATGAACGAATATGACTCGGATCTTCTGGCCCAAAATCTGATTTGTTCCGGATTTAATCACGTTGATGATCCTGAACAGGCCGACCTCATCCTAATTAATACGTGCACTGTAAGGGCTAAGCCGGAACATAAGGCTTTTAGCCTCCTGGGACGGCTAACAGCTCTCAAAAGCCGAAATCCAGGTTTAATCCTCGGAATTGTAGGGTGCCTGGCGCAACAATTCGGGGCCGACATTATGGAGAGATTCCCTGAGGTAGACCTGGTTATCGGGCCTAGAGAAATTGGAGGAATTCAAAATTTTATTAAAAGGGTTGATTTATTAAACGAGAAAGTGGTAGCAACACGCCTTGACCCGGTTCCTTCAGGTATAATCCATTGTGATGGATATTTCAAAAGACGGGTAACAGGACAGATTTCAATAATGCAGGGATGCAATAATTTTTGCAGTTATTGTATTGTCCCTTTTGTTCGTGGCCGTGAAACATCCCGTCCTTCGCCCGAGATCGTTGAAGAAGCTGGAATTTTGATCTCAGAGGGAGTAAAGGAGATAACTTTACTTGGCCAGAATGTGAATTCATACTCATGGGAGGGTACAGATAAACAGGCTTTCGTGTCTTTATTGAGAGAGCTTAACAGACTACCAGGGCTTGAGCGCTTGCGTTTTACGACATCTCATCCCAAAGACCTCTCGCCTCAGTTAGTCGAGTGTTTTAAAGAATTGGATAGGTTATGTCCTCATATTCATCTTCCTTTTCAGGCAGGTTCAAATCGCATATTAAAGGCTATGCGAAGAGGATATACGAGGGAAAAATATATTGAGTTGATAGACAAACTAAGAAAAGCAAGACCGGATATTGCCGTGACCAGTGATGTGATGGTAGGATTTCCTGGCGAATCAAGAGAGGATTTCGCCATGACCCTTGATCTGATCAACCAAGTACAGTTTGATGCACTTTTTTCATTCAAATACTCGGATAGGAGAGGCACACTTGCCGAAAAAACGGGTGGAAAGGTTGACGAATCTGAAAAGTCTTCAAGGCTGTGTGAATTGCAGGAGTTGCAAAAGCAGATCAGCCTTGAGAAAAACCAGCTGCTGGAAGGAAAAGAAATGGCAATACTCGTCGAAGGGGAGAGTAAAAGGGGAGACCAGGTAACAGGACGTACAGGATCGAACAAAATCATTAATTGTTCATGTAATAATAGCTATATAGGACAAATAGTTAATGTAAAAGTTAAGCATGGTTTTCTTAATTCACTGCAAGGGGACCTTGTATAGAACAATGGGGAAGCCTTATTGCATAATAAGATGAAAGATATTGAATATGAAAAAGTGTCTATCCTCGTAGTAGACGATGAGGATGTGGTAAGAAAACCTATTGTGGATATGTTGAAATATCTTGGTTTCCTGGCAGACGGTGCTGTCAGTGGTGAAGAAGCTCTCGAGGACTTGAAGGATAACACATATCATTTTATTCTTACAGATATTCGTATGCGCGGAATGGACGGGCTTGAGCTGATCAGGAAAGTAATTGATGATTACCCGAATGTTTACCCTATAGCAATGACCGGGTATTCTAATGAATACAAATACGTTGATGTGATTAACGCAGGTGCTGCGGATTTCATCAATAAGCCTTTTGGAATTGAGGAACTGGAAGCCAAAATAAGAAGGGCGATTATTGAGCGGAATGTCAGGTTCGAGTTGAGCCGGCTTTCCATTACTGATTCTCTAACCAACCTCTACAATCAGAGACATTTTTATTCGCGGCTCGAGGATGAAACCAGGCGAGCCGATAGACAAAAAAGCGGGCTAGCGATTATACTTGATGTCATAAATTCTAATATACGCCAGGGAGTTGATTCCGGTTACAGATATGGAGGGGATGAATTTGCTATAATCCTCATAGATGCGGATTATAATATTCTGAAGACGATTGGGAAACGTATTGAGAGAGGTATAGAAAAGGAATGCGGCCTAGGCGTCAGCATGGGATATGCCATATACAGGGATAATATGTCCGCCGAAGATATAGTGGCACAGGCTGATAAGGATTTGTATAGGGTAAAAGCGGGAAAACAGACCTGAAAAGATTTTTTGATAAAATCGGTAGTTCAGATAATATATATTATGTAAACTAACTTTTATGTAAACAATAGTTGACACCCTGCTGCTAACATAGTAGGAATATCAAAAAAAATCGGAGGTTACGTTGAATGGGTAGTGTTGTTAAAAAAAGACGCAAGAAAATGACCAAGCATAAACACAGAAAGCAGCAAAAAAAGTTGCGTCATAAAAACAAGTAAACCAACTCTATATATTCTGCTGTATATCTATAGTCAATTTAGGTTTTATATATAATAGACAAGGCAGCCCTCGTTACGAATGGGCTGCCTTGTCTTAGTCTTGTTCTGAATTCCCAACCGGGGATTTTAGGTTACCGCTCTTATTTTAGTGATGCGAGGCAGTAGTACCAGACGAAGACTCCTGCCAAGGGTCTATTTAATGTAATCGTACCATCCCGCCCCGGTCTTTCGACCCAGAACCCCTGCTCGAATCATGTTCTTCAGCGAGGTCGGAGAAGACCATTTGGATTCCTTGTTGAGTTCCTTGTAAAAGTATTCGGTAACCGAATAGGCTATATCAATTCCTGTCAGGTCCATCAGTTCGAATGGACCCATAGGATAATTTAGACCGTTTTTAACTGCGGTATCTACATCCTCTATGCTTGCGATTCCCTCTTCCACAATTTTGATTGCCTCCAGCATGTGAGGGATCATTATCCTGTTGACGATAAAGCCTGGAGAATCTTTTTTGACCTCTACTGTTATCTTTCCCATTTTTTTTGCCAGATCGGTAGTAGTAGCGATTGTTTCATCACTCGTGGAATAGCCTCTTATAACTTCCACTAGTTTCATCAGAGGAACAGGATTGAAAAAGTGCATTCCACAGACCTTATCGGGTCTTTTGGTTGCAGCCGCGATTTCAGTTATAGACATTGAGGAGGTGTTGGAGGCAAGGATTACTTCAGGTCGGCACAGCTCATCCAGTTCCTTAAATACTTGTTTTTTAAGATCAAGGTTCTCTATAACGACCTCGATTACAAAATCCATGTCTTTAAGCAGTTTCATATCCGTTGTTCCGGTTATTCTACCAAGTATGGCATCCTTTTCCCCGGCTTCAAGTACGCCCTTTTTCACGCTTCTTGAAAGAAAATTATCAATATTTTTCATGCCACGTTCTACAAAGGAATCCTCAATATCTCTCAGAACGACCTCGCAACCGATTTGCGAGGCTACCTGAGCTATACCATTACCCATGGCACCTGCACCAACAACCCCAATTTTTTTGATTTCCATAATTCCTCCTTTATTTAATCAAGCCATATCAATATAAAGTTATTATAATTTAATACTATCGCTTTTAACTTAACTTTATTTACACGGATTCAACGCCTTTGATTTCTGGAATGTTTTGTTTCAATATTTTTTCTATGCCCATTTTCAGTGTCATCTGGGACATAGGACACCCTTGGCAGGCACCTTTAAGTCGAACCCTTACCATTCCATCGTCTCCAACATCTACAAGTTCTACATCTCCTCCGTCGGCCTGTAAAGAAGGCCTGACCTTCTGTAAAGCTTTCTCCACTTTTTCTTTTAATTCCATTATTCCCTCCAAATTTTACCAGCCCTGGATTCAGGTTTTTAGAATTCTTCTATCATATACGCCTGGCCATTTCTAGCCAAAAAAGACCCGTACGCGGTTGTCGAGATACTGCCTTAGGCCATTGGAATCCCTAGGGGACCATAGCATGCTTTTCTCCCAGACTTCATCTGATTCCATACATAAATAGGTCCCCAAGTCGGGATACCATTTTTCTAGGTTTTCACGCATAAAGGAATACAGTTCTATTCTAATAGGCTTAAAATAGCGCATTTTACCATCCAGGCCAGTAATAAACTCTCCGTCCAATACGCATGAATTGGGGTGGCGCATCCTGATGATCTCTTTGAGTTCAGGCATGTATCTGAAAGAACCTATGCTAACCCAGATTATTTTTTTGGGATCTAAATATTTGTCCATCAGATCTATAGTTTTCATGTATTCATCTTTCCACATCGGATGAGCTATTAAGGGGTCGAAATGGAATCCAAGGACAAATCCTTCCTGCTGACATGTCCTTGCAGCCTCCAGCCTGCTCCTGAGAGTAGCGGCTCCGTGCTCCTCGTGTACAGCTATGTAGGGGCTATTAAGAGACCATGATACTACGATTCGGTCCCTGGAATTCGACACAAGAAGACCACGGACATTTGTTGTCTTTGTCTTAAGTTCTAATATAGCATTTTTTTGTCCCGCAAACCTGGGCAGCAGCATTTCTGACCATCCAATTAGTGGGTCAAGTGCAAGGCTGTCAGTGAATTCGCCTGTCCCCACTCTGAAAATATTCTCAGTATCACTGTCGATAATCCGCATTACCTTTTCGAGCTCTTCTTCGAGGTTCGTGAATATTCTCAAATATGGTCTGTTAAAATAAGACTGCAAAATACAATAGCTGCAGTCGAGTGGGCAGTTAGTTGCTACGTTTAGGATTTGGTAACCGCAACAGATATAATTTTTCGTGCCGGGACAGGGCTTCAGGAATTCGCCTTTATAATCTAAGAGATCAAGGGTTTGCTTACCCATTTCCTCTAGGTTTTTTGAAAAGCCTCTTTCAGGGTCATCATCTATGTATCTGAGAATGTTTACCGAAGGCAATTTGTCTAATATTTTTTTAGTGATGGTGTGGTTAGAGACACCTCTTTGTAGAAGCACCTCTCCCACAGTAAAATTTTGGATCATTCTTCCCTCTTCTCCCAAGGATCACCTAATTCTTCGAGTTCTCTGGTCATGGATAAGTACTTAATTTTTTCGCACAATTCTTTACCATTTTTAAAAGATACTTCTGCCCTGTAAAAGGGCTCCTCAAAAAATGGCGGGGGAGCAATTTTTATTCCCTTTGGAAGATTCAGCCTGGAAACCATTTTTTTAAAGGTTTCCTCCGCCTTTAAAAGTGATGGAAAGCGTTTTGCTTTAAGTATCTTAAGGAGACATCTTGCCTTCTGGGGATTGTTAAGCTTGGTGTCTGAAAATAGATGCCCGAAAGGTTCTTCTTGAAAAATTTGAGGTATTGATTTGCCATTAGCATGTGATAAATCATCTACATATTCAATTAGTTGTCTTTGCTGATTAATATTTAACTTTAATTTTTTTATCATGGTAATTATCTGTCCCCTCGCGTCTATATCCAAGTTTAAGAGCATTCTAGCTACATTCAATGGTATGCGACCCGTAGCCAGATATTCTTTTGTACTGTTATCAAAATCCGTGTCCAGCCTCATAAAAAGCTCGAGGGTGTCCTCATGTGATGGAAGGTCGAGCAATTGCATGTAGTGAGCCAATATCTCTCCTCTATTCAACAGAGAAGCCAGCCGATTCACCATCATACTCTTTTCGACCGGATTTAATTTTCGGGTTGCCAGGTTATCGTGAATGTTCAAATTGAGGCATTGAATAGGAGAGAGTTTGGACCCACTCATAACCCTGCACCTGGCTGCTGAATGTCCAAGCGATTTTAGTGCCAGGATTCTTCGATAACCTGTGACTATTGTCAACTCACTGTTTCCGCTATCGATTACAATAGGGCTGTAGAGCAATCCAATTTTACTTATGGAGCTCAAAAGAGGGTTAAGGTCAAATCCGAAACTCATGCAGTAAGGTCCGGGGTTCTCGCTAAAAATATCAAGGTCAACAGATTGAATGGGTGTGGTTTCTAGTATTTTACTAATATCCATTGTCTCTCCTGCAATTCATTAAATAAAAACCATAATCCACCAGTTTTACTGGTGGGTCCGAGCTATGCTAA
>CAZVGY010000062.1:0-22753 GCA_964627015.1 uncultured Desulfobacteraceae bacterium
TCATGACGAGAACTTAGACTAAAATTTAAGTCCTGTTCTAGTCAAGACCCAATTTATAATAATAAAAAAAGAATAGTGTAAAGTAAAAATGAATGGGTCTCAGGTAAAGAAGAAGAATTAGGTTACCACCCCTAACGCGATTTCTGTCTGCCCTGAATTCACCGATAATGTATTGGCTTTAGTCCTTTTTGTGCTCTTTATTTTTTAAAGTGGTAATCATATAGGTGTTTTAGTGCCCTGGCAGCTCTTTCCATTGAAGGGAAAGCCGGAATTCTTTCCTGGCAGAAACTGGCCCTCATGCTCGCGCCCATTTGGGCCAGCTCCGGGTCTCCTCCTGCGGAGTCCAAGGTAAATACAGTAGGTTTTTGGGGGTTCTTTTTATGAATGGTCCTGATCATATCGGCTGTCGAATCGATATCATGGAAGGTGTGAAAGGCTTTTCTGGGAATCAATCGATCCACTACTACCATTGACACACAGGGGTCCTTATAGGCCTTGAGCCCGAATACTTCTTCGGCCTTTGGATTTATGGGGAAGAGTCTGCCCGAAACCCTGCTGTCCTTTAATTTAAAAAGGAAACTCGAACCGCCAAAATTCAGGTTTTTGCTTGAAACGCCTACAATGGCAATATGTTCGGGGTAAAAAACCTGTCTAAATTCTTTGGAACCATTGGATACTAAACTCTGCTATTTTTAAGGCGAAAACAAAAAAAGTTTATAGGAAGATACCTAAATTCCAGAATTCTTTATATTTTTCCGCTGATACTCACTTCAACAAAAAGGGCGCTTCCGAAGAAGTGCCCTGAGTTATTGTTTTAATTGGTGGGCGTGGAAGGGATCGAACCCTCGACCAATTGATTAAGAGTCAACTGCTCTACCAGCTGAGCTACACGCCCTTTTATTATTTATGTTGTCGTGGCGCGCCCGGCAGGACTCGAACCTGCGGCCTACGGGTTCGAAGCCCGGCGCTCTATCCATCTGAGCTACGGGCGCCAATTTGAAAAATTTTTTAACAAGACCGGTTTCTTTTGTCAATAGTTTTTCATCATAAATTGCTTGACATAAGCTGAAATTTTTCTTAAATAGTTAATTTTCATTTTTTATTACAGGAAATTTGCTATGAAGACATTTGTTGCCAGGGAACAGGAAGTAGACAAGAGGTGGTTTTTAGTAGATGCGGAGGGCAAGGTTTTAGGCAGATTGGCGACCCACATAGCTTCACGGCTCAGGGGGAAGCACAAGCCTATATTCACCCCACATGCGGATACCGGTGATTTTGTAGTGGTGATCAACGCCGATAAGCTTAAGCTTACCGGAAAGAAGATGGACAACAAGATCTATTACCGCCACACGGGATACATCGGGGGACTCAAAGAAATTTCTGCAAGGAAGATGCTTGAAAAGAAACCTGAAAAGCTGCTGCAGTACGCGGTCAAAGGGATGCTACCTAAAAACAGCTTAGGGCGGCGGCAACTCAAGAAATTAAAGATATATGCCGGTTCGGACCATCCCCATAAGGCACAGGACCCGGAAAGATTGGAGATTTAAATGACTGAGGATGCATTTTACGCCACTGGTAAGAGAAAAACGGCCGTAGCCAGGGTATGGATAAGACCGGGACGTGGTGAGGTCCAAATCAATAAAAGACCTTTGAATCAGTACGTATCCCGGGAATCTGACAGGGCTCTTATCATGGAGCCTTTCAGGACTGTTGGTATGGCAGAGAAATTCGATGTTTACGTTAACGTCAGGGGAGGTGGCATCTGCGGTCAGGCCGGAGCAATCCGGCACGGCATAAGCCGGGCGCTTATGACTGTTGATCCTGAATTAAGGGAACCACTGAAAAAGCGGGGTTTTCTTACCAGGGATGCAAGGCAGAAAGAACGGAAAAAATACGGTCAGCCCGGTGCGAGAGCGCGGTACCAGTATTCTAAACGCTAAAGTCCTTATTCACTGTTTTTTAAGAAAAAAATAATGGGGGCCCCACCGGGGCTCCCTTTTTTATTGGCGGAATATTGACCTGGTTTTTATGAGCAGTACAATATTTCGCTGCAGAAGTATTTTTTTAAATGGGAGTAATTTTCTCAAATATATATCTATGAGTTAAGTAGGTATTTAACAGGTCCAGGGAATGGCGGAAACTACCCTCAAAAATATAAAGCTGATTTTGGCCTATGACGGGAGCAATTATCATGGGTGGCAGCGGCAGAAAAATGGCATCACTGTTCAGGAGGTTATAGAGGATAATTTACAAAAGATGGTAGGTTCGCCTGTCAGACTGGTTTGTTCAGGTAGGACAGATGCCGGAGTCCATGCTGTGGGACAGGTCTGCAATTTCCTGACAAGTTCCAGAATTCCTCCTGAATCTATTAAAAAAGGATTGAATTCCCTGCTTCCGGAAGATGTCCTTGTAAGGGAGGTCGAGTCTGTTCCCCCGGACTTCCATGCCAGGTACTGGGCAAAGCGTAAGACTTATGAATACAGAATATTGAACCAGCCCGACCCTGATATTTTTGATCGTAAGTATATTTGGCATATCAGGCTACCCCTGAATATAAAAGAAATGGAGACCACCCTGGCTCAACTTAAGGGCAGACATGATTTCTCATCGTTTAAGTCTTCGGGCGGAAAAGACGGCAATCCTGTCAGGAGCATTTTAAAGGCGGAATTACACGTGTCTGAAAATAGAATACTGCGATTTGTTCTAGAAGCGGACGGCTTTTTGAGGCATATGGTTAGAAACATCGTGGGTACGGTCGTAGAGGTAGGAATGGGCAGGATTGACTATGATAAATTTTGCCGAATACTTGATGCGAAAGACCGAAGGGCGGCTGGTATAAAGGCCCCGCCTCAGGGTCTATTTCTTATGGAAGTTATGTATTAGTTTTCCGGGCCAGACTGGCCCAATGATTCTTTTATTATAGTGTGAACCTGGTTCCACACTTCCTCAAACGAATTTACCGAGAGTCTTCCCATTTCGATAAATTTTACAACTATTTCCTTGGTTACCTTGACAGCGATTTCGTCTTCTTTTTTCATTAAAATTCCCTGATATCAAAATCCTTATAAGTGCTCTGAGATCTTCGACTCGCAGAGGGGAGCGCCTAATTCATGTCCCCCGCTGAATGGAAGAAGGCCTCAACCGGATTCAGCGGGGGCCCCTTTTCAAGAAGAACCTGGAAAGCCCTCCCTGCGATTTTGACCCTATCAGAGGTATATCAAAAAATCAACCGCCCCATACTCCCGGGATTTTCGTGCCACAATAAGGGCACACTTTGTCTTCAATCCTGTTACTCCTGATAGTAAACCCGAAACGGTCGATCAGGAGGTTCCCACAGCTATGGCAAAAAGTTTTTTCTCCATCGTCTCCGGGCAGGTTGCCGGTATAAACATACTTCAACCCTGATTCATACCCGATATCTTTTGCCCTGCGGATGCTATCGGGGGTTGTAGGGGAAATGTTGGTGAGGCGGTAAGTGGGATGAAACCGGCTTATATGCCAGGGGATATCGGTGCTTAGGCCGGCAAGAAAGTCAGCCATATCTTTTAATTCGTCAGGGGAGTCATTAAGCCCGTTTATAAGCAGGGTGGTCACTTCCAGCCAGATCCCCATTTCTCTCATGACTTCGAGGGTTTTTAGGACAGGCTGCAGTTTGGCGCCGCACTGCTCTTTGTAAAATTTATCGGTGAAGGCTTTGAGGTCCACGTTTGCGGCGTGGAGATCAGGATGTATCTCCTCAAGGCATTGTTTTGTCATATATCCGTTTGATACGAAGACATTTCTGAGGCCTTTTGAAGCAGCTACTTGGGCCGTATCCTTTGCGAACTCGAAATAGATAGTGGGCTCGGTATATGTATAAGCAATGGTTGCCGATCCTGTGGATAAGGCTTCGTTGACAATGTGATCCGGCGATATATCTTCGCCCATGATTCGTTTCATGTCTGTAGGCATTTGTGAAATATCCGCGTTTTGGCAGAACGAACACCTGAAGTTACAACCAACTGTTGCTATAGAATAGGAGAGGGTGCCGGGCAGAAAATGAAACAGAGGCTTTTTTTCTATTGGGTCACAGTGGCGGGCAATGATTTTTCCATATACCAGACTGTACAATCTTCCGGAACGGTTTTCCCTTACATTGCAAATACCTCTGGCACCCTCCTTTACCACGCATTCGTGGCTGCATAGATGGCAACGAACCTTTTCATTGCTCAGTTTTTCATACAGGTAAGCCTCTTTCATTCGTGTCCACTCCTCTGTTTCGTTGTAGATCCCCAAAGGTTGTCCTCACTTGGACAAGTGACTGCTTTTTATTTTTAACTCCGATTTTTAGATGAAGATCATCAGTCTTTACCCTGTAGATCATTGTGGCTGAAATACCCAGGAAGGACCCGAAAGGGGTTTGGTTTTCAGTATTCTGGCTCTTGTCCAGGGATTTCCTGTCATCTCTGATAAAGGATGGGGCTATTCGACTGCACGCCCAGGAAATGGGGACATCCCCATAGGCTGCCTGCAGAAGGGATTTAAGTTGCCAAAGATTGTAGAACCGAGCCTTACGAAAGAGTGGATCGCCAAGGTAACCCTGTATTTTTTTTACAAGCCCATTCCAGGAGAGGCTGTTTATGACTCCTATGAATACCTTCTTGCTGGCGACCCTTCCGGCTTCCCTGAGCGACTCAAGTGAATGATCAAGGAATTCAAGTGTATTTATGAATACCACGAGATCAAATTCATTGTCATCAAAAGGGAGGTTTTCAGCTATACCGGTGGTAAGTGTGCACTGGTGCCCCAATCGTTCCCTGGCCCTTTCTATCATACTTTCCGATGCATCTATTCCGGAGATATCCAGCCCAAGCCTTTTTAGCATCAGGAGATGGTTTCCTGATCCGCACCCAACATCCAGGACTCTTTCACCAGGCAGGGGCCTGATCATGGACAGAATGAATTTTTCAATAGAGCTGTTGATAGCCCTGCCCTCAGAGGAATGGTACCATTCATCATAAATCATGCCGATTTTTTTATCGAATATTAATCCCATTTTTCAAATATGGCTGGATTTGAGATTACCAGGACAGCCTCACAGGCCCATGTTTCTGTGCAAATTGCTGATATTTCAACTTTACTATAAATTATGAAAACCAAGACGAGGATGCAAGCAGAAATTTAATACAAAAATTTTGTTTACTGTGAATGAATTGTCAGGGTCAGGACATGTCGCGTGCCTCTTTTTTTACCAGCCTCCTGACTGCATCCATATGATCTTTTGTTTGGGATAACAATCCAAGCTGGGAGGACATGTAATCAAGGTGACCTCTCAGGTCGGATTTGAGGCCGTCATACACAGCCCTCTTTATAGCCCTTAAAGACGTGAGGGGTCCCGCGGCGATTTCCTCGGCAAAAGCCCTGGTTTCGCCGGGGAGTAATCCTGAAGGAACGATTTTATCCACCAGGCCGATTTCTAATGCTTCGTCGGGTTTAATAACCCTGCCAGTAAGCAATATTTCGAGTGCCTTGGTGAGACCTACAATCCTGGGGAGAAAATAGGCCCCGCCGGCTCCGGGCGCCAGGCCGATTCTTACAAAATTCGAACAGAAGGTAGCCTGTTCCGATGCGATCCTGAAATCACAAGCCATGGAAAGGTCAAATCCGCCCCCATAGGCCGGACCGTGAATGCTGGCTATAACCGGTTTGTCTATTTCATCGAGAAGAAGCGGCAATCTTTGTATATTTTCCCACAGATATTCCTTCATGTCCCAGGCAGCGAGCTTCCCTTCGGCCATTTCCTTTATGTCTCCGCCCGCTGAAAATGCATCGCCTTCACCCCTGATGATGATTACTTTTATCGAAGGATCAGCGCTTGCATCCCTGATAGCCTGGCATATGCTGTTTGTCATTGGAATTGTAAACGCGTTTCTGGCCTCGGGCCTGTTAAGGGATATGATGGACTGAGGCGGCGATTTTTCATAGATGATATGTGTGTATTCCATTTTCCCCCCTTATTGGCTTGAAGGACTTACTCATCATGATATATGATCATATCTGATTTCAGATCTGAAGTCTTCCCCAATTTAATACCGGTGAAAACGCCAATCAAAAGGTATCCTTAATGCTTGAACAGGTCGATTCGGAAATAGAAGGGCAAATCGAACGGATCACGTACGCCAATGAAGAGACAGGTTATACAGTGGCGAAAGTGAAGGTCTCCGGGCACCACGATCTTATAACGGTCGTTGGCAATCTCCTCGCCCTCGCGCCGGGAGAGGTGCTTGAGATGAAAGGTTCCTGGGAGAACCATCCTAAATTCGGCCGCCAGTTCAGGATCACCAGCCATCGTACGATGCTTCCTGTTACGGTCAAAGGTATCAAAAAATACCTGGGATCCGGCCTTATAAAAGGGATTGGTAAAGTTATGGCTTCAAGGATTGTAAAGGAATTCGGAGAACAAACCCTGGAAGTCATTGATGGACGGACTGAGATGCTTAACCGTGTTGAAGGTATAGGCCAGAAGCGGATCGAAATCATAAAAAAGGCCTGGGATGACCAGAAAGAAATCAGATCCATAATGATTTTTCTCCAGGATCAGGGTGTAGGGCTGGGCCACGCAGCCAAGATCTATAAGCAGTATGGGCAGAGATCAATCGCGGTTGTCTCCCAGAATCCTTACAGGCTTGCCACGGAGATCTCCGGGATAGGTTTTCAGACCGCCGATAGGATCGCAGCAAAGCTCGGTTTTAAAAAGGACTCCCCGGTAAGAGCCGAGGCTGGCGTCTTATATGTCATGAATCAGCTCTCAGAGGAAGGTCATGTATTTTATCCATATGAACCTCTTGTTGAAAAGTGCAGAAATATCCTTGAACTGGATAGAGAGCTCGTTACGAGGGCTTTCGGGGAAGTGGCCCTTGAGAATAAGATTGTTATAGAAGATTTGAACCAGTGCCTGGATGAGTTCAGGCCCAATCAAAAATCAGTCTATTTAAAGGGCCTCCACGTATGCGAGACAGGCGTTGCCAGGTATCTTTCGAAGCTTTTTTCGGCGGAAAAAAGAATTAAAGATATTGACCGGGAAAGGGCGATCAAATGGGTCCAGGAAAGGATTGAAATGCGGCTGGCACCTATGCAGCTTGAGGCGATCAAGAGCGCAGTCTCGGATAAAATACTGGTAATCACCGGTGGGCCCGGTACCGGGAAGACTACCATTATTTATGCCGTAATTCAGATATTTCAGGCCGCAAAAGCCAGGATCGCTCTGGCCGCCCCCACTGGTAGGGCAGCCAAGCGAATGTCGGAGGCAACCGGTATGGGTGCGAGAACTATTCACAGGATGCTGGAATTCAGCTGGCAAAAAGGAGGATTTCAAAGGAACGAGAGTCGTCCCGTTGATGCGGATGTGGTTATACTGGACGAGGTTTCGATGATGGATACAGTTCTCATGTATTATCTCGTAAAGGCTATACCAGAAGGGGCTACGTTAATTATGGTTGGTGACTCCAACCAGCTGCCTTCAGTAGGCCCGGGTAACGTCTTGAGAGACCTGATACATTCAGAGATGTTCCCTGTAGTGGAATTAAAAGAGATTTTTAGGCAGGCCAGGGAAAGCCTTATAGTCATCAATGCGCACAGGATCAATAAGGGGCTTATGCCGGAATTACTTCCTCAGGGAGAAGGCGGCCTGGGCGACTTCTACTTTATTGAGCAGGAGGATCCTGATCAAGGGCTGTATGTAATCAAGGAACTTGTAAGCAAGAGAATTCCACAACGGTTCAGCCTGGATCCTGTGAAGGATATACAAGTTCTTTCACCTATGCATAAGGGTGTGCTGGGGACTGAGAATCTCAACCGGACCTTACAGAATGCCCTTAACAGGTCAGTAGGGGAGATGTCCAGGGGAGATAACGTTTTCCGTATCAAAGACAAAGTTATGCAGACGAGAAACAATTATGAAAAGGAGGTTTATAATGGTGATATCGGCATAATTGAGACCATTGACGAGGGTAGAAGGGAACTCCTTGTGAATTATGATGGAAGGCAGGTGCCGTACGATTACCTGGAACTCGATGAAATCGTTCTGGCATACGCCATATCGGTCCATAAATCGCAGGGGAGCGAGTACCCCGCGGTGGTCTTTCCTGTCTTATTTCAGCATTACATTTTGCTTCGAAGAAACCTTATATATACTGCAGTAACGCGTGGAAAGCGGCTGGTTGTAATGGTGGGCAGCAAAAAAGCACTGGGCACGGGAATCAGGAATGAAGACACAGGTAATAGGTATACCTATCTGGAGGAGAGGCTCAAGGAATTATACCCGCGGAATTTAGTCAATCATAATTAAGGCCCCGGGACGGTTATTTCTCCTTGACCTTTAATTTGATAGGGGTGTGGTCAAGTTGGAAATGGGACCGTATTTGATTGATCAAAAAACGCTCATAGGAAAAATGAATCATGTCGGGCCTGTTAACGAATGTGATAAAGGTAGGAGGCCTGATTTCCGCCTGGGTGGCGTAAAAAAATTTAAGCCTTCCCTTGCCTATCCTGGGTGGAGGGTGCTTCTCAATCATCTCTCCGATGGCTTTGTTAACAGCTGATGTGTTTATCCTCTGAGAGAATTGCCTGTGGACCAGCTCTATTTTGTTAAATATCTTCATCACGTTTTCCCCGGTGAGAGCGGAAACATTTACCCTCGGGGCGAAAGATACAAATTTCAGTTGCCTGTCGATTTCTTTGTCAATAGCTTTTATTTTCTGAACATCTTTCTTTACCATGTCCCATTTATTGACGGCCAGAACCAGACCCCTTGCATGTTCAAAGGCATAGCCACAGATTCGTGCATCCTGCTCCGAGATTTCTTGAGACGCATCCAGTATTATAACAGCTATATGGCAGCGTTTTATTGTGTTGAGGGCTTTGATCATAGAGAACTTTTCTATTTTTTCTTTGACCCTCGCTTTTCTGCGTATGCCGGCGGTGTCTATGAGCAGGTATTCTCTGCCATGGTAAGAAAACGCCGTATCAACTGTATCCCGGGTGGTGCCAGGCAGGTCGCTTACCAGCAGCCTGTCTGACCCCAGTATCCTGTTTATAAAAGATGATTTTCCTACATTAGGCCTTCCTAGAACAGCTACCCTTATCTGGTCACTGTGATCGTCTGCTTGTGTAGAGACCGGAAGACCCGTGATCACTTCATGCACGAAGGACTTAATACCATATCCGTGGGCCGCTGAGACGGGATGAACAGATTCAATACCGAATCTGAAGAATTCAAATGTCAGGTGGTCGTTTTCAGGGCCGTCGACTTTGTTTACAGCCAGGAATATTTTTTTCCTGGTCCGTCTGAGTATTGCAGCCATCTCTTCATCCCCTGGCATGATTCCCTGGCCGCCGTCTACCATAAAGATCACCCTGTCGGCTTCTTTAATAGCTTTTTTAACTTGAGCGCGTACTTTTTCCAGCATGGGATCCTGGCCTATGTCCTCGAAACCTCCGGTATCCGTAAGTACAAAGGGGATTCCGTCATAAGAAACGGTGACATGGAGCCGGTCTCTTGTTACACCGGGCCTGTCATCTACCAGGGCATTCTTTGATCTTGAAAGACGGTTGAAAAGCGTGGATTTGCCAACATTGGGCCTACCCACTATGACTATATTCGGTAGCTTCATGTCATGCCTGGCGTCGGATGGCGCCTGTATAAATTTTGTTTGGGCTTTTTCCATCAACTTTATTAACCTCCGCGTCATATTATCTGTTTTAGGAACAGTGGGTCAAGGTGAATCAGGTCTCTCAGCAATTGAAGCAGCCTAACTCCGTCTTTTTTATGCCTTGACTAATTATGTGATTATAGATAAATTTTTTACGACCTTTTGACTTAACCTGGTAATAGGAAATATTTTTTTTGATATGCCTACCAAATACATTATCATCACAGGTGGTGTGCTTTCCGGACTGGGGAAAGGAATCGCCGCTGCTTCGATAGGCCACCTACTCTCTGAAAGATTAAAAATAATCCCTATTAAATGTGACGGTTACCTAAATGTTGATCCGGGTACCATGAACCCCTTTGAACATGGAGAGGTATTTGTTCTGGATGACGGGGGAGAAGTGGATATGGACTTCGGTCATTATGAGAGGTTTCTTGGGGTGACCTGTCAGTCCAGATGGAATTTGACCATGGGCAAAGTTTTTGACATGGTCAGAAAAAGGGAAAGACGTGGAGATTACCTGGGAAAAACAGTGCAATATATACCCCATGTAACCAATCTTATAAAAGAACACATATTTGAGATTGCCCGTGATGAGAAACCGGACCTGATCCTGGTTGAGATCGGGGGGACTGTGGGGGATATAGAGAATGAGCTGTTTCTGGAGTCCATGAGACAGATGAAGGAGGATGTGGGAAGGGAAAACATCATTTATATACACTTAACCTATGTGCCTATCCCTCATGGTGTAAATGAGCAGAAATCAAAACCTACCCAGCAGAGTGTCAACCTGCTCAAACAACGCGGAATTTTTCCGGATATTATAATAGGCAGATGCTCGCAGGTCCTTACAAAGGAAATCAAGAGCAAAATAGCCAGTTTCTGTGATGTAAGGCCGGATGCTGTAATCACAGGCCTGGATGTGGATGATATCTACGAGATTCCTCTCATATTTGAACGCGAAGGCCTTCCCGAGATAATACATAAGAAGCTCAACATATACAGCCCCCCGGATTTGAGGAAGTGGAAAGACCTGGTGGGGAATATCAGGAACCCGGAAAAAGAAATCACCGTTGCCATGTGCGGGAAGTACACGAAACTTGAGGATTCTTATGCTTCTATTAAAGAATCCTTTAATCATTGTACTGGCCATTTAAGTTGTAAAGTCAATCTTGAGTGGGTGGAAACTACGGACTTGAAAGACACCTCTTTTCTGGACAGGGTGGACGGAGTCATTGTGCCAGGGGGATTCGGCTCCAGGGGAGCGGAAGGAAAGATTGAGGTAATCCGGCTTGCCAGAGAAAGGAATATCCCTTTTCTAGGCCTTTGCCTGGGACTCCAGTTGGCTGTTATCGAATTCGCCAGGAATATTTGCGGCCTGGAGGGTGCAAATTCGACCGAGATTGATCCTGATACGCCTCATGCGGTAATCGATATACTTCCTGAGCAGAGATCAGTTATTCAGAAGGGAGGTACTATGAGGCTTGGATCCTATCCCGCAGTTTTAAAACAAGGAACTTTAGCCCGCTCCCTTTATGGAGCTGAAGAGATTTCAGAAAGACATCGCCACCGCTACGAAGTAAATCCGGAGTATCATTCGATTATCACTGATCACGGGATGATTTTTTCGGGGGCTTCCCGCGACGGCAGACTGGTAGAATTTATTGAATTGGCTGATAACAGATTCTTTATAGCCACTCAGGCCCATCCAGAACTTAAGTCGAGCATGAGAAAGCCGGCGCCGCTTTTTTTGGGATTTGTCAAAGCCTGCATGGGCTGCGGTAATAATTGTTGAATTGCCCAGGAACTGAATTTCCAACAGTTTGCTGTATCTGCATGTAATCAACTCCTGTGTATTCGGCGTCACCGATTAATCCGGCTATCGCTGTGATTGTCTTAGGACCTGTGAGCAAAATAAGTATAAAGTATAAAGATGGTATATAATGACAACCCGCCTTGATGACGGGATTGTATTTTGTAAAAATTGGTACAGGGTTTTGGTCCTGCAAGTGTGAGTTACGGAATGGGTTGGAGATACGCCTCTATGGATCATGAAAAGAATTGATGAAAAAGTTGAAGCTAAATGACAAAAAAATATCGAGTTGTTTTCCACGGCTTGATTAGTAAAAGAGAAGATTTCAGTGCATCCATGAAAAGTCTGGGTGTTGCTAAAGAGATCGTGGACAGAATGATTGAAAAAGCCCCGGTTATCTTGAAATGTGATCTTACGCTGAAAAGTGCCAGGCAGTATGCCGATGCGGTACAGGATGCTGGGGGCAGGGTGACAATTCAGGAGAATGGGCGTTTCGATGAGCCGAGACGCTTTAACCGTCCGATTTCGATCGCATCTTTTAGAGATTTTACCATGTGCCCTGAATGCGGCTTTAAACAGCCTAAGGCGGAATTCTGTTGTAAATGCGGTTTCAGGCTTGGAAAGGCTCAAAAGGATAGAGAAAACGGGGATGTCTGAGGTTATTGATTTAGAACAAGGGAGGCTGTTAAGGGCTGCCAGAAAGGGCTATCGTAACTGGATAAGCCGCTTTAAGGAAGATTTTGGCCTTGAAACCAAGCTTTCGCGGATTAGCACAGGCACACTCTCATTCATCGCACAGGGCGAGGAGAAAGGTGCTTTTTATCTATATGACCTCATACTCAATATCAGAGGAATGGGGTCGGGTTTTGACTTTGACCGGTTGAGTCCCAAAGAAAAAATGGAAGTTATCGACCAGTATATTTTTCTCCTGGACAGGATACGTTTTGAATGCATGAAGAGGTTGGGCTGGCTCGATAGTTATCCAGGCGAGGATTTCACTCTGGTGGAACTAATAAGCGGGTTCAATAGACTTGCTCCCGGCCTGCAGGCGAAGGTGCCCACGCTAAGTCGGAATTATCCCAGGTATGACGTCTACTCCAAAATGAACACCTTTGACAGGGAGACATTTATTAGAAAGCTGATTCCAAAGGCAATCAGGGAAATAAGGAGTTATTCAAAGACCTTGTAAACTTTGTCGTTTTCACGGACCCTTTCCTTTACCTTCACCCCTACCATGTCGCCTGCCTTGGCTTCCTCAACCGGCTCATTATCGATTTCCATGCTTGTCAGCTCTTGATTAAAATCGGTTGTATGCCCTTTGTATCTCAGAATGTCCCCTTTCTTAATCGTTCCGCTGGTTATCTGGAGGGCTGCTACACTTGGTTTTGAAAAAAATTTGACAACCACTGCGATCTGTTCTTCTGACATGGTAGACCTCCTAATTAAGCTTACAGTAAGTAAAATTAACTTATTAGATATCACTTTTTAATGTCATTGTCAAGCTAATGCATGCTTTTCCATATTGTTGTTGAAGGAGGCTTATATTTTCGTTTATTATTACAGGTAATATAAAAATAGTCGGCTGTTCTTGAAGTTCCTTTATATATAAACTGTTATGTGTTCAAGGGAGATTAATTTTATAAATGGAAGATTATAAGAAGCGACTTGCGAAAGCTTTGGCTGAGACCGGAGCCCTTTTTTTTGACAAGAATTTAACCCTGAAGGACGGGCGTCCCACCCCTTATTTTATAAATATGGCGATGTTCAGAAGCGGCCGCTTGAGCCTGGAAATGGGCTCATTTTTTGCCGGTATGATGGTCACCTCAAATCTTGTAAAAGATACGGATATCGTTCTGGGCCCTTCATACAAGGGCAGCGCTATTGCCATTGCGACCGTTGTAGCCTTATGGAAAGAATACGGGGTTGACCTGCTTTATGAATATGACCGTAAGGAGCCCAAGACACACGGAGAGGCAACCGATACAAAGAGCGTGTTCGTAAACAGTTCCTTTTTTGACGGATGTCGAATTTTCATAGTGGACGACGTCGCTACTTCTATGGGTACTAAATACGAGTTAATTGAAAAGATAAGCACCGAGGCCGATAACAGAGGCATGAGTTTCAAGGTTACAGGCATTGGGATATGTGTTGACAGGGAGCAGACAACAGCAGTCTACGACAGCAAGGGAAAAGTTATCCCTGGTAAAAAAGGTCGAAATGCAATCGCTGACTTTGTCGAAAAGAGCGGTGTTCAGGTCTATTCCGTCTCGAGTATCAGAGAAGTCATAGGGTATCTTTATCGGGAAAGGATTCCGGTGCTGACCGGTAACGGGCGGTCTCCGATCGATGAGAAGACCAAGGCGGCTTTTGACAAGTACCTTGAAACGTATGGTACTTAATGATTTTCGTGAATAACGAGCCACGCCTGAAGAAGCTTATGGAGATGGGACTTACTGCCAGGGAACTTTCAGGTTATATGCCATGAATTATGATAATAGTTTATCTTCAGTGCTCAGGGAGGCCCTGAGCAGCAGACCGCTGAACAGATTAAATACTGTCCGGCCCTCTTATATTGAGGCCGCTGTCCTGGTGCCTCTGGTGGTGGAGAATGGAGAACACAGGGTCCTTTTCACAAAAAGGTCTCAGAATGTCGTACACCATAAGGGCCAGATGTCTTTTCCCGGCGGTTCAAGGGACGATGGGGATACCTCCATGGAGGAGACCGCGTTAAGGGAGACCTTTGAAGAGATCGGAGTTCCAGCCAGTGATATTGAAATTCTTGGAAGACTGGACTATGCCCTGACGGTTACCTCCAATTTTGTAATCCATCCGTTTGTTGGTATTGTGCCTTTTCCTTATGATTTTATTATCAGCGTTGCAGAGGTCGAAAGCATTGTCAATGTTCCCCTTGGAGTGTTTCACCCTGCAAATAGAAAGAGCAGAAGAGAGGTGGTCCAAATTGAAGGCAGGCCCTACGCGGGACTGGCCTATGAATATGAAGGTGACATTATCTGGGGCGCGACCGCCAGTATTATGGAAAACCTGATGGATATCATCGGTCGTAAATTAACCTTGCCCGTACTGGAGAAATAGGTTATATTTCGACACTCTTATCCAGTGGTTCCATTTGTTTGGACTTGTGCGGAAAAGCATCTGTTTTGTTAAATGGAACTGCAAGCTGGTTTAAGATCCAGTCGGGACGTGGCTCAGTCTGGTAGAGCACCGCGTTCGGGACGCGGGAGTCGCTGGTTCAAATCCAGTCGTCCCGACCATTCCACAATCTTATTTTTGTAATGATAAAAGGGAATTGGGCGCACTGTCTTTTTCCCTTTTATCGTCATGGGGCACATTTGGGGCACATTTTTTACTTTTCATAAACGGGTTATAGACTTTATCCATGAAAACCTCTCCTTCGTCACGCTCATACCTTTTGATGTAAGTATAATAATGATCATAGATCATCTTCAAGGAGGTATGTCCCATTTGTTTCATAACGTAACCCGGCAGAACACCGGCATTTAGCATGAGACAGGCATAGGTATGCCTTGTCTGCATCAACGACCTGTATTCTAATCCTGCCTTTTTCAACGCCTTGGCCCATGCGTGTTTCCGTAAGGGACATGGATTGAGTGGCCTTCCGTATCTATTGAGAAAGACATAATTCGATTTCCCCCAGGTGGCTTTTCTCTGATCCCTCAATGCATCAATAACAGGGGGAAGCATTTCAATATCACGGATACTACCCGGCGTTTTCGGCGTACCTTCCTCACTCAAGACACGAGTTTCTCTTATCTTTATAACTTTCAGCCTGAAATCGACATTTTTCCATTTCAAGGCTGCCATCTCGCCAAATCGCATTCCGGTAAAGAACGCTACGTGAAAGAAATTTCGGTAATGCGGATCAACATTTTCAATGACTGCCTGGGCTTCTTCAAAAAGCAGAGGCTTGATATTCGCTTTTTCAGGTTTCATCGGGTCCATTAGGCTTATCGGGTTAACCCTAATGTAGCCTGCCTTAATAGCGAGTTTGAAAATATTCCTCATTGGGATCAATATATTCTTGGCGCGCTTGTTCTTACATCCCAGTTTGGCGATGAAAGTCTCAATGGAAATGCAGTCGATTTGGTCAATTGAGGTATTTCCGAATTCTGGCAGAAGGAAGTTGTTCAGGTTGTTTCTGTAATCCTTTAGGGTGGATTTCTTTAGCCTGTCCTTCTTCAAATCGTACCATTTCTTTGCCAAGGCACCAAATACAGGGACTTCTTTATCCGTATTTTCTTGTAATCTACCGTGGACCATAATTTCTTTCAGCAATTCCTCCCTCAAGCGCCTCGCCTCTGTCACAGAAGTGGAGAGGCTCTTCTTTATCCATTTCCCATTAATTCGCTTACGGAAATACCAGGTATCCCCGCGTTTGTATAAGTGATGATTTCTATTCTTTGCCATGGCTATATCCTCCATTCCTTCATGGATTTGGAAGACATCCCAGGCACTTTCCTTTTGACTTCAGCAGGTCTTCTAAATGGTATTACCTTGGCCTTTTGGGTGTATCTCCTTTCGAATTCCTCCACCGACGCCTTCGGATATAAAACCCGTGACGAACCGGGGGGCTGAAAATAATCCAACAAACCTGCGTCCCTCCAGTTCTTGACCGTTGCAGGTTTGACCCTAAATAAATCCGCCACCTCCTGTTGGGTGAAATACTTGTGATCTAATCCATTTTTTACCTCCTTTCCGTGCATAGTCATGATTACCCCCGACTCACTTTCGTTGCCTGGCACGTTAAGCCAGACTCTCGGAGGTTTCGAAGCAAATATGACTTCCTGACGATACACTGCAGCGCTAATCCAGTTGGAGTATGACATGAAAAAACTCCACTGCCAAGCCTGAAATCTAAAGATTTTCTGCGAATGTATCTATCAAGGATCATTTTTAGGCCTCACCATATTTCCTCATCAATATGAAAATGACGCATACATGGCCTCATCAGCTTTCTCCACCAATTTTCCGCAACCCACAGCTCTTTGAAGAAGCCAGAGAGCATTCCTGGGCATCCCCTCAGCCTCCAACATTATTTCTTCTATGATGTCTGAATCGGGTTCAAGATTTTCATTCTCGCAGACATCGTACAGTAATCTTCGCAGTTCCTCGGGCTGAAGCCGCTTGAATTCAAATTGCATGCACCTGTTCTGGAGAGGGTCCAACATCTTTTTGACGTCAGTCGTACAGAAGATGAAATAAAGGTCAGCGTGACAATCTTCTGTCGGCTTTAACAGGACCGCCTGAGCCTCCTGAGTCAATCTCTGGCATTCATCGAAAAGGATGATTTTATATCTCTCACCCCCCATAGAAGCTGCATCGAAATTCTGTATCTCCTTCCGCATTTTATCCACACCGGAGAAATAGCCTGCGTTAAACTCCTGGAACGCGAAACTGTTATGGTTGAGAACTGCCTTGCAGAATAGGCATTTCCCGCATGGTTCACTGGTAGAGCCTTTCTCACAATTGAGGCCCATTGCTATGATCCGGCCTATACTCGTCTTTCCAGTTCCCGAAACTCCCTGAAATAAAAGGATGTGTGGGAGAGTTCCTTTATCGAGGCAGTTAGCGATGGTCAGTTTTGCCTCATCCTGGCCATAGACTTCTGATATTCGGCATGGCCTGTAGATAGACGGGTAATCTCCATTGCCTCTTCTGACTATCCTTGGTGGCATCTTTTTCCCTTTCAATTTGATTTTTGAATAGGTCGTGGGCATATTTTCCTCCTTGAATCTTTTCCGACTTTGTGTGTTGGCAGTCCGTAGGACTGCTATTTCGTAATACTCCTTGTTTCTATCGATGCCGATAAATCTTCTGTTTAAATTCTTAGCAGCGATACATGTGCTTCCTGACCCACAAAAGAAATCCAATACAACGTCACCCTCACGGGAACCCATTGTGATAAGATAGGACATTAATTTGATGGGTTTGACTGTTGGATGAGTATTTTTTCTAAGGGTTTTCCCCCTTTGAAAAGGATTATCGATCGACTTTTTTCTTCCATCATTGACAAGATTCTCATCACGGGTTTCCAGCCTTTCGTTCTTTTCCCTTTTGCTGGCCTTAGGGACTATTAGGAACGGCAGGTTCTTGTTTGCCCAAGCGTCAAGAGAGTAAAATCGAGAGAAACCGCCATGGTCGCCTATGGGACCGACACGCTTACTTTCTTTTTCATTTAGGCCAAAGTGGTCGGCCTTGCCCCGTTTGGCAGGAAATGAATCTCCGGGATGTTTTCTGTTGTCCTCCAATACATCGTCAGATATTAGTAAATTGGCTGGAAACCGTCCGCGGTCACGAAAATTATTCTTCAACAACTTTTTTCCGCCCCAGGTAAGTCCTGTTGCACTCCTTCCGTTTCCACTGAAGCATTGTCTGGCACATCCCTTGTCAGTACTGTTTGCGTAAGGTATCCGGCAATCGTCCAGCCATGTGATCCCTTTTCGGTTCTTCAGCGCCTGACCTACATATGTCCTTTCATCCATGGGTTTCATAGCCACGAGGATAACTTCCACAGCTGGTTTTGGTTGGAATCCACCGTAGGAACCTTTAAATTGTTTTGCCTCTGGTGTTGAATAATCAACCGTGATATTCCGTTCTCGACCTTGATAATTCTCTTTGCGATAACCTTGCTGAGCTTGCATCTTGCAGTACCCAAGTTTATTTTTTCCTTTTTTGCCGGGGAGTTTTTTCCAATCACTCCAATTAGCGCTACCAAGTTTCAATTTTCCTTCAATTCCTTTAGCAACGTTGTATGCCTTAGGAAACCCTTGGGCATGCGTCCAATAAATCGGTGAGAAATCGACTCTAAAACCCGCCTCTTCAAGATTTTGAATCATTCGAGACTGACAGTCTTGTCTGGGTATACTCATGACAAAAGCAAAAGCACCTGGTTTCAATACCCTGAGTGCCTCTTTCCAGACTTCCACCATCGGTACCGCCTTGTCCCATTCTTTGCCCATGAACTTGATACCGTATGGTGGATCAGTCGCAATGAGATCAATCGAGCTGTCAGGAATCTCTTTCAATTTTTCCAGGCAATCGCCAAGGATAACCTTATTCAGGAACCGGCCAATATCTGAACACCGTTCTGGAAGAAGCAGAGGAAGTGAATAGCCTCCCTGTGAGAGAAGGAGCCTGTTGCGGCCAATCCTCCGTGCCGCCGCCTCCTCTTTTCGGTTGTAGTCATCAGCTCTATCTTCGCCCGGAAGGGCGAGGGACTCAGGTTTGATTTTTTTGATCCGGTCAAGAATCAAAATATCCCTGTGTCCTTCTTGAGTATCAAACCAGGGTTCCTTGCCTTCTGCCCGGGCAGTGGCGTCCGGGCGGTATGCTGTTCCGTGAAGTCTGAGCGCTTCCATCTACAGTTCCCCCCGCTCACTGGAGCCTTCTGAAGCAGCGGCTCTTGCAACCAATGTTTTCTCGGGCTTGCCTTGAGACAGATCGTCCGAACCGCCCGCATCGCCCACTTGATTGAGGTTTGGTGTGCCATCCCTAGAAATCTGAGACTGTTCCTGGATAGGACGATTATCGTGCTGCTCGCGTCCAGTTGAATGCTTATCAATGTCTCCGGGTTGGACGGTCTGGGCGGTCTCGCCGTCCTTTTTTGCGGTCTTTGTGATTGTTATGTTGCGCTGCCCGGACTTGCTCCTTTCGACCTCAATGCCTTTTCTTCTCAAGGCAGGCGCTACCTGACGGATCCTGCTGGAGAGGGTATTAGGTCTTTTTGGCCATGTGTTTTTTCTTTGCAATATTTTGGGAACTATCTTGTTTAAGGCACGTAAAAGGTCAGTAGGTGTTCCGGACCACTCCCCGTAGGCCTTCATTAATTCCATCACGGATGTGCCCACCGGATCCGCTTCAAGCGCGATATCTATAAGAGAGTCTCGATTTGAGAAGTACTCTTTCAAAAAGTACCCTTTTTCCCATGGCAGCACGGGTTCTGCAGCTGTCACCCATTCGGCGAAGTCGGCCATGCGCGGTACTTTTTCGAGCTTCACATTCCCAATATTTCGAAGTGCCGTCGATACCGCATCACACAGGGCACCCAAAATACTCGGACGTGCACGATTCCAGGACCTTATGATCTCTCTTTCCGACCTTCTTTTGTTTTCAGGTATTGGAGGGAAATTGACTATCAGGGCTCGGTCCGCCAAATCGTGGCGGGTGGCAATATCGGAGATGCCATTTAGGATCAGAGGCCTTTTGAGCCTGAATAATTTCTCGGAATCATCAGTAAAGAGTGTCCGTGTCGCCAATCCTCCGCCAGTAGAGATTCTGCAAAAGGCATCAGAAAGCCAGAGGCTCAACCCGGAGAGATTGTCAAAATTGAGCACCCAGGACTTATTCGCTGATATCGCCAGGTCTCTTTCGCTCCTCGGTAAACTACGTGACATGATGAGTGAGGGATCTAAGAGGGAACACAGGAGCCTGGCTGTGGTACTTTTTGCTGTACCCTGCTCGCCCTGGAGGATTAAAATCGGGAAAGGGCCTGTTGGTCTCATGGCACCAATCAACCAGGAAACGATCAAGACGAAATCACCAGGATGCTCGGTATTCAAGAAATGCCATAATGGAGTCAGGGACTCCCCAAAAACAGGACGGGGCAAGGACAGCATCCCTGGCACTCTGATGAATCGAACCGGTGATTCACTTGAAGGGATAATCGAACAACCGTCCTTTGTTATTCGGATTTGTTCCCAACGCTTATTGGCGAGGTCTATGTAAATCTCATCCCTGAACCAGGCGTAGCGGGTGTGTACCATTTCAACAGGGGAGTTGAGATGGGCCTCTCCCTCAAATTGTCTGACTATCTCGCGGATAGTGGTGGCCTTGGGGATTTCACCCTCATTCTCGTAGTACAGCCGTGAGAGCCAGAACAAAAAATACTTACTTCTTATGGCCCAAATTTCCTGGTGCTCTTCCATATCCATGAGACCGAAGGCCTCAAAATCCGGAGTTCGGAAAAGACTGCATTTTTCCTTGGCGATTTCAAATAATGGCCGCGAGCCCGAATTATCTGTGCCGGAAGACGTCTCCTTTTCTTTTTGAATGTCCTCTACCATCGCGTCCCCTTCCGAAGTTTTTTGTTCCATTCTTACAACTGCTTCTTCCATTTTGTTGCCCTCCCTTTCTCAATGTTTTATCTTAGATGTGTGCTGTTCCTACTCTTTCTGATCGACAAGCGGCGTCGTATTTCGACAACTGGCGTCGCACCAAAAAAAATCTCAAAATATTTGTCCCCGAAAACCGGTTTGAAGACTTCTTGAGTTTGAGGACAGGTATGTCCTGTCATCAGATGTCCATTCCCGATTTTTCAGGCAAGGGAATTCCCACAACTTTCTTGATATGGGACTTCCACTTAATCTTCGGATTGAATTTCAGCTTGTCGTAGATGGCCAGGATCTTTTTGTCGGACTGGCCTTCCGCGATCCTCTGCAGCTCCTTTGCAATGGCCTCATTTGCAACTCTGATATTGAGTATATGGTTCAATGTTCCTATCCATAGTGCATTGGTGACGAATGGGAGCAGGTCCTTCACCAGATCCATGATATGCTCCGAGTCCAGCATGGGCTCCACACTGACTGATGTCTCATACCCTCTCTCGAACGCGTGTTTCAGCGCGTCTTTTCTCTCGTCATAGCCTGGAGCGTGGGGCTCCCAGATTGAGAGAATTTCGTTATCGAGGGAGCCAATCGTAAATCTGAAGAGGATCTGTCCCTTGTATTCTGAAAAAATCCGGCATATTGCTTTGATGCACTCCAAGTGCGGCTTAGAAACGATCAAGACTCGATTACCTGCTCTTAAGAGTTTTCTGAGCACTATGAGGCAAGCAAAGAGGTTTTTCGGAGTGATGTCGTGGGAAGAGGGGAACATGGTGGTCCCTTCCATATATTTATATGTCCTCCTGACATCCTTCCAACGGATGTTTTCGTTTTTCCATTGTTCCAATGCCAGTTGATGAAAGCGGACTGCCATGCTTTTGGCATAGCAGTAAAGGCAATCATGGGAGCAACCGGTGCAACAGTTGACCGACCTGACCGCCCATTCCTGCGTGCCCGAGGGTTTAGGCCCTTTAGGCCCCATTGAAAGTCTGCTACCCGTTCCTTGCATTGAAGACGATTTGTGATACCCCTTATCCGCACATTCGCTTTTTGTGGTCTCTTTCTCATTCGTCATCTGGCCACCTCCCATTTTTTTGCTTCTGAAGCACTTTGAGCAATTGTCCCCTTCAAGGATGGCTTGATCTTTCGCCTGAGAATATAGACCTTGCCATCTGGTGTAATCCGCCTCGTTTCCCGGAGTGTTGCTGATTCCCTTTTTGTTTCCATTTTTTGCCCTCCTATTTTGGTTTGTGTGGAAGGCGGCCCGCCCGCCTCTAGTTGAAATGCACGACAGAGGGCGTCGAAAAACGACAGAGGGCGTCGGAAAAGGAAAAAAATGAATTTATGATCCAAAAAAAGGGGTATTCGGTGTAAAAGAGAGGTGGATTTGTTGCAGGCCCGGGCATAATATCTATGGAATATGTCCGATGCTTGGATGGATCATGAGATGTCTATGTAAATTGTCGCATTGGAAAGGAGTATCCTTAGAGGCTGGTACTGAGGTGAATTAAATCTGGGGGAATGGCATGGCTAGTCCACATGCCATTTGATGTCTTCCTTCGGATTGTAGCATAGTCTGTATGAGTAAATCGGCCTTAGTGCGTCTCTGAAGTGAGCGCCTGCTTTCTTGTTGAATTTTGTCAGTTGTTTCAGGGCGCGGTCGATACTCCTACCAATCTTGTCTTTGATTTTATCATTCTCATTCTTGAACTCTTTCAAGTTTCCTCCGGGTGAGGTGAGTTGATTGAGGACCGCATAATGGGTTTCTATTTGTTGGTATAGTTCCTTTTCTAAAGCAATATCACCCAGGCGTTTTGCGTCCTCGATTTCTCCATTTAGCTCTTTTATCTTTTTATAGATGTCTTGCAGGTATTTTGGGTCTGCTATTGTCTCCCTGTCACGCTCAGAATTTTCTGCACTAAATCCATTTTCAAAAGAATTATTGTTACAGAGACCGGGATCATATCTCCTGTCATCAGAAAGAAGCTGATCATTATGGACGCCCTTATCTTTCTCTAAATCATAGACGCTAATGTCTTTTCGCATATGGCTTACAGTGCCAGCGGTAATGTGAAACTGTTGTAAAGTTGGCGATTTGAAAATGTAGTTTT
>CAZVGY010000063.1:0-22707 GCA_964627015.1 uncultured Desulfobacteraceae bacterium
TGTTACTAAAAATGTTCAGGGAAAACCCCCTGTTCTAGTCAAGACCCTAAAAAAATAATGATTTAACTCGGGGTCAGAAGGGTTAGAAAAGAGCTCGTTTATATAAAATAAAAGTACTGATAAATCTTATGTAATCTACATGGGTTTAAATACGGCCTTCAATACAGATCTTATAAAGAGGATATACAATATGCACGGTATGCACAGGAGAGTGATTTCTCTTATATATTATAACTTATTGTGTATCAAAGGACTCAGGACAAATAAACTGTCAAGTCGAGACAGGAGCTGATGATGGAGAATTATGGTTTAAATAGAGAAGAAATGGTAAAGACGCAACTTATTCCCAGAGGCATACATGATCCCCTGGTTTTGGATGCGATGAGAAAAGTGCCAAGGGATCCTTTCGTACCTGAAAAACTAAAAAAACATGCTTATGAGGACGGTCCCTTACCGATCGGCCAGGACCAGACTATATCCCAACCCTACATAGTAGCTCTGATGACGGAAGCGTTGGGTTTGAATGGAGAAAATAAAACACTTGAAGTGGGGACTGGCAGTGGCTATCAGACAGCCATACTCGCTGAATTATCAAGGGCAGTATATACAGTTGAGAGAATAGAATCGCTTCAAAATAAGGCCAAAAGCATTCTCGAACAATTGGGGTACAAAAATATATATTTTAAAGTTGTAAATGGCACCCTGGGATGGGATGAACACGCTCCTTACAACGCAATTATAGTTACTGCCGGGGCCCCAAAGATTCCGAATCCACTGATTGAGCAGCTGGAGGAAGGAGGTCGTCTTTTAATTCCTGTAGGCGACAGATTCGGCCAGGAATTAATCAGGATCACCAGACAAGGCGGGCACATTTCTAAAGAAAGCCTCGGTGGTGTCCGCTTCGTAAATTTGATCGGTGAATACGGCTGGCAGGAATAGTTGATGTAACTGCCCCGTTCAGAATTTTTAGATAGAAAGGAGTAAAAGAATGTCGAATGGGAAAAAAAGGGGGTTAAAATTATGGAAGAAATTTGAATCCGACGAGGAGCATAATTCCACTATTGTAGTCGAAAATGAAACAAAACGGCTTCTGGAGAAAGTGAAGACCAAAGTCAGGGTTGGCATGTCCGACGAGGAGATCATACATATTGCCTTGAAGATGCTGGACCAGAAAATAGAAAGAATAATAAAAAGGCAGCTGACTCGTAAATTGAAAACGCAGCAACCAAAATCTCTTCAGGAAAATTCTAAAAGAGCGGAGGTTGGCAAGAGAAGAAATTAGATTAAAAAAATATATTCTTCAAATTATCAGTATGAAAATTTATTTGTTTTATCTCTATACGTTGCAGTGTCTCATCTTTTTTAGGGAAAGTCATGCAACCTTCCTATCTTCCTTTTTATATCTGCGGGGTTGAAATTTTTCCAGGCTTTTCCCCGAATAACCAGCCTGTTTTTATTACACAGATAAGGTAGATTGCACTGTCTTGAAAAAATAATGAGATACGAAGAGATATAAAGATGTGTGTTTGAGATGGGTGAGAATATTCTTAAAGAAGGACGAAATTGCTGGCGGATTGGAGAGGCTGAAAGAGTGGCTTTTCTGATTGATGGGGAGGCTTATTTTTCCGCTTTTTTTTCAGCACTAAAACATGTCCATGAAACCATAATGATTGCTGCATGGGATATAGATAGTCGTATACGCCTTCTACGAAACAGAAAGGATCGGGAATTTCCAGGGCAACTCGGGGAACTCCTGAAGGCGGTGGTTAAGAAAAACAGGAACCTTCAGGCCTATATTCTGGATTGGGATTTTGCCGTGTTTTACGCACTTACGCGTGAAACTCCTCCAATGTTTCGCCTGCCCTGGAAGAAATATCCCAGGATACATATGCATATGGATGACCATCATCCCTTGGGGGCTTCCCATCACCAGAAGATCGTGGTGATGGATGATCGAATTGCTTTTGCAGGGGGAATGGACCTTGCCAAAGGACGGTGGGATACTCCGGAACATCGTCCTGATGACCCCCGGCGGACAGATCCTTTCGGGAATATAACGGAACCTGTTCATGACGTGCAGATGCTTGTAGAAGGAAATGCCGCGGCAGCATTGGGAGAACTTTTCAGGGACCGCTGGAAACGCGCCACAGGCAGAGAAATTTTGATGTCTCATAAAGAAGAAGAAACTCCCTGGCCCGATGAGTTAAAAGCGGATCTGAGAAATGTACGGGTTGGTATAAGCCGGACCGACCCTCCCTTTCAGTATCGAAAGGGAGTTCGAGAGGTTGAAACTCTCTATCTTGACTGTATAGACGCAGCCAGGCGTTTGATCTATATCGAAAATCAGTACCTCACTTCTCACTCGGTTGGTAAGGCCCTGGCCCAGAGACTGTCTGAACAGAATGGCCCTGAAGTCGTTATAGTCCTCCCACAATACAGCAGTGACTGGCTGGAAGCTTCTGCCATGGGCACTTTAAGGGAACATATAGTCCGACAGCTGAGAGATGCTGACCGGTATGGGCGTCTCGGAATATATTATCCATGGATCCGGGGTTTGGGTAAAATGCGACTCAAGGTACACTCCAAGATTATGGTGGTTGATGACAGAATAATTCGTGTCGGGTCTTCGAATTTAAGCAATCGTTCCATGGGCATGGATACAGAGTGCGACCTGTCTATAGAGAGTAACGGGGAGGAGAGAATTGAAAAGGTTGCAGGTGATTTCAGAAATAAGCTGGTGGGAGAACATATAAATATCCCGGCCAGTGAAGTCCGGCGGCTGATGAACAGTGAGGGAAGTCTTAACCACGTGATAAAGCGGTTTGAAGGAAAGGATAGGAGTCTTTTTCCTCTTTCCCCGGAGATCAAAGGGTGGATAAATGGTTTCATACCGGATTTAAGTGCACTGGATTCTGAAGAACCAATAGATCCCAGTGCTATAATCGAGGAGTTCGCACCGGAGTCCGTCAATCAAAAGGGGCAGACCCATTTCGGGAGATTCCTTATTCTAATCGGATTTCTTGTGGGTCTGGCTCTGGCCTGGCGTTTTACCCCCTTGAACGAATGGATAAATCCGGGAAAAGTCATGACGGCTGCCCTGCAATTAAAGGAGCAGGGGTTATCCCCTTTTATAGCTTTTCTGGTCTATATCCTTGGCGGTTTTTTCATGTTTCCCGTAACCCTCTTGATTCTTGGAACAATTTTTATATTCGGCCCTTTATGGGGCATATTTTATTCTCTATTAGGGTGTCTTCTCAGTGCTTTTGCTACTTACGGCACCGGCAAAATACTGGGGCATCAGAGTATAAGTCGTTTGGCGGGCACAAAAGTCAACAAGATCAGCAGAAATCTTGCCAAACACGGAGTTATCGCAGTTACTACAGTGCGCATTATTCCTATTGCACCATTTACTCTGGTGAACATGGTTGCGGGGGCCAGCCATATCAGATTCCTGGATTTTACTGTAGGTACGATTCTCGGCTTGGCTCCTGGAATTATCGCTATGAGCGTCTTTGAAGCCCGGCTGGAGGCTGTACTTCGCGAACCCAGTTTTATTAGAATTCTGATACTGCTGATAGTAGTGGCATTGTTTTTTTTGGGTATTTTTCTTGTACAGCGATGGTTAAAAAAAAGCAGCTATGAGGGGTAGCCAAAATATAGGAAAAAAGGGATTTAATATGGTAGCGGCTGTGTACAATATCCATCGCTGTGTGGGGATGGACAAGCGTCTGAATCCCCGGCGAACCGCTGCTGTTATACGGGAGTTAGGGGCGGATATTGTATCCTTACACGAGGTGGATTCGTGTCGAGGAAAAGAATGCGAACTGGACCAGCCGCTGTTTCTTTCTGAGTCCACAGGTTTTACTGCCATTCCGGGACCTACTGTTTTTAGAAGCGACGGGGATTATGGAAACGTAGTCCTGACCCGTTATCCGGTTACAGATAGGCAGGCTTTAGATTTGAGTTTTCCAGGAAAAGAACCCAGAGGTGCTTTGATATTGAAGCTGGAAGTCGAGAAAGATAGAATCCTTCGGGTTATAGTAACACATCTGGGCCTGGGCATCCGTGAGAGGCATTATCAGGTCTCACGGCTTCTGAAATATTTTGAGGAAGATACCAACATTCCTTTATTATTCATGGGGGATATCAACGAATGGTACCCATGGAGCAGACCTCTTTTACGGCTTCATCGTTTATTGGAAAGGAGCCTCGCCCCGGCGACATTCCCATCTAGTATGCCTATGCTGGCACTTGATCGTATCTGGATCCGCCCCCCTGGAATCTTAACAGAAATAACAATTCACAAGAGCCCCCTCTCACGAAAGGCATCGGACCATCTTCCCCTAAAGGCAAGGATATTGCTCCCTTAATTCCAGACACTGCAGGTTTTGATCTGTTCGCAGATACGTTGTAGGTGTCGTCTAATCTTAAAACACCAGTTACCCTGTTTTCTCTTTTAACTAGAAGGTTTTGGTGCTTACCCAGGATCATTTGGTGATGGCCTGGACAAGCGTAGCATCTACAGGATATGGCCCGATCAAATACATTATCCCCCTCATTTTTTTGTTTCAAACTCTAGGGTAAGAATTATGAAAAGAGATAAAGGGCCCCCAAAATTATGAACTGCGCGGTTGGACGCGAACTTAAAGATATACCAGGCATACCAATAAGGGTAGTGCAGAAGCTTGGAAGGAGAAGGGTGATATGCCTAAAAATAATGCTTATGTGAAATGGTTCGAAAACACGACCTCGGTGGATGTAGCAGAGGTAGGCGGCAAAAACGCCTCCCTGGGGGAAATGATTGGTGAGCTCAAGAAGGAAGGGATTCAGGTACCGGATGGATTTGCAACTACGGCGAGGGCATACTGGGATTTCCTGGAGGCAAATGACCTTAATGAAAGAATAACCACTAACCTCGAGGATATGAGGTCAGGCAAAAAGTCTCTTGAGAAGGCAGGACGTGCAATTAGGAAGCTTTTTGTTAAAACTCATTTTCCCGAGGAAATCGCCTCCGAAATCAAGGAGGCCTATGGAGAATTGAGTACCCGTTCAGAAAGGGAAGAGACGAACGGCCATGATTTGGATGTAGCGGTGAGGAGCAGTGCCACAGCCGAAGATCTTCCAGAGGCGAGTTTTGCCGGACAGCAGGAAACGTTTCTTAATATTCGGGGAGAAGCGGAACTCCTGGATGCATGTAAACGGTGCTATGCCTCTCTTTTTACCGACAGGGCTATTAGTTACCGGGAAGAAAGGGGATTTGAACACATGAAAATCGCCCTTTCAGTTGGGGTCCAGGAGATGGTGCGGTCAGACAAGGGCGGTTCAGGAGTCATGTTTTCTATCGATACGGAAACGGGATTTAAAGAGGTGGTTGTTATAAATGCCGCCTGGGGGCTTGGCGAAAACGTAGTTCAAGGTACAGTTACGCCGGATGAGCACATTGTCTTTAAACCCCTTCTCAGTGACCCTGGCCTGTGGCCTATTATCGGCAAGAACCTGGGAGATAAGGAAAAGAAGATGATTTACGCAAAAGGGGGAACAAAGACTACCCGGAATATTGATACTCCCAAGGCAGAACGCCGGACCTTTGTACTGGACGACGAGGAGGCGCTCACACTAGCCCGCTGGGCCCTAACTATCGAAAACCATTATAAGGCACCCATGGATATCGAATGGGCAAGAGATGGAGAGACCGGAGAGCTTTTCATTGTTCAGGCTAGACCGGAGACGGTTCAATCCCGGAAAGAGGCCCATATACTCAGTACATACAGGCTCAAAGAAAAGGGGGAACGGCTTTTGACAGGCGTCAGCATTGGTGAAGCTATTGCCGCTGGCCGGGTATGCCTGATTCGGAGCGCCGATCATATCGATCAATTCAAAGAGGGGGCAATTCTGGTTACAGAAATGACTGATCCTGACTGGGTACCCATTATGAAAAAAGCTGCAGGAATAATTACCGACCATGGAGGCCGGACCTGCCATGCCGCCATTGTGAGCCGGGAATTGGGTATCCCGGCCATTGTAGGGACCGGTGAAGCCACAGAGGTCCTTAAGAACGAACAGGAGGTCACGCTTTCCTGTGCCGAGGGCGACGAGGGATTTGTATACGCGGGCATTCTGGATTACGAAGAAAAGGAGGTCAGTCTTGAGGATATTCCGGAGACGAGAACACAAATAATGATGAACATGGCTTCTCCAGCCGCGGCTTTCAGGTGGTGGAGGCTCCCATGCAACGGGATCGGCCTGGCCAGAATGGAATTTATAATAAACAATATCATCAAGATCCATCCTATGGCCCTGGTGCGTTATCCTGAAATCAAAGACGAAAATGCAAGGCAGGAGATTGAATCACTCACGCGGGCATATGATAACAAACAGGATTATTTCATCGATCATCTTGCGCGTGGCATTGCCAAGATTGCGGCCTCCCAGTATCCCGATCCCGTGATTGTCAGGATGAGTGACTTCAAGACCAATGAATATGCGGACCTGATAGGAGGCCGGGAATTTGAGCCTGAAGAAAACAATCCGATGCTGGGATTCCGGGGGGCGTCCCGGTATTACAGTGACCGGTACCGGGAAGGATTTGCTCTGGAATGCCGGGCCATTCGCAAGGTTAGGGAAGAAATGGGTCTGAAAAACGTTGTGGTGATGATACCCTTTTGCAGAACACCAGAAGAGGCGGACAGGGTATTGGAAGTTATGGCTGAGAATGGACTGGAGCGCGGCAGAAATGATTTGGAAGTGTACGTCATGTGTGAAATTCCCTCTAATGTGATTCGTGCGGCTGATTTTGCTGAGCGCTTCGACGGTTTCTCTATCGGCTCCAATGACTTAACCCAGCTTATACTCGGGGTTGACCGGGATTCCTCAGATCTTGCCGGACTGTTTAACGAACGGGACAGAGCGGTGAAGCTGGAAATAGCCCGGGTGATCGAATCGGCGCATCTGGCCGGGAGGAAGGTAGGGATATGCGGACAGGTACCGAGTGACTATCCTGATTTTGCGGCATTCCTGGTCGAGGCGGGAATCGACAGCATTTCACTGAATCCGGACAGCGTTATTCAGGTAAAACGGGCAGTAGCGGATGCGGAACAGAAAAAGAAATAAAAGAAACAGATCCAATCACATTAAGAAAAACTATGTCACACTGGCACACGGAGTGTTTTGATAAATTGAAGGGGAGAAGTCGAAACAAGGGCAGGGTCCTTTCTATCAGGGGCAGTGTGATAGATCTCTTATTTGAGGGGCATTTACCCGCTCTGCTGGAAGTCCTTAAGGCAGGCGATAATGGTGAGATTATAATAGAAGTGATCACCCATTTAAATGAACAGCAGGCCAGGGGAGTAGCTTTGACTGCGACCCAGGGCCTGGCACAGGGATCTGAGGTGACAGCGACAGGCGAAACTCTCAAGGTGCCTGTGGGAGACCGGGTTTTGGGACGCGTGTTCAATGTTTTCGGCGATACTGTGGATAGGGGGAAGGCCATAGTCGGCGGAGACTGGCGTTCGATACATCAGGACCCCCTACCCCTGGAAAGACAGGCGACCAGTGATGAGATTTTTCTTACCGGGATTAAGGCGATCGATATTTTATCTCCCTTGGAGCGGGGAGGTAAGGCGGGCTTGTTCGGTGGTGCTGGAGTGGGAAAGACAGTTCTTATTATGGAAATGATAAATAACATGGTTTCGGGCCACGAGGGAGTTAGTCTTTTTTGCGGAATAGGAGAAAGAGTGCGGGAAGGGGAAGAACTGTACAGGGAAATGAAGGAGGCCGGAGTGCTGGAAAACACGGTCATGATTTTTGGACAGATGAACGAACCCCCAGGGGCGAGGTTTCGTGTGGGCCATGCCGCCCTGACTATGGCGGAGTATTTCAGGGATGAAAAGAAACAGGAAGTGCTTTTATTGATCGACAATATCTTCAGATTCATCCAGGCAGGTATGGAGGTTTCTGGTTTACTTGGTCAGCTTCCATCCCGGCTTGGTTATCAGCCCACCTTGGGCTCGGAACTTGCACAGCTGGAGGAGAGGATAGCTAATACAGATACCGGGGCTATTACTTCGGTTCAGGCTGTCTACGTTCCAGCCGATGATTTTACGGATCCTTCGGCTGTTCACACCTTCGGCCATTTGTCGGCCTCTATCGTGCTCAGCCGGAAAAAAGCGGCTGAAGGTCTGTACCCCGCCATTGACCCACTTCAGTCCGGCTCTAAAATGCTGGTTCCTCCTGTCGTAGGCAAACGTCACTACCATGTTGCACAGGAAATCCGCCGCAACCTGGCTGAGTATGAAGAACTTAAAGATATTATTGCCATGCTTGGCATTGAAGAACTCTCCCGGGAAGATCGACGCACGGTGAATCGTGCCAGAAGAATCGAGCGGTTTTTGACACAGCCTTTCCTGGTAACTGAGGCCTTCACCGGACATGAAGGCCGTATGGTGGATCTGGATAAGGCCCTGGAAGGTTGCGAGCGTATCCTGGAAGATGAATTCGAAGATGTAAGCGAACACTCCCTTTACATGATTGGTACTGTTGATGAAGTGGAGAAAAAGGCATGAGACTGAAAGTGCTTATTCCAACCAAAATACTTGTGGACGAAACAGCGGGAAAGATTACTGCAGAAGCCGAAAACGGGTACTTCACCCTCCTGCCCCGGCATATCGATTTTGTGACTGCTCTGGTTCCCGGGCTTTTATCCTTTGTAGACGAAGCAGGAGAGGAGATCTTCCTTGCTGTGGATGAAGGAGTGCTTGTTAAACAAGGAGGGGTGGTTCTTATCTCTGCAAGGCGGGCTGTACGGGGAGGGCGCCTGGGAGAGCTTCACAAGATAGTCGAGGAGGAATTCAGAAATCTTGACGACCATGAGAAGGCGGTTAGATCAGCCGTAGCCAGAATCGAGGCGGGTTTTGTGAGGCGATTTCTAGAGGTGCAGGGCCGTGGTTAAAGAAAGCACTAACCAAAGGCCACTTCGTGAAAAAAGGGAATTTCCTGAACAGGTGGGGAATAGGGAAGAACGTAAGCTGAAGGCACGCCGGGAAGGAGATCGTGGAGTATGGTTTGGCTTCGGCATGTTTGGACTGGTGGGCTGGTCTGTAGCCATACCAACATTGATCAGCATAGCCGTTGGAATCTGGGTCGACCGGAAATGGCCCTCCCAATATTCCTGGACTCTCATGTTTCTTTTTATCGGAATCATCATAGGGTGTTTAAATGCGTGGTACTGGGTGAAAAGGGAGAGCAGGCGTGACTGAATACCAGACCAATTACCCTTTTATGATTTTATTGATAGGCTGCGTAATTGTCCTTACCATGCTACTTAAAGCGGGCCTTAAAAAAGTAGGCGTCCCTCCGCTGGTGGGCTATTTTATACTCGGTTTTTTATTAAGCCTGACTAACAACCAATGGCACATCCTTAGTTCAGCCTGCGCAGAGATTTTCGAGTTTCTTGCCAAGATCGGACTGATCTGTCTCCTTTTTCGAGTGGGTCTGGAAAGCAATCTGCAGGGCCTTCTGGCCCAGCTTCGACGTGCTACTATAATCTGGATCGGAAATGTGGGTATAAGCGGATTGATGGGCTTTTTCACTGCCTTTTATCTTTTACACCTGACCTTGATTACCAGTCTTATTATTGCCGTTGCATCTACTGCCACCAGTGTCGGAATTTCCGTAGCGGTCTGGGAAGAGCAGGAAGCTTTATCTTCGGCCAGCGGGGAACTGCTCGTTGACGTAGCCGAACTGGACGATATCACCGCGGTGGTGGTGATGGCCATGCTTTTCACGCTTCTTCCCTCGCTCAAGGGAGAGGGGGGAAGCTGGAGCCTGCTCCCTGAACTCGCAGGCACCTTATCTTTTTTTACCCTAAAATTCCTGTTTTTTGGCGCCTTCTGTTTCTTTTTTGCACAGTATATGGAACAGCCCATGACGAAATATTTCAGGCACCTGAGACCTGCGCAGGATGTCATGCTAATAGTCGTATCCATAGGATTCATAATCGCGGCCTTAGCGGAGTTACTGGGTTTTTCCTTGGCTGTCGGGGCCTTTTTTGCGGGTCTGGTATTTAGCCGCGATCCGGATACTATAAAGATAGAGGGATCATTTCTTCCTCTTTACGAGCTTTTCACCCCCCTTTTTTTTATAGGGATAGGGTTGGATTTGGATGCCTCCAGCATGGTTCCTGCCTTAGGCCTGGGACTGATTCTTACCGGGGCGGCTGTTGCGGGAAAGGTTATAGGGGCCGGTGTTCCGGTGGGGCTCATGAGTGGATTGAGCGGAGGGCTTCTAATAGGAGTCAGCATGGTCCCCCGGGCTGAAATTGCTATGATTATCATGCACAGGGGACTCAAATTAGGAGACTGGGCTGTGCCTGCGAATGTATACGGGGCTATGGTGCTGGTATCCGCTCTTACATGTATAGGTGCGCCTCCTGTTGTGCGCTACCTATTTAATAAATGGCCACAGGGAGAAACAGCATGATCATTCAAGGGACATTTCTTGCAGCTTCTATGGGCGCTGGTGCAGCTCTAGGGCTGTTTTATTTCTCGGGATTGTGGTGGACCGTACAGCGGGTTTCCAGAGCCAAAAGTCCGCCTTTGTGGCTCATGGCCAGTTTCACGGTTCGGGCTGGTGTTTGTCTCCTGGGGTTTTATATGATCATGGGTGATGGGCCCGTGAAGCTGTTGTCGGCCTTTTTGGGATTCCTGCTTGCCCGAATGGTGATGGTGAGATTTTTGAGACCGAGGAAAATGCCTGCCCCCGGTTTTAAGGCCGAGAAGGAAAGAGCGGAAGATAATATCGGGTGGGAAAATATAGATGAGGTTTCCCGGTAACATGGCGGCTTGCATGAGGGAGTCTTTTTTATGGACTGGATGAATATTAAGGATATTACACCAGACCAGGTAATCTTCTGGGAATATGGATGCCTGGTCCTTAATGCCACTATCCTTTTTACCTGGGTGGTCATGGCCTTGATGGTTGTTGGTTCTTGGCTGGTCACGCGAAAGATTTCCTCCGAAATCCATATCTCCCGCTGGCAGAATCTTTTGGAGATCATTGTAAGGGGTATGCGCAGACAGATCAAAGAGATCAGCCGGGAGGAGCGCAGCAGTTACCTTTACTTCGTTGGAACCCTGTTTTTATTTATACTCTGTTCCAATTTGCTGAGTGTGGTTCCAGGATACTTGGCCCCTACAGGTTCCCTTTCAACCACTGCCGCCCTTGCCATCTGTACCTTCATTGCCGTACCAGTCTATGGTATCCTGAGCCGGGGGCTTCGCGGATATCTCAAACAATATGTTCAACCCACGGTATTCATGTTGCCTTTTAATATTATGGGAGAACTCTCCCGAACCCTGGCCCTGGCCGTAAGGCTCTTCGGGAATATCATGAGCGGAACCAAAATAGTGGGCATACTGCTCGCGCTGGCTCCTCTTTTTTTTCCAGTTGTAATGCATGCCCTGGGGCTGCTGACCGGTGTGATCCAGGCCTATATATTCGCAGTACTCGCCATGGTATACATCGCCTCTGCTACCAGGGCCAGACAGGGAAAAGGAGTGGAAAATAACCCTGAAATTCAGAGAAAGGAGTAATAAAGATTATGGACAGCATTTCCCTTATCGGTCTGGGATCAGTCATCAGTGCTGGATTCACCATAGGAATCGGGGCTATCGGTCCTGCTATTGGGGAAGGCCGGGCTGTGGCCAGGGGTCTTAGTTCCATTGCACAGCAACCTGATGAGACAAATACCATCACCAGAACTCTATTTGTAGGGCTAGCCATGATTGAATCAACTGCTATCTATGCCTTTGTAGTCTCCATGATTCTGCTTTTCGCTAATCCTTTCTGGGACTACGTCATTTCTAAAGCAGGAGGTTAGCCGTGTTAATTAACTGGTTTACCGTGGCTGCGCAGATTGTCAATTTTCTGATTCTGGTGGCTCTTCTAAAGCATTTCCTTTACGACCGGATCATCCAGGCCATGGACGAACGGGAGGAAATGCTGAATAACCGTATGAAAGAGGCTGAGCACAAAGAAGAGGAGGCCGCCCGGAAGGCTGAGAGCTTTTACAGCAAACAGCGTAAGCTGGAGGAGGAACAGGAGCAATTAATGTCCGAAGCCAGGGAAAAGGCTGAAAATCAGAGAAAGGAACTCCTGGACAGGGCCCGCGAGGAGGTGGATGCCCAGAGAAAAAATTGGGAAGCTTCTTTGCGGCGCGAGGAAAACTCATTTATGAGGGACCTTCAACAGATGGCAGGACGTGAGGTTTACGAGGTGGCCCGAAGCGTTATCCGTGACCTGGCCGGGGCAGACCCGGAAAATTCCATTGTGGGAAAATTTATAGAACGCCTTGAGAGCATGAAAGAGGAGGAAACAGAAGAGATGAGAAGGGCCCTGAAGGATTCCGGCAGGGGGCTCATTGTAAAGAGCCGGTTTGATATTCCTCCCAAAAATAAACAGAGGCTGACATCTGAACTTCATAATCGGATAGGAAAGGGCGTCGAAGTAAATTATGAAACAGATTCGGAGATGCTGCCGGGCATAGAAATAAAGGGATATGGCCTTAAAATGAGCTGGAGTACCGGGGATTATCTCGATTCCCTTGAGAATCGTGCAAAGTCCTTTTTATCTCAGGTGATTTCTGAGGAGTCGGATCAAGAGAACGGCTTGGAGCAAAAAGGAGAAGATGAAAATTGAACAGTGCAATGGAAACGCCCCAGGCCCAATTACTGAAGGGAACTCTTGAGCGTACTTTCAGCAAACTTTCCCGGGCACGGGAGTTACACGAAGTCTCCCTGAAAACACTGAATGTAGGAATTGTAGAATACATAGGTCCGGGTGTAGCACGCGTAAAAGGACTGCGCCATGTGCGGTCAGAGGAACTCCTTACTTTTGAGGGCAACCGCCTCGGAATGGCATTTAACGTGGACCCTGAATCGGTTGGAGTAGTGCTCCTGGATGAGAGTGAGGGACTGGAAGCGGGCAGTGAAGTCGAACGCGCTGGTCGAGTCCTGGAAGTCCCGGTAGGAAGGGAGTTACTGGGACGTATCCTGGACGCACAGGGGAGGGCTCTGGACGGTCTTGGCCCTCTTAAGGAGACAGATAGACTGCCATTGGAGCGACAGGCCCCGGCCATTATGGATCGATTGCCGGTAACGGTTCCGCTCCAGTCAGGGCTTAAGGTGGTGGACGCCATGATTCCGATTGGCCGGGGACAGCGCGAATTGATCCTGGGAGACCGTCAGACCGGCAAGACGGCCATTGCTGTTAATACCATCCTGAACCAGCGTGAAACAGAGGTCCTGTGTATTTACTGTGCTATAGGAAAGCGGGCCTCGGCTGTAGCTAAGGTGGCCGCCGAGTTGAAGAATCACAAGGCCTTGGAGTACACCATCATAGTTATGGCGACAGAGGAAGACCCACCGGGACTACAATTCGTATCACCTTATGCAGCTATGAGCATGGGTGAATATTTTATGGAACAGGGTCATGATGTTCTTATAGTATTTGACGATCTAACCCGTCATGCCAGGGCATACAGGGAGATTTCACTGCTTCTGCGCAGACCTCCCGGACGAGAGGCCTTTCCGGGCGACATCTTCTATATTCATTCGAGACTCCTGGAACGCTCGACGCATCTGAAGGAAGAGAAGGGAGGCGGATCGATCACAGCTCTGCCCATCATCGAAACAGAGGCTCAGAACATATCCGCCTATATTCCAACAAACCTCATATCTATTACTGACGGGCAGATTTACCTCTCTCCTGAGTTGTTTCGAAAAGGAAACATGCCGGCGGTGGATGTGGGAAAATCCGTTTCCCGGGTAGGCGGAAAGACTCAGCTCGCCGCTTATCGATCGGTTGCAGGGGATCTTCGCCTGTCTTACTCCCAGTTCGAGGAACTGGAGACCTTTTCGCGATTCGGCACCACCCTGGATGAGGAGACCCGAAAAACTCTGGAACGTGGAAGACGGGTTAGAGAAATACTTAAACAGCCTCAATATGTAACATTAGGGGTGGCCGAACAAATTGCGGTATTGATCGCGGTTAATGAAGGAATTTTTGATTCACTTGACAGAGAGTCGATTGTTGAGGCGGAACAGCGTGTTTATGAAAAGGTAACCGGAGAGATGGAAGAGCTATGTGCGCGGATAGAAAAGGGTGAAAAGCTGGAGGAAAAGGACATACAGGCGATAGCTGATAAGGCCCGGGAAGCAGTGGAGCAGAAATAAGATTATGGAAACTATAGAAAGCCTCAAGCGCCGTATTCAGAGCACGGAAGACCTCCAATCCGTGGTGCGGACTATGAAGGCAATGGCAGCAGTCAAGATCCGGCAGTTTCAGACGGCTGCCGAGGCCCTGGAGGATTATAACAGAACAGTGGAAGCAGCGCTTCAGGCCTCCCTGCGGGGGCAACCCGGTTTTAGGCTGGGAGCGCGGGAGGGAAATACTGACCGGATAGGAGCAATTGTCTTTGGTTCTGATCAGGGCATGTGTGGTCCTTTGAATGACCAGGTAGCGTCTCATGCCCTGCATGACATAGGGAAACTCGGCATTCCGCTGGAGAAGCGGAGAGTTCTGGCTGTAGGGGAGAGGGTTGCAGGACGCCTGGAGGATGAGGGCCAGCGCGTACAAGAGCGTATAATGCTACCGGGTTCTGTGTCCGGAATAAATGACAGGGTACAGCAACTGCTTCTAAAAATTGAAGATTGGAACGTCTCAAACGGGATAGGAAGGGTTTCACTGGTTTACAGCTGGCAAACCTCGGGAAGTTCCTACCGGCCTGTTACAGTCAACCTGCTTCCCCTGGACAGGACCTGGCTTGAGCAGATTCGCTCCAGGAAATGGCCGACCAATACTCTTCCTCAATATACTATGGACTGGTATCAGCTTTTTTCGGCTCTTGTTCGTCAGTATCTCTTTGTATCCCTTTTTCGTGCTTTTGCCGACTCTCTGGCCAGCGAAAATGCCAGTCGCCTTGCTTCCATGCAGGGTGCTGAGAAGAATATAGACAACCAGTTGGCTGACCTCAATACCTTTTACCATCAGAAGAGGCAGATGGCCATCACCGAGGAGCTTCTGGATATCGTCTCCGGCTTCGAAGCCCTGGAGCAAAAGCATCCCTGAACACCAGATTAAGTCTTTGTTTAAAAGCTTATCGGGGAGTGACCCTGTCTTCGCCATAAAGTGCTCATAAGCGTGGTGCCCTGGAGAGCAGATTAATAGAGGGAGAATAATGTCTTTAGGTGAAAATCATGTACCCGCACTTCCAGAACAGCCCTGGAGTCGTTCATGTAAGGATGTTGCGGAAGAACTCCACTCATTCCCAGGGAAAGGAATAGGTGAAAAAGAAATAAAGGCCAGGATGCGGCAGTACGGCCCCAACCGTCTGCGTGAGAAATCGCATAAATCCGCCTGGATCATCCTATTCGATCAAATAAAAAATCCCATCGTACTTCTACTTGTGACCGCCGCGGTCATAGCCTTCATATTCGGGCAGGGACTGGAAGGAATTTCCATACTGATAGCCGTTTTGATAAATGCCGCCATTGGATTTTTTACCGAATGGCGGGCTGTTCGATCCATGGAGGCGCTGAAAGAAATGAGCCTTGTTACCGCCAGGGTCAAGCGGGGAGACAAGGCCCTGGAAATCCCTTCACCAGAACTTGTTCCTGGAGATCTTGTACTGCTGGATGCAGGTGATGTGGTCTCGGCAGACCTTCGACTCCTTGAGGCATCCAGGCTTAATATAAATGAGTCTGCTCTGACGGGTGAATCTGTGCCGGTTTCCAAACAGACTGAACCCCTGGAAGCGGAAACTCCTCTGGCACAGAGAACAAACATGGCCTTTAAAGGGACTTCAGTGACTTCCGGATCGGGAAAGGGGCTGGTAACCGCCACCGGCATGTCGACTGAACTGGGTGGCATAGCGTCACTGGCAGAGGAGGCACAGGCCGAGGAAACCCCCCTTGAAAAGAGGCTTGCTCACCTGGGATACCGTTTGCTATGGGTGACACTGGGCATTGCTTCTACATTGATTTTTTTGGGATTTATGGCAGACAAGCCTCTGCTGTTGATAGTCGAAACCTCTATCGCTCTGGCTGTCGCGGCAATTCCAGAGGGGCTTCCTATCGTGGCCACACTGGCACTGGCCAGGGGGATGTGGCGAATGGCCAGGCATAACGCAGTTATTAACCGTCTTGCAGCCGTGGAAACACTTGGAGCTACTGGAGTTATCTTCACCGACAAGACAGGTACTCTGACAGAAAACCTGCTGAAAGTCACCAGACTGGATATTCCTGGTAGGGAAGCCGGGCGGGCTGAAACAATAATTGTTGATCAGGATAAGGGTGGCTTTTACGATGGGGAGGAAAACCCCGTCTCGTTCTCGGAATATCCAGCCCTCCGCAGGATGCTTGAGGTTGGTGTGCTTTGTAACAACGCCGATTTGCAGAGCAGAACCTCAGAGGGGGTCGGGGATCCTTTAGAACTTGCCCTCCTGCATGTCGGCTACACGGCCGGAATAAAACGTGGCGAGATGCTGGAGGAATATTATCCTGAAGTTCGGGAACATGCCTTTGATCCTCAGCGAATGATGATGGCTACAGTGCACCGCCTTGAGGAAGGTTTGTTGATTGCAGTAAAAGGCGCTCCTGAGGCGATTCTGAATGCCTGTTCTAAAATTGAAGTAATGGACGGTGAGCCTGTCAACCTGGAAAGCTCCCACCGTAAGATGTGGCTGGAGCAAAACAACAGTATGGCAGAGACAGGCCTACGTGTTCTGGGCGCAGCATATAAAGAAGTGACCGAGGATGATGATGACCCTTACAGTAATCTCATATTTTTGGGCCTTTTCGGATTTATGGATCCACCGAGGAAAAATATTCAGCAGGCAATCGACCGCTGCCGTCAGGCAGGGATCAGGGTTATCATGGTCACAGGGGACCAGGCCACGACTGCCCGAAAAATTGCTGAAAAACTAGGAGTTCTGAGAGATGGTGTGAAGGCGGTGATCGAGGGAAAAGATTTAAAGGATCCTGATGAACTTTCAGAATCAGAGCGTCGAAAATTGCTCCAGGTCAGGGTGTTCGCAAGGGTCAATCCGGAACAGAAGTTACATCTCATTCGACTTCACCAGGACAGGAAAACCGTTGTCGCTATGACCGGGGACGGGGTTAATGATGCTCCGGCCCTCAAGAAGGCCGATATAGGGGTGGCGATGGGCAGGCGGGGTACACAGGTGGCAAAAGAAGCCGCTGATATGATTCTCAAGGATGATTCCTTTCAGACCATTCTTGTGGCAGTGGAACAGGGAAGAGCAATCTTTCACAATATTCGCCGGTTTATACTTTTCCTCCTTTCGGGGAATGTAGCTGAGATAATGATAGTAGCAGTAGCGATCCTTATTGGTTTCCCGTTGCCGATTTTGCCACTACAAATCCTTTATCTTAATCTGATTGGTGATGTCTTTCCGGCCTTTGCTCTGGCTACAGGTAGAGGAGATGGGGTTCGAATGGATGAGCCTGCGCGCGATCCAGGGGAACCGATCTTGACAAATAGGCACTGGGGACTTATCGGAGGATACGGTGCGGTACTGGCCGTCTGTGTTCTCTCGGCCTTCTGGCTCGCCTTCAAAAAGCTCGGTCTTGAAGGTTCTTCGGCCGTTACGGTTTCCTTTTTGACACTTGCCTTTGCCAGACTCTGGCATGTTTTCAATATGCGAGAGTCTGATATTCCGATTTTTGTAAATGATATCACAAGAAACCTTTTTGTATGGGGGGCGTTAGCCCTTTGCACTGTACTTCTGATAATAGCGGTTATGGTTCCGGATCTTGCTATGGTTCTGAAGCTGAGTCGGCCGGATTTTTTTGGCTGGTTGGTTATCTTTGGTATGAGCCTGGTTCCGCTGATTATAATTCAACCCGTGAAGGTGTTCGCGGCACATAAAAGGAAGTAAAGGTAATTATTGTGTGCCGGACCCGAAAGGTAAATGCGTTCCGAATTTAAGGCAGGGTAAACATATAATTATTATTATTGAAGAAATTTATGTTAACCCAATAAAAAGGTCCGGGAAAAAATTCCCGGACCCAAAATGAAAGACTCTGTGGTACAAGCATCAGGCGTTAGAAACCAAACTCAAATCCTGATTTTTTTTCTCAGAGCAAAGGGCCTCCTCCAGGGCCTCGTCGATTTTTTCCACGAGCACAATCCTCATGTCATCTCTAACCTCTTCAGGCAGTTCTTCCAGGTCTTTTTCATTACGTTTCGGAAGAATGACCTTCTTGAGTCCCGCCCGGTGGGCGGCAAGCAGCTTCATCTTGATCCCTCCAACCGGCAGGACACGACCCCTGAGAGTCACTTCCCCGGTCAGACCTACATCACTCTGAACAGGACGGCTGCTGAAAAGGCTGATGACGGCCATGACTATTGCAAGCCCGGCTGAAGGCCCGTCCTTCGGTATGGCGCCAGCAGGCACGTGGACATGAAGATCAACCGATTCGAAAAGGGCCGGATCCAGGCCGAGAGGTTTGATCTTCGAGCGGACGTAACTATGAGCTATCTGCGCACTCTCCTTCATAACATCCCCCAGCTGACCTGTTAGAGTAAGCTGGCCTTTTCCGTTCATTAGAGTGGCTTCTACAAAGAGTATCTCTCCGCCCACAGGGGTTACTGCCAGCCCGGTGGCGATTCCTGGTATCTCAATTAATTCGGATGATTCTGATTCGAACAGTTCCTTTTTCAGGTACTGCCTGACAACATCGGGAGTTATTCCAATGCGTTGGAGCTGGCCCTCTGTAATCCTAACCGCGCCCTTTCTACAGATGGCCCCTATCTTTCTTTCAAGGTTCCTTACTCCGGCTTCGCGGGTGTAATACCTGATGATTTTCTCTATAGCTTCATCTGTAAAATTAAGTTCTTCGTTTTTAAGACCATTGACGCCCAGCTGTCGAGGCACGAGATACTTCTGCGCAATGCGTACCTTTTCATGTTCTGTGTACCCGTCCAGCTGGATAACCTCCATCCGGTCCCGAAGAGGGGCTGGAATGGTCTCAAGCTGGTTGGCCGTTGTGATGAAAATTACATCGCTGAGATCAAAATCCACATCCAGGTAATGATCCCGGAAGGCATGGTTCTGTGCGGGGTCCAGCACCTCAAGCAGGGCGCTGCTGGGGTCACCCCTCCAATCGCTGCCCACTTTGTCTACCTCATCCAGCATGAAAACCGGATTCCGAGTTCCGCAGCGTTTTATAGCCTGTATTATGCGGCCGGGCATAGCACCTATGTAGGTTCTTCTATGACCGCGGATTTCCGCCTCATCCCGCATGCCTCCCAGGCTCATACGGGTAAATCGGCGTCCGAGTGCCCTGGCAATACTTTGCCCAAGGCTCGTTTTACCGACACCCGGGGGTCCAGCAAAGCACAATATAGCGCCCATGCCTTCGTTCTTAGATTCCAGGTTTCTAGGCTCATGAGATTCCCCGGAACGCTCCTTAACCAGTTTCCGGACAGCCAGGTATTCAATAATACGTTCTTTGACCTCTTCAAGATCGTAGTGGTCCTCGTCCAGGATAGTTCTGGCAGAATGAATGTCTATCTGGTCTTCACTCAACTTATTCCACGGGAGTTCCACCATCCAATCAAGGTAGGTCTTAATGATACTGTATTCGGGGGCGTGAGGGGGCATGTTGGCCAGACGGCCGAGTTCGCGCTTAGCCTCTTTCATCGCCTCTTCGGGCAGCCCTGCATTGTCGAGTTTCTCTGCGTAGTCTGCAGATTCCGAGCTGCCTTCGCCACTTTCTCTCAGTTCTTTCTGAATGGCTTTAAGCTGCTCTCTCAGGTAATATTCCCGCTGGGCCTTGTCCATTTTTTCATGGGCCTCAGAGCGGATTTTTTTGTTCAATGTCAGCACTTCCTTTTCTCTGGAAAGATGCGCTATCAGCATGCGCATCTTGTCCTTCATGTCGTTCAGTTCAAGTAGTGTCTGACCCTTTTTTACATCCAGGCCAATGGTAGCCGCCACTACATAAACAAGCTGGCTTGGGTCCTTAATGTGGTGAAGAAATTTCCCAACCTCTTTAGGCAGGTTAGCGGAAATTTCCATAATTTCCTGTGATACCTCGTGGAGGCTCCGCAAGAGAGCGTCCATCTCAACACCCTGTTCTACTGTTTCAGGAGACTGAACAGCATGTGCGCGCAGGTATGGGGAAGAAGCTATCCAGCGGTCAATCTTGAATCTTTCAATTCCCCTTACCACGACCTGTAAGGTGTCTCCAGATTCCTGGACAATACGCTCGATTTTTGCAAGGGTCCCCACTTCGTAGGTCTGACCGGGGTTCGGTTCCTCGATATTTCCGTCTTTAGATGCTACCAGGCCGATGATTCCATCAGCTTCAACCGCATTTTCGACTAACTTAACGGATCTGCGATTTCCTACAATCAGTGGCATCACTGAATATGGAAACGCTACAGTATTCCTGAGGGGCAGAATGGAGATATCCCTTGGAAGCGTAGAAATTTGGTTATTTTGTTCAAGTTGCATATTTATATCCTTCCTTTCGCCCATAATTCGGTCGCACCGAATACTGGAAAAGATGTTTTCTAGTCTTGTAAGATTGTTTCGCTTTTGAATGCACAATAATAAACTAATAACTTTTAATTAAATGTAAACCCTGGGAATTCTCAGAAGAAAATTCCGGATGATACAGAAAACCGGAGGAGACAATACAGGATTCCTTCTATTGATAATCAGAGAGTATTGATTAAAATTAAAGGATAATCTAAGTGCTAACTGATTAGTTTATCTGGGTATTCTGACTTTTCGCCGTTAGTTTGGAACGGAGGCGAGCTCAGTCCGATTTTTAAAAGTATTGGATGAACTGAAAACCTGTTTATTTTAATCAGGGTTTAATTTTAGCAGGGCTTTCGCCATGATCAGGTCAAATAACATCTATATCGGCACTTCCGGGTGGTCGTATTCCCATTGGGTGGGCCCTTTCTACCCTGCACAGGAGAAGCCGAAGGACTTTTTTTCTTATTATTCCAAACAGTTTAAAGCCGTGGAAATCAATAATTCATTTTACAGGCTGCCGCCCGCGGAGACCCTCAATCATTGGAAAAATACTGCCCCTTCGGGTTTTGTTTTTGCCTTTAAGGGCAGCCGGTATATTACCCATATGAAAAAACTCAAAGATCCCGAGAATACCCTGCCTCCACTTTTTGAAAGTGCAGGGGCGCTGGGGGATAAACTGGGACCTATTTTCTTTCAGTTTCCCCCTCGGTGGCGGCTTAACCTGGATAGGTTCCTGCATTTTCTTGATATACTTCCTCCGGATTACCGTTATGCATTTGAATTCAGGGATCCGACCTGGGTTGTTCCTTCTGTTTACGAGGCCCTTCGTGAGATTGGAGCGGCCTTCTGTATATTTGAACTCTCCGGGTATCTTACCCCAAAGGAGATTACAGCAGATTTTGTATACATCCGGCTTCATGGGCCAGACGGGGCATATAAGGGAGAGTATGATACAAGTACACTGGCTGGTTGGGCCGGAGCTATCAGTCACTGGGCTAAAGAAGGCAGGGATGTTTTTTGCTTCTTTGATAACGACGAGTGCGGGTATGCAGCCCGTAATGCTTTAAGGCTTGATAAAATGCTTAATAAGCAGGATTGAGGTCAATATCTGAGCTTGGCCCCCGGTTTCCAAGATCCTGTAAGAATCTGAAAAAGAATTGGAGTTATTCTTTTGAATACGCCTGGGAACGTTATCCTGAAAGCCTATCCAGGGGACGGGAGTAGATAAATAAGGGGCAGGCAGGTGATGAATTTGCTGGTCCAGTGGAGTCCAAAAGATGGTTTCTATTGTTTCATTATTGATTATTTTGACCTTTTCAATACTCATTACACGCATCGCTACAGTCGCTCTGACTCTTACCGGGCTCTCCAGGGAATCAGCCCGGTTTCAGGCTCGATCCGCATTTACCGGCGTGGGTTTTACCACGGCAGAGGCCGAAAAAGTAGTAGGACACCCTGTTCGGCGACGGATTCTTTTTACTCTCATGCTCCTGGGAAATGTAGGAATTATTACGGTCATCTCTTCGCTGATTCTCAGTTTTATCGATACAAATGGCTCAGTCTATGCTCGAATTTTTCTTCTTCTGCTAGGGCTGGGGCTGCTGCTGGCGGTAGCCACAAGTCACTGGATCGATAAACATCTTTCCCGAATCATACAGTGGGCACTTAAACGCTATACACGCTTGGATATTAAGGATTATGCGGGTCTGCTGAATCTTTCAGGTGAATACCGTGTAACTGAGATGAAGGTCAAACCTGAAAGCTGGATGGCGGATCAGACCCTAAGGGATCTGAATTTACGGGACGAAGGAATCCTCGTGTTAGGGATTAACCGCGCCTCCGGAAAATATCTGGGCGTCCCTAACGGATCAACAAAAATTAGACCTCGAGATACTGTAGTCCTATATGGCCGGTCCTCCAATCTTAACTGCTTGAATGAGCGTCTTAAGGGACATGAGGGTGATCTGGAGCATAAGGAGATAAGCGAGGAACAACGGTGGGTTGAACGGGAAGAAAGGGAAAAGGACGAGGTAGGAGATGAAAAAGCCAGTCATTCTGGCGGTTAGAGAGAGTGGAATTGATAAATGGGTGCAGTCAAGTTTCTTGTGTAAATTTTTTATCTTCCAATGCTTTGAGGAAAG
>CAZVGY010000064.1:0-22438 GCA_964627015.1 uncultured Desulfobacteraceae bacterium
ACTGAACAGTACAAAAAAATTTTGGACAAACTTGTCACAATCAATCAGACGGCTGGTTAATATAATACTTTGATCAATATCAATTAACTAAACAAACAGGAATCTACGAATATCTCCATACGTTCCGCCTGATTTTTCCAGTCAGGTATACTAATCTCAGGAAGATAGGGAAGATTCAATTGATTATGGATTTGCTTCCCAAGGTGTTCAGCACTTTCCGGTTGATAGAGACACTCGGGAGAAGCAGCGAACAAATCTTGTAATGCTCCTACCTCAGCGGCAATCAGCGGCGTTTTAGTTGACAATATTTCGTAGGCCTTTTGCGGAAATGCAAAGCGGCCGAATTCCGTATCCTTCATGCATATTACAGCTACATCCAGTGCGCTGAAAAAATATGGTATCTGATCATGCGACAGCCTGCCGAGATGTTGAATATTTTCATGCTTCGGTAGTGGTGTTTTGGGATCAATATCACCTGCGAGAACAAGATGCAAATCCGGCAGTTCCTGAACGAGCTTCTTGAAAGCCTGATAGAGCAAATCCGTTCCGCGACTCCCGGATAGTGATCCGGCAGTTCCGATAAATAAACCTCTGGCCGGGAGACCTAACTGTTGTCGTGCAAGACCTTGATGGATTGGCTTAAACAGATTGGGATCAACTGTGCTTTCAATGGTAATGACAGGTGTGTCAGGAGCAATTTGACTCACATGTTGTGACAGGGAATCACTCACTGCTGTTATGCCATTGGCCTGTTGCAATGCTTTACGAAACAGGGGGATAATACCGGGAATACGGCTTAATCCAAAACTTTCAAAGTTGTCATAAAGGTCAATAACATATGGTACCCCGGTACGTATAGATAACTGCCAAGTAATAATTGCATGAATTGCATCAGATGCACCAATAAGCACATCCGGCTGCTGTTGGCGTATCAATGCAGCGGTTTGCCGAAAATATTGCGGAAATCCACAAATCAGCCCAGGACCAGCATTGAAAGAATGCCATTCCAGCTGAGTTGCTGCACTGTCTGCATGGGCAAAAATGCCGGTTGCAGTGTTTTGGTAGCTGAGACAAATCCCGGCAACATCATGCCCTAACTTAGATAATTGACAAGGAAGTTCATAGAGACGGCCATAGCGATCATCGATAACATCATGGCTCATATACCGGCGTTTACAGAGAAAGAGGATTTTCACTTTTTGTACTCAGTCTGTCCCGGTTGCCACAAACATCCGCTGCGCCCTCTGAGGCCGTCCCGTATGCCATACGCAAAGGCTTTACATTGGTTGAATCGATCCTGCTGTGTCAGCATAACAGTCAGCCAGCGGACAACAGTTCCGGGGACCGTTTCGGTCCACAGGCGCATACCATAATATCTTCCGGCAATCAGCAGCCGGTTGCGTACATCATAATATCGCTTCCAGGGTGAAAGCCTGATCGAATGGATTGTTTTTCCTAATATTTTGATTGATGTTCTTTGGGGTAAGGGGTGTCTGATCACGCTTGGTTTGACCAGTATAATGTCCGACCCAATACACTGGATCCGTGCACAGTATTCTGCGTCATCACCGCTGATAAAAAAACTGCTGTCTGGAAGCCCAACTTTGCGGATAAGCGTGCTGTGAATGAAGAAACCAAGAAAGGGAATATTTTTTACCGGAGTAAGTGTGGCAAGTTCTTCATATAATTCAATACTGTTTTTTTCCTGTCGGGGTTGCACCGGCCAGCAGAGCAATTCTTTCTCATCCAGCTTTTTATTGTTGCCAACCGCTGCTGAACCGTAAACGGTCAACCTGTCAGGCTGATTTTGGAGAATATTTTCAAGAGCAAATCTATCAGGCACTGCATCGTCATCCAACAGCCACAGCCATTGGTTCTCCTTTTGGCAGATTGTTTTAATACCTTCACAAAAGCCACCCGCCCCGCCTGTATTTGATGAAAGTCTGATGCATTCAATGTTGTCTTTGTTCAGCAAACCAAGACGGATTAATGTCTCACGGGTGCCGTCAGTGGACCTGTTGTCAATAATCAGTATTCGATCAGGGGGCGAAGATTGGCTGAAAAGAGCATCGATACAGTTAACAAGCAGATCCTTACGGTTATAGCTTACAACCAGTGCGGTTATTGGATCAGGCATATGAAAATATAAAATAGCGGTTCGACGTTTATGAAACCGTAAGGTTGTAATCCCTGTGATCAGTTTGAGTTATTCTGTCTTGTTATCCTTAAACCATACAATATGGTTGCATGCAACCATAAATCAAAGTATCATGAGCCTATGATAAGCAGGATTCAACAACGTTCAATTCTTGAAGCGCTTGATATTTTCCCGGTAGTCCTTCTCACAGGAGCCCGCCAGGTAGGAAAATCTACCTTGGCCATGGGTCTCGAGTATCCTTATGTCACCTTGGATAATATCAGTCGGTACGATAGCGCCAAGTTCGATCCTCGCCGGTTTGTGCAGGAATTGCCCCGGCCGGTTGTTATTGACGAGATTCAAAAGGTGCCGGAGTTACTTCCGGCGATCAAGGAAGAAGTGGATCGTAATCGCATAAACGGCAGTTTTCTGCTGACCGGATCCGCGAATCTCCTTGCTTTTCAACAAATAGCAGATAGCCTGGCCGGTCGTATGGCTATTTTGCAACTGTGGCCATTAACCTGCGGCGAAATTTGCCAAAATGCAGCACATGATCCCCTGGAGATTCTCTTTTCCGCAGACTGGGCGGCTAAATTTCCTCTGAAGAAGGACGATTTACTCTCCCGTATAGTTGAGGGAGGGTATCCTGAAATACAAAAAATATCCACCGAGCACGGTCGTTATCTCTGGTTTAGCAGTTACGTCAGCACCTATATCGAGAGGGATGTACGTGATATTGGTCAATTGCGACAAATGGATCGTTTTATCCACCTGGTGAACATTCTTGCCTCCCGCAGTGCAACCTTACTGAACAAGGCAGAGCTTTCTCGTACAGCAGGAATAGAACAGAAAACACTTGCAAATTATCTGGGTCTGCTGGAGCGAGTCTACCAAGTCGGTCAGCTCCTACCATACAGTGCGAACCTCGGCAAGAGGTTTACGCGGGCCTCAAAAATTTATTTTACAGATAGTGGTGTCCTGTGTCATATGCTGGATATCAATTCAGCTGCCGAATTAAAACAGAGTTCCTACTATAGAGCTGTGATCGAAACATACGTTTATTCGGAACTTCTTAAAGGCCTCAGTTATGCGGATCGTCCCATGGGGTTGTACCATTATCGTACAACAGATCGTCGGGAGATAGATTTTATTGTGCAACGGGGCGATGAGTTGGTTGCCGTTGAGGTTAAAGCGGCACATACGGTGACCAGGAGAGATTTTGTGCATATTGAAGACCTTCACAGGCGTATTCCAGGCCTCAAGTATGGAATTGTCCTCTATCAGGGGAGTGAAGTGATTCCTTTTGGGGGAAATTTTGCCGTGCCGATCACCATTTTTTGCTGATCGTAATCAGACTTCCCTTATTCCTAATAGATGATCGGCAAGCTCCAATGCCTCTGCAACTGCCTGATCCATGTTGATGTATCGGTACCTGGCAAGTCTGCCGAGAAAGCTGACATTTGTTTCTTTTTGAGCCAGCCTTTCATATTTTCTATAAAGTTGTTCGTTTTCAGGTCGGGGAATAGGGTAATAGGGATCTCCATGGGATCGGGGATATTCCCTGCAGATGGAGGTGCCGTTGCACTGCTGACCGGTAAGATGCTTGAATTCCGTTATTCTCGTATAATCGTGGTCATTGGGATAGTTGACAACGCCTACCGGTTGATATTGGTTGATATCCGGAAAATGCTCGTGCTCAAATCGGAGAGAACGATAGGGGAGTCTACCGTAGCAATACCCATAAAATTCATCAATGGGGCCAGTATATATGATGTGTTTTGCCTTTATTTTATCACGAATATCAAAAAAATTAACTCCAAGCTCAACTTGGATGTTTTTATGATCCAGTAAGTTTTCAAAGAGTTTGGTGTAGCCATCCCGAGGCATGACTTGGTATTTGTCCGTAAAATAGCGGTCATCTGTGTTTGTTCGTACAGGAATACGGTAAAGAACACTGCTGTCTAATTGGGCTGGAGACAGGCCCCATTGCTTGAGAGTATAATTCTTAAAAAATTTTTCATAAAGATCCCGGCCCACGGTGTTAAGAACAACATCCTTGCCGGTTTTAATTTCCGTAATGTTCTCTCGAGCCTGTTTAAGAAATAGCGCAGTTTCCTCTTCAGTCAGGTTCAAATCATAGAGTAGGTTAATAGTTGTTCGGTTAATAGGAATGGGTAACAGTTTTCCGTCGATCATGGCCCGAACTTTATGTTCGTAAGACCGCCAATTTGTAAAATGTGATAAATAGTTAAAGACCCGTTTTGACTGGGTATGAAAGATATGTGGGCCATAGGGATGAATAAGAATTTCGTGATTATTGAATTCATCATGAGCATTGCCTGCTGTGTGGAAGCGTTTTTCTAAAAGAAAAATTGAATAGTTATGTTCGGCCATCGTGCGTGCAAATACACTTCCGGAAAAACCACTTCCGATGATAAGAAAATCATTTTGTTTCAATTTATTACTGTTGTGTGAGTAAAGAACAATAAAATGAAATTGTTTGTGCTATGAATTTTTCCGGACTAAATTTTATTTTTATTTCTTCAATAGCCTGTTGGCCGAGTTCTTTTCTGAATTTTTCATCACGCAATATCTTGATGACTGCCTGTTTTAATGCTAGCGGATCGTCCTTTGGGACTAAAATTCCGGTTTTATTGTCCGCAATAACCTCTGGAATACCGCCAACTCGGCAACCAACAACAGGTTTTCCGAAGCGCATGGCCTCTAAAATAACCAAGCCAAAGGATTCATACCGTGAAGGCACTACGCAAACGTGACATTTTTTATAAAGAGAAAGAAGTTGATCTGAATTAACCATTCCAAGATAATCAATTGTAGATAGACACTTCTTAGGAATTTTTCTTGTTGACCAGTTGAAGAAAGAAATATTCTTTTTATACGGTAAGTCTTGTCCTACGACTAATAGCCTGGCGTTAGGTATGGATTTTATTATGGCTGGCCAGGAAGCAGCAAGCACATCAAATCCTTTGCGTTTTTCCATTCTGCCAACAAATAAAACATGATAAGTATCGTCGCTAGTAACACTTGTTTCTTGCTTCATTCCCTCTGTTTGAATTGAATGAGAGATTACGATTTTTGGTTTCTTTTGTGGGATGTTATAAATATTGGTGCATAATTTTAGGTTAGCTTCCGTGTTGCTTATTATGCCGTCAGATAAGTTGGTTTGCCATGATTCAAGCGTTTCGGTAATTCTGTGTAATTTATTTTTTTTTGGAAAAATCGCCCTTGGAGAGGACAGTCGCGTCACAAATATTGGTCGCTGTTTTCCCAGTCCTAATAAAAGAGTTGCCAGTCCGGTAATCCCGTCATTTGGGTATTCAATAATGTCATATGGATTTGATTTATGGCTCCGCATAAGTGCTTTGTAGCTGCAGAATGATGATATTATCAAACCCAATGATGGTACATATTTCGTAAAAAAACCTTTGTACTTTTGAGTCCACTGTATGGTAAATAAAAATCGTTTTTCTGTCTGTGGTTTATTTCTTCTTTGCGCAAATATAACAACATTATGCCCGTGTTCACTAAGACCGATTGCAAGATCATCAATGTATTTGGCTATTCCGTGGCATGTTTGAGGTGGAAAAAAACTAGTAAGTAGCGCTATTCTCATTTTTCTGCAAAGTGCTCTGCAATAATAGTATAAAATTCCAGAGCACTTTCCTCCCAGTTGGGCCATTTGAATTCTGTTTTCTCCTCTACACCTGGCAATTTTCCATAAATTTCAAATTCCTCAATGAGGCTAACAAGATCATCGGGATTGTCAGGTGAAAAATAAGCACATTTGTCAGTTCCTATTTCCCGAAAAACCGGAATATCACTTGCCATTACTGGACAATCATAATGCAATGCCTCTACAAGCGGCAAACCAAATCCTTCAATTATTGAAGGAAAAATTAAAGATTTAGCATTATTGTAGCAATAAGCTAACTCACTATCGTTAATATCATTAAACCATGTAAGATTATCACCAAAAAGAGGGTGGTTTATTATCCTTTCTATCAATTTTTCTGATTTCCAACCATAACATCCAATGATACATAAATATATTTCATGATTTTTCTCCCAGATTCTGTCAAAAGCATCCAAGAGCAACGCATGATTTTTTCTGGGTTCAATGGTACCTACACAAAGATACGGTTTGTTTGTTGCAATCATTGTTTGAAAGTTTTTTCGGACTGGCAGCGTCTGTTTTATGAGGTCAAGATCAGTGCCCAGGTAGAAGTGAGAGATTGCAGGTTTTCGTGATGGCGAGTTTTTGTGCAAATATTGTTTTAATTCGTTATCAGTTGTTTGAGAATTTGGAATAAACAGATCGGTATTGGCTACAAGAAAAGGAAGGTAATGGGTGAAATTACATGTATAATTCTCTGAGCAATACCAAGGGTGGGTGATTGGGATAAGGTCGTGAAGGAGTGCTGCAACATGACCTTTCACATTATAGATTTCGGTTATTCCTCTTTGCATGTACAGGTTATGGTTACACCACGATAAACCCGGGATTATCAATACATCACGTTTGCTTGGTTTCCAACGATATGGAATGGGTGAGAATACTGTATAGGTCAGTGATGTAATAACTATGGGTGATATAGCCAGGAACAATGGCCACATGAGGAACCAGCGTGTCGCCCCCTTCCATTTACTATCGAGCCATTTTTGAAATCGAGGGAAAGGGAATATGGCGTTCGTCAATCTCCTAAAACGCCAGGGTTGGTAGAGATGAAGACGAACGAAAAACAGATATCCGAGGCTTTTTCGGAGGTCTTCGGTGTCACAACCGGACGTCTTGATAAATCCATAGTGGCGGTCATAAAAGACTGGTTGGATAACTACTCCAAACCTTGTTTCAGCAGCAAAACGATTGTTGACTATGTTCCGGACTACACGCTGTATTCCTGTGTTCCTGTCGATCAGGATAACATCGGTACAATCAATGTAAAACAGCACTGATGGCCTCAAGGGAGTGTTTTCATTGTTTTCGTTCAGATGGTGATGAATGCGAGTTTGTCTTGGCGTTTACCATTTTTCGTAATAGCGGTAATCATGGGTAATCCTTTCCCGTCTTCCGGGAATTTGACTGAGCAGTCTTTTTCCAATCTTATTCATAACCATCTGTTTTGCAAATATTAATCTTTTCGTAAACGAGCCGGATTGAACGCGATGATTGTGATACTTGGTCCTGAGCAGTGTCTCTGCCTGTCCAAATGATCGGATGATATTCCAAAAATTGTCAGGTGCTGCTTTAAGGAAGTCCAAAGCTTCTGCTTTACTTTTTTTCCACCATTTTTCTCCTTCCACTCCTACGTGTTGATTTGTGACAATGTCGCAACCAAGTAGCCTTGCCTCGACAGGAACTCTTCCGGCAGATTCAGGCCCTTCAGGAAGAAAAATGCACTGGTGGCTCTCTGAAAAAACATTTAATAATTTTTCGTATGAAAAATTATGGATGATAGTTGGAGAAATGTTTCTGGTATGGCAGAAGGTCAGGGCAGTCTCAAATCCTTTGGCTTGATTGGTCGAGTAAAGAATAACGGTTTGTTTTTTTGATGGAATATAATTTTTTTTTTTGAATACCTGGTCGAATAGTTTTTCTTCAAAAAGAGAACAGCCAAGAATTTTAGTCTGTGGATGAGGAGTAAAGAACGGGTTGGATTCATAAATTTTTTTTTGTCTGTTTGTTAGAAAGATAATACCTGTAGCATAACGGAATAAAGGTTGAAGGCGCGTATGAGGGCATTCGCATTTGCCGCTCCACCAGTGATTAAAGTCTGGAGACACGATCATGTTGCCACGCCAATCGCAAATCCTAACGTCATGTTCAAATAGGATGTAACGACCATGGTTGATGATTGCTGATTGGGCTTCGGCAGATATTGACTGGCTGTTGGATAAGATCAGAAGGTCGAAATTAAATAGTTCGCCGATGTCCAGATCGGAAATTTTTTTGTGGGTGATCCTCCAGGGACAGGATGCCGCCGCTACCATATCAGTAAGTTCCGCCCCTCCGGTATATTTATCCTCTTGAGTTCGAAAACTTTGGCCAACCATATCGGCAAGAAATAAAATGTTGTTCATTTTACTCCCTTGAAAAGCTGAATATATCTCTTCTCTGCAGATACTAAGAAAGAGAATATAAATCGGTTTTTATGATATACAAACTGTCTATAGTTGTAATTTTTTTTATAAAATATCTTGATATCTTCATATATTTTTGGATCAACTGGTAGGATCTCTGATTGCTCAATGAGTTTCTTAAGTTGTGAGGAGTTCTTTTCCCAGTTGAATAGTTTTTTTGCTTGTTTTCTTGCTATTTTTCGAAAATATATAATTTTATTGAAATGATTGATGTATGATTGCATAGCGTTAGTTAATTCTGACAGATCAACTTGGCATTGTGGCCAGTAGTACCCATCAGCCCGACTCCATACTTTTTCGATCGCGACCCCTTTACCCGCGTCTTGGGTTAGGAATTCATTCATGGGTGGCCAGTCTGGTACAATGATAGGTAATCCACACGCAAGGGCTTCGGTCATAGTTAGGCCTATACCCTCAAGACGCGAGGGATATACATAGACATCCCCGAGGTGGTACAGGCCAGGGGCGTGCACGTCGGTTTCTTTGATTTCAAGCAACCCCTTACTATGAAGATCTTTCATGAGGCCTACAACATCCGGAGGGAGAGTTTTGGTTAAATTTACCTGTGAATGGACAATCAAATGGCTTTGTCCTTGTAACTTAGAGAAAGCTTTCAAAACCAAGTCCGTACCTTTACGGAAAGGACTCATGCCTGCTGAGTGAAAGAAAATCGGACCATTTTCACCCACAGAGTCGAGCCGTTTGGGCACGAACAAGTTTGTATTTGTACCCCAAGATAAGTATTCGCACTGTGGGTGCCATTTAAAAACACTATAGTGCCGTCTTGTATTACAGAGCAGGAGATCGTATATTCTAAAAAAAGGGACGGTCTCTTCAGTATAATAATCTATATATGCTGCCGTTTTAATTTTCCACTGCTTGCACCACCAGACTGGTGGCCACCAACGCTGCTCATTAAAGATTACCACTTCAATTCTATTTTTTTGGATCCAGGATTTGAAATCATTTTTATCTATAGCCGTTTCCCAAGGTAAGTTGGTTCGTTTCGCCCAAAAAATTGATCCATCATCCCACATTGGATCATCGGTAGCATATCGTTCGCCACCTCTGGCATAGATAAAAACTTTGCAGCCACTGTTGGTGAGGCTATCTCGATAGAGGCGAGAAACATAGGCTGCGCCTCTTTCAAACCATGTGGTTATAATTCCTAGTCTCATTGATAGCGCTATTTGATTTTTTTCATCTAACAAAAATGTTCAATAGCTTATGAATGATATGTTTTTTTTTTGATCTATTTTCTATGGGGATATATTTTTTAACCATTTCTCGATTTAATGCTGATTTGTTATTGTTAATTGGGAATTTTGAAAAAAATAATTCAAGATCCTTAGCCCTAGTCCGATAGCTGTGCTTGTTAATAACTAATTGATGTCCTGTTTCTGCGATTCTGCGACGTTTCTCAGGGTGGTCTAAGTAAAAAGAAATGGCATTCGTGAGAGCATCTGCACCTTCTACTTCCACTAAGTGAATACCAGAGATAAAAGGACTCTCTTTGGAAAGAGGTTCTGATAGAATAAATCCTCCACAGCCCATGACTTCGTAAATTCTGGTCTCTGTGTCAAGAAAATCGGAAGAGTGTAGGTTGAGGATTATTTTTGCTCGGTTTATAAGTCGGCTCATTTCTCTTCCAAAAACCCTTTTTCTAACAATCTTATGCTTTTCATTTATCGAATCGAGCAGATTCTCTCTTCGTTTCATAGGACTACCAACAAAAAGAACGTCAATGTCTTTTTCTAATAATGGCATAGGCTTATGCAACTCATCATCGAAACCGCTTAATAAAACGGAAACTCGATCAGGAAGAATCCATTTATTGTCTATCAAAGTTTGTTTACATGCCAACGAGCGTACAAAAATGTGATCAAATAACCCTGATTTCAATAGATGATTGTGGTCACTTTGACGACTGATAAGCTCAGATGCCCAAAAAAATTTGGGACGATTTATTGCCTTAACTAGTTCCAAAGGGAAATAATCACCTCTCTGAAGAAAAAAATAATCGAAATCTTCTGTGGTCAGAAAGGCCTGGCTTAGATGAAAACGATTCTTTCTATAGTCAATACAATGAGTCTTTACGCCATTTTTTAAGAATCCTTTGTTAATAAAATATTCTGCTCCCCAACCACTGTTCAGCTCAATGACATTAGCATATAAGATTTTCATGTATAACTATCTACTTGTGTACAGATAATAAATTGTATTAATTAACTATAATTGAATTTCCATAAATGTTTAGTAAAACAAACTCCCCCATTTTTATTGTCGGGTAAGATTGATGTACTGTATACGTCAGCTGGTTCTATAGTTAATTGGGCAACATTTTCTATCTCATCGATACATTCACCGGGTGGTCTTCCAAGCCATAATCCAATAAAATATTTGCCATGCATAATAGGCAACTTGTAAAAAGTGCAACTTACAGATCCTGATAGCTGTTTGTTTATTTTGGTATATGAAGCACTTTCACGAGAATAAGCTCTTAGAATTGTTTGACCAAATAGATCTTTAATAAATATTCCAAATATAGGATGTGATATCTTTTGAGAAGATAGAAAATTTGCCTCAATGGTCAGATTACTCCCCATCGGTATATTATATGTCGATGTCCCAGCATGATCGATAACTCGAACATCTATAAAACGTGCAATTCCATTTCCTTTTCTATCCTTTCGTTTTGTTAACAAGTTTGAATCGAAATCGTTAGGAAGAAAATTCATATATTCAGCTATTACCTCAGTAGTAGGACCAAGTCTGTATATAGTTCCACCTCTTAATGAAATTGTGCGGTTACATAAATTTTTAATATTATTCATATGGTGACTAACAAACAGTAATGTCCTTCCCTGTTTGGAAATTTCGGTCATCTTACCAAGACATTTTTTTTGAAATTCTGCATCCCCCACTGCCAGTACTTCATCAACCAGTAATATTTCTGGCTCAAGGTGCGCGGCAACTGCAAAAGCAAGTCGTACATACATCCCAGAAGAATAACGTTTAACAGGCGTATCCAAGAATTTTTCGATCTCCGCAAAATCAACGATTTCATCAAATTTTTTTTTAATTTCAATCCTACTCATGCCAAGGATAGCACCATTGAGGAAAATATTTTCCCGTCCGGTCAACTCCGGATGAAAACCGGTTCCAACTTCGAGCAGGCTTGCGACCCTGCCCTTTATGGTTACTCTGCCGCTGGTGGGTTCGGTTATCCTGGACAAGATCTTAAGCAAAGTAGATTTACCGGCTCCGTTTCGACCTATAATACCAACGCGGTCGCCACGCTTGATTTCAAAACTCACATCCTTCAACGCCCAGAATTCTTCAAGATCAACATTTTCTTTGTTAACAGATAATGGGTGTTTGAAGCGTTGCAATATGCTCCTGCCCATATGATACATGTTGTCTCGGAAGGTCTCGTGTTGGGCCTGTTTCTGGTGACCGATCGTGTATTTTTTGCACAGGTTTTCAACTGTGATGACAGTATCGCTCATAAGTTTATAGTCAACGTTTAAATAATATCGGCAAAAGTACGTTCGGTTTTCCTGAAATAGCGCAGACTGAAAATACAGATCAGGCAGACCAGGCTCATGGAGAGTAGGAATCCCGGCCAGTAGAGATGGATCTCATTGCCAAGTATTGCCCATCTGAAGCCATCGATCACTCCGACCATGGGGTTGAGGGAGTAAAGCAGCCGATATTGGTCCGGGATAATGTCGCTGCTGAAACCAACCGGGGAAATATACAGTCCCAGCTGGACAACAAAGGGGACAACATAGCGAAAGTCACGATACTTAACATTCATTGCTGCTACCCAGAGGCCAGCCCCGAGTGCAATAGCAAAGGCAATAACAATAAAAGCCGGCAGGGTCAGCATGCGCCAGGATGGCCAGAAATCATACCAGGCCATGAGCGCGAAAAGGATAGACAGGGAGATAAAAAAATCAACAAAGCTCACAATTACGGCACTTGCCGGAATTGCCAGCCTGGGAAAATAGACTTTGGATATCAGGTTGGAATTGCCGATCAGTGAATTTGAACACCCTGAAAAGGCACTGGAAAAGAACTGCCAGGGCAGCATGGCTGCAAATACAAGAATAGGGTAGGGCACGTTGCCGGATGGCATGTTAGCCAGTTTCCCAAAAACTATTGAGAAGACCACCATGGTTAGAAAGGGGCGCAGCAAAGCCCAGGCAACACCGATAGCGGTCTGTTTATAGCGTACCAGGATATCACGCCATGCCAGGAAGTAGAATAATTCCCGGTAGGACCAGAGGTCGCGCCAGTACTGTCGTTCGATCCGGCCCGGTTCTATGATTATTTCATTCTCAGGCATCGTTGCAGGCCTTTTCGATCTGTTCGAGGAAAATTTTTACATCATTCAGTTTGGTCAGCACTTCATTGCAGATAATCCGAGCTTCTATTCTCTCATAATCATGGACCAGAAAGTTTCTTAATCCTGCGATAGCTGCAAAAGAGTAAGCGAATTTCCTGTCCAGAACGCCGGCTTCTCCAAGGATATCAAAAGCTTCATGATATGACTGTGGCGGACGTAATTGTTTCAGGCGGATGGCCTGTTCTGCCAGCGTTATACAGGTATCAGCCATTAAATAGAGGTAATGGAGCATGGCACCGCGATAAATCGGGTCAACGGCAAATTTTTTTCGCAGTCCTCTTTGAGAGAGATAATCAGGGTCAGATGTTCCCGTATTCTGGCCGTTGTCTGTTGCATACGTTGTTTATTCAATTGAACATCTCCCTGCTTCTGCGTTCTTTGAAATCACAAATGGCATGCTGTGTCATGACTTCGAAATCGTCAACAAGATCCTGGTCTGTATTATAAAAGAGAACACCTTGATGGATAATCTCATCAACCAACATCAGGTTCCTGGCAGTGTTGAGGACAAGGATATCAATATCGTTTCTTTGCAGAGCTCTGCAGCAGTTCCCATGGAATAGAAGGAGTTTGTTGAAAGAGAAATCTGATGTATTTTTTACATGGATGGCGATGTCTATATCACTCAGCGATGTCTGTTCATTAGTGGCGTGAGATCCGAAAAGATAGGCAAAGGAAATTTCCGGATACTGTTCGCAGACATGTCGAAGTTTTCCGAGTAATTTTTTCATCATGCTATATAAGCTGTAAAAAACAGCGAATCAAAATTTATTATGTTTATAATTTCAAATTGTTATTTGGTATCTGCAACATTATTTACAAGCACTGTTACTTCGCGCAGTCATTCAACCAGGTTCATCAGAAAGCAGGGTGTACTCTTTATAGAGTTTGTCTGCTGCTTGAGCCAGGATTGTATCACAGGTAACAATTTTCATGCCCCCTTGACTGCTCACGGCAAGATGTAATGTATCTAATGTCCGTAACGAGGTGTTGCGGAGAGAGAGCCATTTCACGGCTTGTTTGAAATGGGATGCAGTGAGTGAAATACGTTTAAATAGCCCGGCCTTACAGTCGTCGGTGAATGCTTGTTCTATTATTCCTGCCTGGGCATCGTTTAACTCATTCATACGTACAAGGCGTGACAATGCAGAAGCAAACTCCACATCAGTCAAATAGCTGATCGCTACCGGAGGGGTAATGGCTGAAAGAAAGTCCTGTACCCGCTTGCTGTGGAGTTCTTCGCGATAATAGGGTAGGATAGCGCTGGTATCCAGGTACAATTGCTCCACGGCTATTATTCATCCCTTATATCTCGCAGCAACTGTGCAGCCGGTGTTTCAGCCTTTGGCAGGCGCCTGCGAAAAGCCGTTCTGTCAGGGAAATGGATTTTGCCTTGCCGGCTGCTGTTCTCAATGGCCGTAAGACTGGCTACGGGTTTATTTCGACGCGTAATGATAACCTTGTCTCCGCCGGCAACTGCATCCAGTAATCTACTCATATCTTTCCTGGCCTGTTGAACTGTTACGCTTTGCATGGTTACCTCTGTGAATTGTCAAAGAGTTTATTGTCATTATAATGTACATCTGTAAAATGTACATGTCAATATCGTGTTCTTTCCGTTCCAGAATTACGGGGGCATAAGCTCAACTCTTGTTAATTCTTTTGCAGTCCTCTTTCCGTGAGATAATTAGGGCCAGATGTTCCCGTCTTCTGGTCATTGTTTTCAGCGGGTGTTACTGTAGCTTTTGTACTGTCGGGAAAATCGTTTTGCTGCCAGAGTATAAAGTGAGGACGTTTATTTAAGGTAGTGGAAAGCCGCCTGAATTCCTCTTTATCTAAAACCAGTGTTCTGATTTTCCGATCAATATACTTTTCTGTTTTCCGGGTCAGGTCCTGCAGGTTGTGCTGATTAATATCGCCTATCAGAACCAGATCAATAATACCCGTATCTTTGCCCTCGGCGTAGTCGTCGATGAGGATAGCCTGTTCCAGGTTGCCTAATCGTTCAATCATGGATTCCAGAATTCGATCCATACCCAGGGCCTTTTTGACCATGGAATGCAGTTCGTTAAAGACAGGATGTTTTGTGTTGGCGGAAAAGAGAATCTGGCGCCCGTTTTTTCTGGAGGTCAAGAGGTTGGCTGATTTGAGCTGGTCCAGCTCGTTCTTGATGTGGCTGGGCGAGGCCCCGAAGTCGTCTGCCAGTTCACGCAGGTAGACATTCTGCCGAGGATTGAGAAAAAGGCGCATCAGGATGCGAATCCGCATCTTGGATGTTATCAGGCCGGAGAAGATAGAAGTCATTGCATATAATGTTCTAAATTTAAGAACATTATATAGGGGGGCGACTGAAAATGTCAAAAAGAAAACGTGATGATTGGTGAAGTTCACCTTTTGGGAAAATTTATGGACAGGGAATAGCAAAGAAGACCTGAACTGCGATAGTAATGTAGAAGTCCCGGAATATTCGTAGTTTGACTTTTTTTAAAAAATCGGTTAGTTTAATATTAAACTAACTTTTCAGGAGTGTATCATGCTTGTCGGAATCCATGAAGCAAAAACCCATCTTTCTCGATTGATCCCAGCTGCCCTTGCAGGAGAGGAGGTTGTCATTACAAAGTCAGGACAGCCTTTGGTCAAGCTTGTACCGGTGCATTGTAAAAAGAAAAAGCGCCAACTGGGATTGTATCAAAATAAGATTGTAATCCACGGTGATGTGTCGACTTCCCTGCCGCAGGATGTGATTGACGATTTCTGGCCGGATAAATCATGAAATACCTGCTTGACACTCATACATTTATCTGGCTGGCTGCCAAACCGGATTGCCTTTCGAATACTGTCAGAGAAATCGCCCTCAATTCAGAAAATGACCTGTTGCTCAGCGCGGCCAGCGGTTGGGAGACCGCTCTTTTGTGGAAGCTGAATCGGATTGAATTGCCGGAAGAGCCTGCTCTTTTTATTCCTCAAATTATTCATTCACTTTTTCTGTTACCTGTTGCCATCGGTTTTGAAACTGCTATAACCGCCGCCACTCTCCCCCTTATCCATCGAGATCCCTTTGACCGGCTACTGGTGGCCACTGCCATGCAGGAAAAAATTGCTATCCTCAGTAAAGACCATATGATGATTGAGTATGGAGTTAATGTGCTCTGGTAAATGAACCGCAGGAATTCATGTTTAGGTGAAAAAGTGGTCGCGTTGACTGATAAATTTAAGGTAACAACCTGGAAACATTGGTGCATACTCGTTGTTGTCATTTTGTTGGGTATCTGGGTTCGCTTAGACAACCTGATTATCTGGAATATGTTTCCCGGTTCAGGCACACTGGATGGCGAACCGTTGTTGACCAATTTTGACGGTTATTATTATCTTACTCTTGCCAGAGACCTTGTCGAAGGAACATATTCTACTGTTGATACGTTTCGGGCAGTTCCTGGTCACTGAAAAACGATTCTGGGAGAAACTTTTCAACACCTTTTTCTTAGCGTTAACGATCAATTTAAGAAGTATGCAGTTAAAGTGATCAGCTGAAGCCGGCCGTTTTTCAGATTGAGGAAAGTTGATTGTATTCCATCAATCTGTCTGTCGAATGACAATCCTCAAAGCATAATACACAATTCCATATTTTATGAAAAAATGGTACAATGTTTGCATAAATATATCCAAATTGCTTAAAATTGCGACTCAACTGACTTAGAAAACAGCTATGGCACCAAAAAACGAAAAAGGTTTTACCCTTATTGAGCTGATGATTGTTGTTGCCATCATCGGAATTCTTGCAGCTATTGCTATCCCTCAGTTTGCCGCCTATCGTACTCGTGCGCAGAACAAAGCTGCCCAAAGTGATATTCGCAACCTACACACGCATATAATGAGCTTTGATGCAGAATATCAGCAGTACCCCAATTAGCGCCCCTTACAGTCTGCTTAGATCGGGACACTATAATTCATCCCAGCCTTCTTCACGTGTCAGCCTGGCGCTGTCAGCTGACGACTCCCAAATCCATCGGAATTCCGTATATATAATGCTGTCACAGTGATAGCGATACGTATTGCTGCCAATGGTCCCACCCAAAATAAGCATGTGGTGTCTCCTGAGAAGTTATGACGCTATCCACATTTTATAATGCCCAAGAGTGACATTTTTTGTCAGTATCAGCTGTTTTTTTGTCACAAGTTATCACTTGTGTTCCTTAAATATTGCTCAGTGTCTGTCCTGTTCTCCTGCCAGCTACCGTTTTGCTGATGAACATGCTATAGATCTATATTCATTTTATTCTGTGCTAAGATGCTGCTGTTAGCAGAATCACGAAAAGGGTGTTCTGAGCTGTCTTCGGACAATTGATGATACTTTCTTGAATATATTGAATTTGTGAGTTGTGATTATGCCTGATGCCTGTTTAAAAAGTCGAATATCCTGGGGATCAATTTGTCTTATCGTTTTGGTTGGGATTGTTGCCTATTCCAATACCATGGAAGTTCCTTTTTATTTTGACGATATTTCGAATATTCAAAATCCGGCATTGCGCCTGGAGAGGGGCTCCGTTGATGAAATAAGCAAGATCCTAACAACAGGCACACTTAAAACCCGCCCCATGAGTAACCTGAGTTTAGCCTTGAATTACTATTTGGGTGGATACAGGGTTCAGGGGTACCATCTTGTCAACATCACAATTCATGTGCTGGCCGGTATCTTTCTTTACCTGTTCCTGCGAATTACCCTCGATCTACCAGTTAACAAAAGGAAGTATGGCGGATTTCCCGGACTTGCTTTGCTGGCCGCTGTGCTGTGGCTGGTCCATCCTCTGGGGACCCAGTCGGTGACCTATATAGTCCAGCGCATGAACAGCATGGCAGCAATGTTCTATATCCTTGCCATGCTTCTCTATGTCATGGGCCGCGTAATTCAGATGGAGAGCGACAAGGGGGCATCTCATATCCCTGCCTGGTGTCTGTTCATCGGAAGCGGACTGGCTGGACTCTTAGCTCTTGGCTCCAAAGAGATAGCTGCCACTTTACCCGTGTTTATCTTTCTTTATGAGTGGTTTTTTTTCCAAGACCTAGAGTGGTCCTGGCTGAGAAGAAAACTTTACTGGCTGGCTGGAGCTGCCGGCATTTTCAGTTTGCTGACGTTTCTCTATTTAGGCAAAGCGCCTTGGCTGGTGTTGTTCAGTGACTGTCCAGGTCGCGATTTTACAGCCTATGAGCGGTTGCTCACCCAATTTCGAGTGGTCTGGCGCTATATAAGTCTTTTATTCTATCCTTATCCAGAAAGACTCGCTCTTGATTATAATTTTCCTTTTTCAACCTCCTTGACTGTACCCATTTCCACCCTTTACGCTGTTGCAGGAATAGTGCTTCTCTGGATACTGGGAGGGGTGCTGGCTCGCAGGGAACGACTTCTGTCCTTCTGTCTGTTCTGGTTTTTCGGAAACCTGGTGATCGAATCTTCGGTTATCTGTCTGGAAATGTACTTTGAGCATCGTACCTATCTGCCCTCAATGATGTTCTTCCTGTTTGCTGTTGCTCTGTTGTACAGGAGTATCAGTAATACCCGGGTAACAATCATAATACTTGTTCTGCTCAGTGCAACCTGGGGGTACTGGACCTTTATGCGTAACAACATGTGGAGGGATCCTGTACAGTTTTGGCAGCAGAATATTACAGTCTCACCTGACAATTTTCGTCCGCACAGCAATCTTGCTTTAGCACTGACAAAAAAAGGAATGATTGATCAGGCAGAAAAAGAGTTACGGATTGCCCTGGCCATGAATCCAAATGCCAAAACTCCTCTTACCAATCTAGGGAATCTGCTCGTTCAGCAGGAAAGGAGAAAAGAGGCAGAGATTTATTATCGCAGGGCAATAGAGGTGAAGCCGGGATATATCCCGGCCAGAATTGGACTGGCAAATCTTTTACGGGACAGGAAGCAGTACAAAGAGGCTCTTGAACAGTTAAAGGCTGCTCTGCTGGCTGTTCCGGATAATCCTGTTGTGTTGAAAAATTACGGAAATACATTGCTCCGCAGTGGCCAGGCTGCGCAGGCTTTACCGATCCTGCAAAAGGCATTGTTGCACCATCCAGAAGATATGGAACTTCTTCTTGACGTCGCAGAGTCGCTTTCCAGAACAGAAGAGTTGGATGCAGCAATTTCCACGTATCAGAGGGCTCTTTTCATTGAAAACCACAAGATGGCTGCCCATTATAATCTTGCCCTGTTGCTTCAGCAGGAAGGAAAAGGAGATAAGGCGCTTGCACACTATCGCAGTGCTGCCAGATTGACCAAGTATCCGGTCGGCCTGTTGTATAATTACGGCAACGAGCTTTTTCGTCAGGGCAGATTTGCTGAAGCTGAGAAGGAGTATCTGAAGTTTCTCAACATTATGCCGATGCTTGTCAATACCTATAACAATCTTGGAATGGTTTTTTTGAATCAGGAAAAGTACCGGCAAGCGGTTCAGAGTTTCACCTTCGCACTGCGGATTAATCCCGGCCATGCGCTTGCTGAGAATAATTTAAAAATGGCTATAGAATTAATGGAAAAAAAGGCGCAAAAAGAAACGATTGACCAATAGATGCCTTACATTATTCTTTCTTCTTTTCTTTCTTAACTGGAACCAGTTTAGAGGTGGTGTAGACCCTGCCGTTGCTCATGATGTAAAATTCACCGCCATAGGGATCTGTTGGTATCTGGTCGATGATACCTTTGTCAACCAGCTCATGTAAGTCTTTTGGGGCAACATGGTATTTTTTTTTAAATTGTTGAATCTTCTGCTCAAGATATCCGATTTTTTGCAGGGCCAGCAGCCGTTTTTTTTGGAATTTCAAGAGGGTCGGGTCTGTGGTCTGCTGCATCGTTTCCTGGAGAAAAATAACAGCAGCATATATTTTTCCTGCATACAGGTTCATGCGGGCCGCAAGAGTAGAGAAATATGTTGGCGCACCGGGTATTGTTGCAGCCTTTTCTAAATATTCTGCTGCCTTGCCGGGCTGGTTGAGAAAATAGAAATAATTATACCAGAGGAAAAAGTTTGGACGATAATCGTCAGTGAGTATCTTTGCAGCTTTTTCCAGGAGTGCATTTGTCTCCACGACCATACCGGCTTCCCAGGGCAGAGTCGTGGCCGCAACCAGGTAAGGATCTAAAAAACGGGGATCCAGGTTGGTAACCTGGGTCAGGGTTCGGTAAATCATCTGCCATTCCTCGGGACTGATTTCTTCTTTCCTGATGATTCTCTCCCCCATGTAGGTGAGAGATTTCAGCATAAGAAGATCAGAAATAATTCCTTGAAATTCCAGGGAGACAGCCTGGGCTACCGGCTCTGATAATCGGCTGAAATGACTGATTTCCAGATTTCTGTTTTCGCAATGGTATCGATACAGGGTAGCAACACAGTAAATGCTTACCAGACAGAGGGCCGGCAGGATCAGGGCTTTTGGCCAGATGCTCACGGCAGGTTCCGACGCTGGAAGGAAAAAATGGAGATAGAGAGGATGACAGAGATATAGGCCAGACCGTAAAGGCAGAGCAGGGCAGTTTCAGCTGGTGGGATTGGCAAGCTGTAAGCTGCCTGTTGTTTGAGGTCAAAGGCTGCAAGGTTGGGAAATATATAAAGAACACACTTGACCGTCAGCTGGATTGCGGGCGAGATTGCTATGTCGCTTATCTGCATTTCCATAAAGCGTACCATATCCTCCATGGTATGACCGATAACATAGGTGCTCAGGGTAAGCAGGGTTGCCAGAAAAGAGCTGGTTGTCAGGCTGCACCAGAGCACTACGGTACTGTTCAGGACAAGGATACCGACAAAGGTCATGCCTATAGCAATAATGGTGGAAAGAGGGCTGTAATGAGCAAAATAATGGCCTGGATAGATTAGGGTTGCGAACCAGATGGCACCAATGCTTGCAAGTGCCAGAATACCTATTACAGTGGCAGTCAGCATTGCTAACCCTGTAAATTTTCCAAGAATATACGCTTTTCTGGAAATGTTTCTGGCCAGCAGGGTATAGATGGTACGATTCTCGATATCCCCGGCCAGGAGGTTAACCGCTAAGAAAAAAGGCACCAGCAGACCTCCTGCGCTGATGGCGGAAAGGCAGATATCGAGCAATACTTTGAGGATGTCCCGCATGAAAAAGCCGCTGACCAGGACAGCCAGCAGGATCAACAGAAAACCAGCGATCAGGACTCCGTACAGCACTCGCTGTCGAAGGCCTTCTTTATAGGTTATGATTGCGACCGGCCAGAATGATTTCATGATGTTGTTCAGGCTTTGACCGTCTGAAGAAAGTATTGTTCCAGCGGAGTTTTTGAGCTTCTGGCTTCAGAATTACCATAATTTATGCTGAGGGAGGAAGGAGTAATGACATCTTTCAGCTGCCCCTGGTGCATGATTCCGATACGATCGCAGATTCGCTCGACATCCGTCAGAATATGTGAGCAGAAAAGGATGGTTGCCTTTCGTGAATGATGATACTCTTCAATAATGTCCAGCACCAGCTGTCTGCCAAGAGGATCCAGGCCTGACATGGGTTCATCCAGGATGAGAATTTCTGGCTTCAGCAGGATGGTATAGGCCAGAGCCGCCCGCTGGGTCATTCCCTTGGAAAAGCTTTTTATCGGCTTGTCCGCCACTTGCGTAAGATCCACTGTTTCCAGGGCAGATTGAATGCGCTTCAATCCTTCTTTTTTGGAGAGTCCGGCAACCCGGCAGCCAAACCGCAGATGTTCCCGGATGGAGAGGTGTGGATAGAGGCTGGGGTGCTCCGGCAGGTAGCCGATCAGCCTGTGGCAATCAGGGGTGGTGACAGAATGACCAGCAATGGTTGCTGTGCCTTTATCCGGCCGGATAAAACCCATGAAAATTTTCAACAGCGAGGATTTTCCGGCTCCATTCAGGCCAATGATGCCGAAAACTTCATTGGATTCCACCTGGAGACTGACACCGTTCAAGGCATTATGGCCCGATCGTTTCAACCAACTGGTCTGGTAGGTTTTATGGAGTTGGTTGCAGGAAAAGATGGGCATAGGTATAAAAAAAGCTCTTCCTGATTTATTTTCAGGAAGAGCTTTTGGAGTTCCGTTACGGGTTGTGTTACATCTCGTGCCAGGTAGAACCAAAAGCACCGGAATTGGTTCCACTTGGCTCTGAATATGCAGTTGTGCTTATATCAAGCCAGTAAAGTTTGTTCACATCGCTGGCCATGCCGTATGCCTGGCCGTTTTTTTTCTGATCCGCAGAATCGTGGTAACCAGTTATCTGAAAGGCAGTATCAGCAGTTGTGCCGTTTATAACAACATTGGTGGAAGGGTTGAAGGTTAAATCAGGGGCACCGGTAATACTACTTGCGCTAACTGTAACTTGGTCGCCGGGATTAGTTTGGGCAACATCTGAGGCTGTGGCATTATGAGTAACGAATCCGATAATTGCAATGCATGCTAAAGCGTAGATATACTTTTTCATAAGGCGATCTCCTTAAGGTAATTTTTCCTAAATAATAAAGTGATGTTTGGCTAGCTGTCTAATTGGGATATTCCTGGTAATCAGCATTGAATGCAGCCATTTCAGTGGCTAGGTTACGGACATCACTCTGAGCCGCCTTGTTCTGGGCACGGGTACGATAGGCAGCAAACTGCGGGATGGCAATGGCTGCCAGGATACCGATGATGGCGACAACGATCATCAGCTCGATCAGGGTGAAGCCCTTTTGTCCGTTTTTTCTTTTCA
>CAZVGY010000065.1:0-22161 GCA_964627015.1 uncultured Desulfobacteraceae bacterium
TTGCAGGAAATTTACGACAACACATTAATTCTATTATACAGACTACTTTTCATCTTTTATGCTGAGGACAGAGAACTGCTTCCTATAAGAAGTAATGGGTACAAAAACTATTCACTAAGTATAATTAGAGACGAAATAGCAGGAAAAATAGACAGGAAAGAAATCTTAAGTGAAACTGCTTCTTTTTATTGGTCAAAAATAAAAAATCTTTTCAGAATTGTAAACGAGGGAGATCGAAACTTAAGAATTCCGCCCTACAACGGAGGACTCTTTAATCCTCAAAAGCATCCCTTTTTAGAAAAGTACTCTATTCCGGATAAATTTTTAGTTCCTGCTATTGATAAGCTAAGCAGAGATTATACAGAGAATCCGCCCAAAAGAATAAACTATAGGGATCTCTCAGTTCGACAGTTAGGTAGTTTATACGAAGGATTACTTGAGTTTAAATTAAAGATTGCTGAAACTCCCCTCAGTGTAAAAAAACAGAAAGGAAAAGAGATATATTATCCGGCAAGTAATGAGAACGAGATAAAGATTAAAAAAGGAGAATCGTATCTTACAAATGATAAATCTGAACGAAAGGCTACAGGATCTTATTATACCCCTGATTATATCGTTCAATACATTGTGAGAAACACCGTAGAACCCCTTATCCAGGAAAAGAGAAGGGATTTTGATGAGTGGAAAGAGAAACTAAAAAACAAAAGTAAACAGGAACTGCTAAAGTTAATAAAAGAATTCAATATTTCTTTTAATCAAGAAGTCCACAACACAAAGGGTAGAATTATAGACGAAGAAAACGCCTACAGGAATATACTTTTAAAATTAAAAGATCCTGCTGAATCAATTCTCAAACTCAGGATTTTAGACCCCGCTATGGGAAGTGGGCACTTTCTCGTAGGGACCGTTGATTATCTTGCGGATAGAATCCTTGAAATACTGGTGGAAACATCTGAAAAAAAATATTTTGGCAAAGAAGTTTACCAAAGCCCCTTGCTAGATGAGTTAGAAAAAATAAGAAATCATATTTTAAAAAAAGTTCAAAAAGAGGGTTACTTAATCGATGAAACAAAACTTGAAGATAAAAACCTAATTAAAAGGATCATTTTAAAACGATGTATCTATGGTGTTGATTTAAATCCGCTTGCAGTAGAACTTGCAAAGGTTTCTTTATGGCTTCATACCTTCACTATGGGCGCTCCTCTTTCCTTCTTGGACCACCACTTGAAGTGTGGTAATTCCCTTATAGGTGCAGATCCGGAAGACTTTGATAGAGTGTTAAAAAATATCCCTCTTTTTGGTTCAAAACATAAGGGGCTTATAAATAAAGCTTTAACTAAGATTGAGAAACTCCAGGAAATCACAGATGCTGATATATCAGAAGTGGAAGAGAGCGCTAAAATTTACAATGATGTTGTCAAAGAACTTGAACCATATAAGAAATTGTTAGATGTTTATACAGCAGATTTCTTTATGACCCCAAAGAAAAAATCAGAACTTAAAAAGTATCAATCACCTTTGATTTCGCTTAACGGTACAAAAGGAGATCCTCTGGATGTTATTTCTGGAAAGGTGGATCTAACAAAAAAAGAGCAGAATTTAATAAACGCAGCCCTTAATCTTGCCAAAAATAAACGCTTTTTCCACTGGAAATTAGAATTTCCTGAGGTGTGGTACAAAGAAGGAAAACCTGATCCAAAGGGTGGTTTTGATGCTGTAATCGGAAATCCGCCGTATAATATTGAATTAAGTGAATCAGAAAAATCATTTATAAAAGAGAAAGTAAATTATAGCAAAAATGGAAGATTAGATAGTGCAGCTCTTTTTATTGAGCGTTTTATAAAAATGATTGATGAAAAAGGGTACATTACCTTTCTTCTTCCATATAGATTGTTAAGTCGTCCGAGAGATTTTGGTAAACATCAAAGATATATATGGGATAAAATTTGGTTATTTATATACCTAGGAACTATAAAAGAATTTGAATCTAACGATGAATTTATTATTGCCTCGTATCAATTAAAAAGAAACACTAATAAAGTTTTTGTGGGGAAAGATGTTCATGGAAAAACTTTGAAAAATCAACCGAAGATAGTAATAAAAGAAATGTCCGAGAATCTTTTTGGGACTTCTGAAGACCCGTATTTTTCTATTTATCTAATCGATGCAGATATAGGCATTATAAAGAAAATAAAAGGAAATGGTAAAAACAGAATTCTTCTCGGAGATATTGCTGAAAGTAAAGATGGCATTGTAATTCATGTTAGAGAAGCTTTGATAAGTGATAGCAAAAAAGACAATAGATATAAAAAAATTTTAGGTATAGCAGGGAAATATATACTAAATAGATATTTTCTATGGTGGGGAGGAACATGGATCTGCTATGATATTGAGGAAGCAAGAAAATATTTAGAAAAGAAATATGAAGAACTTAGTAGGAACCAGAAATTCCAGGCACAAAAAGATGAATGGATAAGGAAAGAGATAAGAAAAGTACAATTAAGAAATAAACAAATTTTCGAATATACGCCTCGTATCATAACACGACAAGATGCGACGAGAATAATGGGAACTATTGATTATGATGGATATTACCATACCAATTCAATCCATTCAACATACCTTAAAACTAAGGGAACAAATTATTCTCTCGAGTTTATATTAGCGATTTTAAACTCGAATATTATTGGATATTACTATGAAACCTACTTAAACAGAAAGGGCAAAGATTTGCACCCTCAAATTTTAGTAACCAATATTCCTAAATTACCTATTCCCAAAATAGCCTTTAATAATAGTAGTAATAGTAAGTTTTTGGATAAATTAAAGTCAAAATATGAGAACGGTGAACTTTCAGATATTGAGGAAACTATTAAAAAAATTCCCTCAGGCTCCGCAGTCTTACACGATTTCCTCTCTTTTCTCGCCAAGAAGATGATAGAACTCAACCAGAATAAATATCTCCTAAAACTTTTTATAGAGGACAAAGTTGAATCTGGAACAGATGAGATGATTAAGATTATAGATCTGCTGGAAACACATCCTGAATGGAAAGATGGGGCTTCCGAAGATTACAAAAAAGAGATTGCAAGAAATTTACTGAGCAGATACAAGAAACAAATAGAAGACACAGATAAGCTTATTGATAAAATTGTCTATCACTTATATGAATTGAGCGAGGAAGATATAAAAACGATTGAGCAATTTTTGGAAAAATTATAATGTTAAGTTTAAATCCTATGCCCAAAATTGCCCTCTAATTTCCCGCATTTCCGCCGGAAAATCGCTTTTGTAATGTAAACCTATGGAGAGAAAATTAAGGGCTTCTGTGGACCTCTCAGGGCCTTAAAATTTTATAAAGGGTAAGGAGCAGGTCAGATCTTTACTGCCACCTGACAGTTCAACAAGAAGGTTACCGGTAAATAGTTCTCTTTTCCTTAGAGATGAAAGCTTTACATATCTAATAAGGAACGTTGTTCAATTTACCAATTTCTGCAGTTTGAAAATCTGTTCCTCGAATAACAAAACTTGGATAATGGTCTTTTGTAGGGTCTGATTTACCCCAATCCTCAGAAGTAATTGATTTTACCACCTCCCCCCTACTTCACCGCCGGCCACTCCTCTGGCAGGGGCCGAGTTCGGTCATTTTGAAGCCGTCAGGAAGATGTGTCTCATTGGGAACCACGGTAGACCCCATCCTCTGGAACTTGTTGCATGTGGTCGACGGATAACGTTGGCCGCTGGCATGGCAGCCGAAAGACGGGCGCTTTCGTGCACACTTCCTCATAGGCGCAGGTGCGGCAGCAAAGATATTGCTCGAAGCACCAAATTTCGCAGAAGGCTTGACTTTCCGATCCACTGCGAGGGCCACATCTGGCCCTGTTGACGGCTGTAATTAGACTCGCCTTGGCAGCACTCACATCGCGGTGGGCGCAATGATGAAGGTCGCCGGACACAAAAAACGAACGAGGGGAGACAGAGGGGGCCGTAAGTGGTCTGGGATTAGAGGGGACACCGTCCCGTTGGCACGCAGGCCAATCATGATAGGGGCATGAGGACACAGATAGGTCCTGGAGCAGGTAGTGTGTCTTGTTTCCCGTCACAAGAAGGTAATCATTGGACTCTTGCTCCTGGACGCCAGGAAGCGCCGCGAAAGCGTATTCGTCCTCATAGTGCTGGGTAAGCGGGTAAGCCTGGAGAGAAGTACCAAGCCGTTTATTAACCTCTGCGAGCAGCTTCTGTGCGGCTTGTCGAACCTCATTCAGGTGCGTGCGAAGATCTGCATCTCCGCGGGCCAACTGGTACTCACGACCAGGCGATTCGACGCGGAGCCATGCACCATAACGTGTCCGAAGCCAGATTACCGGTGCTATTCTGATCATGGGTTCACGCTGATAGATTCCGGTTACTTCAATATACCGCAGGCGAAGGCCGTGCATTACCCGATCGATTTCTTGGGCATAAAAGGGCAACTCGCCGGGTGTGAGAGGGGGCACTTCTCTTAATACTTGCTGATGCTCAAGGTAGCGGAAGATCTCGGTAAATCGTTTCTCAATGTCGCTTCGGTCTTGGAACACAAGAATGCGACAGGGATCGTGTTCCCCTTCCTCTAAGAAAGCGTCGGCCGGATCGAGAAACAGGATCAGCCAGTCGCCGTTGGTTATCACGACTCGCCGCGGAACTTCCTGGCTTCCCTGATAGACCGAGCGGACATAGACTCGAAGCGTATCCAGCCACTTATTCCATTCTCCGATAAGTTTCTTCCCCGCCAGACCTCGGCTAACGATCTCGGAGTAGGTGGCAGCAGCCGGGGTCAAGGTTCGTGGCAAGCTGGTACGAGGCCTTTTGGTTTCCACTATCAATAGAGGGCGACCAGTCCCTCTTTCGAAACCGAGATAGTCGAGGAATCGAGGCCTCTCTGTCGATGCTGGCCGAACGGAAAGTTCAGGAACCAAATTCGGTAGGTCTTCGGTCGGCTTTTTGTCTAACCTCCAGTTTAAGGCAGCGAGGAGAGCGTTTACGAAGTAGGTCCTGGCATGGACTTCCAGGTGATCATTGATAACCTCTTTTTTATGGCGGCTGGTATACTGACTGCAAAGCTTGGACACAACCGGGCCGAAGTTCCTCTCGTATTCGTAGGAGATCCTCCGAAAGCGCAAAAGAAATTCATCGGCATTCCGCACCCGGCTCATCGGAAAATCTCATCCAAACGATAGGCGAGCCTTCGAGCACTCGGCCATCCGGCACTTACAAATACATCCAGAACCTCGATCAACGCCTTACGACAGTCTTTATCCTCCTGGAGCAGCGTCCTGTGCTCAGCCAGGTAGCGCTCGACGAGCCAGACGATGAGGTCAGCGGCCATGGATTCGTACTGGTATCCTGCTTGCTGCCCTGCTGACACCACGCGGTGGATGCGAAGGAAGACACCCCGGGGATCTAGCGGAATGAAGTATTCAAGGATCTCCAGAAGGTGGTGTGCGACACTGGGTAGGGCTACATCGGCAAGTTTGTCGAGAATCTTTCCCGCTTCCTGGTAAAACCGCTTGGATTGAGGGCCGACTTCACGCTCTTCGCGTTTTTGCCTATGCCTCCTGGCGTCGAATGCTCCAGAGGCAAAGTAAACTTCGGTTGCGATACGGTCGATCAGACGCAGGAGCGATTTGAATGTTTTCTGATCGCTCTTGGTCCAGTCTTCAAAAGGTTTTGAAGCATGGCGCTTTTCGATCTCTCGGAGGCTGTGCTGTGTGGAACGGAGCAGGAGATAGAGGAGATCCAGCGCACGCTTTCGTGCCGCATCGGCTTCGGGATTGGATCGGTCAGTTGGTCCATGCGTCAGTGGCTTGCGAAGTCTTCCTAACACATAGCTTGCTTCGGAAGGATACGAAGCAGGATTCGATACGATCTCGTGAACCACATCGCGTGAGGCGGCATGATTCCGCCAGATATAAAGATCCGTGAAGATACCCACGCAGAACTCCCGCACCCGGTCAGCTCCGACTCCCTCGGTGATTCGGTCCCAAATGGTTTTCATCAGTTCAGCTACGCGATCGGAGTCGCTCCCAGCCAAGTGGCCGAGGGGACCGGTAAGAAGTCCCTGAAGCACGCCCCGGCGTTGCTCTTGCTGAGCTATGCGTTCAGCAATGCGCCACATGAGCTCCAGGGCCGTATGGTACAGGGCGTTCAAGTAGGCAGCTATTTGATAACGTACAGCAGGGACCGGGTCGGTGCTGAGTTCTTCTATTGCCGTTAGGACATCCGGTGTGGCGCAGTCGGGGTGACGTGCCAGCGTAATTAATCCCTTGGCCGCCTCTATACGTGGTGCGGGGCTACCCCACAATGGATGTTCGTCAAACTGGGCATCGTATTGAGGGTTATGAACCGGCTTTGGATGACGGCTTGCTTTAAGAAGCACAGCTTTTACGAACTTGCCAGGTTCTTGATTGCAAGAGAGCCCATCAACTTGCGCAATACGGGAGCAAGCGGCAGCCAGGATTCCCCAGGCGTAATCCCGTAGCTTGAGATCCACCCCCTTCTCTTCTGCGTGCTTCAGTAGCGGAACTACTTTATGCAGCTTGCGAAAGAACTTCTTGATCCACCCTTTTCTTAGACTCCCTTCTCGGCGCTTTAGCACTTCATAAAGTGCGTGAAGCTCCGGCAGGATAGACCTGGCTTCCTCTATCGTCGGAGTGGAATTCAGATGCTTGTCGGCGAATTTCTTGACTGGCCGTACGAGCTCAAGAACCTTTCGATTCGGCTCGGCGTCAACCGGAACCCCCTGGTCCCTTAGGTATTCTTCTTCGCCGTACGGAGCCCAACGTACCCCTTCAAGACGCACCAGAGGTTCGTTGGGCGGGACAGCATTCTGAGTTCTTAACTCTTCTAATCGTTGCCGTGCCTCATCGGTAACGATGGCTTCAGGGGAAAGGCATCCGAGGAGCCGGTTGCGGCAACGCTCGGCTGCCTCCCTGCGGTCCGCTTCTATTGCATTGGGAATATCCAGAATGGTTCTCTCGATCCTTTGACGCAGTGCGGGCTCAAGGGTTGGGAAAATGGCTTTGAGGTATTCACCGGCTCGCACAGTGGTGTCGATCCCGGTGAGTATTGGTTGTGCCCAGGCGAGGGGCAGAATATCTCTACCTATAGTCTCGGGAAAGCGAGCCCCAATAAAGAGGAGCCGGCGCCACAGGACAGCAAGGCGGTTTTCAGAAACGATAATTTCTAGCAGACGGCGCCACTGGCTTCGATCTTCCTTTTTGGTCGCCAAGTCCTCTACGAATTGCTGGAAAGCGTCCAGCATCTTTATGGGGTTATCATGGCGATAGGTCTTGCCTTCATCCCAAATTCCGCTGTAGTCAGTACGCAGGTGGGCCTCGCGCCCGTCGAAATCGAAAACTTCCTCATGCCACTGCCCGGATTCTGGTGAGTGACGCTGAACAACGTAAGCTTCGACCACCTGAATAAGGGTGCGCGTCGCCTCTTCCGGTGCTGATTTTAGGAACACGGGAAAGGCTTCCGCTAACTCATACAATGCCATCTCATAGTCTTGGTGGCGGTTGGATAATAGTGGAAGGATACGGCTGGATCCCATAGACGTCGATTCTTCGGATCTTTCTTGATGGCGAAAGGCCGCGCAATAAATATCCTTCACCAGTATGGGTACAAACGGAATTAACCTTGTCACCTCCCGGGCAAGCCAGGGCAGCTCTTCAAAACCGTACCGGGATAGATGCGAAGGTTCGATGGCGCGACGTATGAGTGACTCGGACTCACTAGGATTGCTTTCGAAGGTGCGACAGGCGCACTGAAGAGCAAAGACCACAAGCCACTTATCCCTTGTCGGTTGGGACCATGCAAACTCTAGGAGCTGGCGCGTGGCCATACCCGCTGCTTCCAATTGGGCAGGGGTAAAATCCTTAGGATTGTCACATATCTTTATGAGGAGAATCTTGATTGTGTAGGCAGTGTTTGTTCGTAGATTGTGGCTTACGCGCTCTAGCAGTTCACACCAGGGGCCCGCTTGCTGCCCCACAAGCGGTGCGCCTTCCGGTGTGCCTGCCACTAATGCGCCAGCAAGGTGGCGGAAAGCCTGCTCTGCAGCGTCCTGTGTGGCCCTGTCATCCTCCTCCAAGGCTTCACACAGGGGTTCCAAATCGGTCATTGTTTTAGCCAGCTCTGCTGCTACAGCCGGACCGATAAGCTTGCCCACTTCCGGTATCCTAGGACTTGCGATGACGCGGAACACGAGTTCCCAAAATTGCCGGCGATCGCTACTTGCGCTCCAGACATGGTAAAAATGCAGCACCAGACTGGGGCGAACAACGATTACAAGTTCGGGATCTTCCTCAAGACGCCGGATGAGTTTCGTGCCGTCCCCTCGAAATAGCAGCCTAGCCACTGCATAGTCGAAGAGAACATGGTGAGAGAAAGCGAGAATATCACGATTTGGGCGCCCTTCCGGTGAGGCCTGCCATTCGACGAGGACTTGGGTACTGAGGAGATCGTCAAGTAATGCACCGGTATCCGGGCGGGAGATAGCGCTGCGATCAACTCGCAATATCCGCTGTGCTACCATATTCTCGCAGACCTCGCGCAGAAGCGCCTCCCGCACGTCTCCTTTTCCGTCAGAACGCACCACCCGGTGTAACCAGTAACGGTCCAGCAGCTCAATCTGTGTCTTGATTGGCGTCAGATCCTCTGTCTTGAGTCCGGCGTCAAGGAGCTCGGCCAAGATCCTGACGTTGAAGGGCACACGCAGGAGCTCTCTCAGTTCGTCCGAGGCACGTTCAATCAGAGATTGCAGTTCTGAGGATTGCTGGCCGATCTGATCTAACTCCCCGTCGGAAAGTTTAGGAACGTTTAGGTGCCGAACACGCTGAAACTCCGGATCTACGAAACCCGTCGGCGGATCTCCGGCAAAGAGATACTGAAACTCTACGCCATACCGGAGGTCGAACTTGCGGACCGAAGCCACGACCCGCCAGCGACTGTCTTTTTTAATAATTTCCTGAATAAGGTCACGGATCATTCTTTCTGATTGGCTTCCCCGGGCGGCATCGAGGGCATCGATCACTAAGAATGCGGGCTCCAAGCCCGGCCAGTTCTCGATCACCTCGTGAAACTCGTGCTCCAATCCGAGCTCTTCCCTGAGTTCTCCCAAACTCCGAGCGGCGAGGTGATCCACGGCCAAAAAGACAAAATCTTTCTGGTCTTCATGAAGCGATGCGACAAAATCGTGGAGAGCGACGGACTTTCCAGCCCCTGGTTCCCCTACGACAAGAATAGATTGGGTCATAGCAGCCTGCTTTAAGGCATCGGTGCAGGCACGGGGAATTTTGATCGTCGCTGAACCTAACCGTATTTTGGCGTGATGAGCGAGGGTGCTAAGAGTCATTTCGGAGTGTACGCGGAGTCTTTTAATGTCGTTTTTATAGCTTCGTGTAGCGCGGAGATCAAGATCGGTCTCCAAAAGCTCACGCTGGAGATCCTTCCGCGTCGCACCAGACCGCTCCGCCGCCAAACGGGCGCATAACTCTACCAACTTCGCCCACGCCTGGTCTGCTTGATTGGGATTGCGCAAGACTGCGGAACGAAGCAGTCCTTTCGCCTCGCGCTCTCCTGTCTGCCCTTTACCGATATCTAACACCTGGATGTGAATCAGTGAGAGAAGTTCTTGGAGTTCTTGATCCGACGGTTTTCCACCTAAGTGATTTTGCCACAACCTAAGAACATGTTCTCGAACCACATCAAGCACGTGGCGTTCAGGCTGGTTTTTAGCAGCATCATTGAGTGTCTGTTCTGGAGTTAAACGTTGGAGCCTGCGAAGCACATTCGGTAGATGGGTGCGGATTGGCTTAGAACTTTCTGATGAAGTAATCAGAAGCAACCGATCCCGTTGAGGATCGAGGAGGCGATCACAGGAACCGGACTTACAGGCGATGAACTGACGAACGAATTGGTCGAGGGCAGACGCGAGGTCTGAGCCAGCAGATAAAGATAGATTAAGGTTACGCTTGACTTGGGCAAATACGAGCCCATGATGTGAGGTCCCAACAAGAAGATCGTCAACAGGATGATCGGTCTCACATCGAAGCCATTCTAGAGTGGCGTCCTCTGGTAAATCCCAAGGAGGACTGGCCGATTTTTCTGCCAGAATGTGGACTGCTACCCAGGCTGCTACACAATGCTGGAAATTAAAGCCGCGCTCGGCGGCTGCTCCTCCAGAGTGTACGTGTGTGCTCATCGTTTACCCAGTGTTCGTTTTATGGATCCTACTTCCTTCCTCGCCCAACCTTGCCACCTGCCACTCCTCGGGCAGGGGGCCGAGTTCGGTCATGCGGTAGCTTTCGGAGAGTTTTTTTGCTTGCGCAGATGGTGTACTGCTCATGTTTCCGCCTCCATGCCGTTGAGCCCCAAGACGGTCAGAACATCCTTAAGGCACTCGTCGATGAGAAACTGACCAAGCCCTACCTGTCCGTGGGTACGAATAGCCTCCCAGCGGTCGCTTTCAAGGATATAAAAACGGACAGAGCTCCTTCCCTGGACAATCGTGCCCTGCTGGCGTTCACCCTCTACTATGCTTTCTGAAACTTCACTACTGCCGAATTCTTCACCTAAGCGCTCGAGTTCATCCTCAAATACCTCGGGAAGCCGCTTTAAGAAGATAAGCGGCAGAATGTAATCCTTGACCTTGGGGGCATCCACCGGACCGCGTATGGCACAGGCTGCCTCCCAGAGCCAAGATTCAAACGCTTTAATATTAAGTGCCATAAAAACCATCCCCTGCCACAGTATGATATAACTAAAAATTATTGTCAACTGAATTATAAAACAGAATCTATCTTAATACAACGTTTGCATATAGAGTAATATCCCATATATCCCATACAATTCACCCTCTAATCCCCCGTATTTCGCACGGAAAATCGACTTTATGATATAAACCCTATGGAGTAAAAATTGAGGGCTTCTGTGGACCTCTCAGGGCTTTAAAATTTCATAAATGGTAAGGGGCAGGTTTCCCTACCCCAAGGGGATTGTGGGAGTTTCGGGAGAAGGTGATTTTCCCGGAAAAATTTTATTACACTTCGGGAAAATTTTCCAGAAATTTTTACTTCTTACCTTTTTGTGCCAAAATGACACAGAGAATTGTTAGGTGGGGGGAATTAGATAGGCACATATAATTCATATCCGTCCTAACAGACTCCAAAGGAGGCCTTTGAAAAACTAGAGAAATGCTTAGCGCATATTAAAAAATATAAGGAGGAGGTAAACTTATGAAAAAATTTTTGGTTGTATCATTTTGTTTATTGATGGCAACCGGGATGGTGTTTGGTACGGAATTCAACCTTTTTCTCTCTGGCGGATTCTCTGGTACTCCTCGTCTTTCAGATAGTAATTATAGTCTTGACGGCGCTGCTCAACATATCGCTGTATCTCACAGTGGAACTATATCTCCGGAAGCAAAAAGCTCTTTTGTGGGAGAAGCAGGGCTGGAAATGTACTTTTCGGATATGCTAGGGGTAAGATTGTCAGGGAGTTTTTGGAGTAACAATGTAGACTTGCAGTCGAATTACAACATATCTTGGCTTTGGGAAACGGGAGTAAGCGGAAGCGATAGCGGAAGCTGGAAAGATACAGGAAAAATCTCTGTCACAACCCTGAATATTGACTTTGTTTATAGAACAAAGCTGTCCAATCGTATGACTATGGAAGTTTACGGAGGACCCACTTTGTTCTCTGTCAAAACAGACTTGGATTCACATATAGGGGGATTTTCTACACTAACTGAAAACTATTGGTGGGGATGGAAGGGCTGGATTGACTGGTTTGGATACAAAGCTAATATTAATGCTAGCGAAACGATTTTTGGAGGAAATGTCGGCTTAAATCTTTCTAGCAAGTTGAGCCCTAACTTTTCCTTATTTATAGCCTTTGAATATTATATTGCAAGCAAAAAAACATACGAATGGATGATTGTTCCTGGTACCTATAATGGTCAATATGGATTTTTCACCAGCAATATAACTTCTCCCACAAAAACTGGTACAACTTTAGAGGTAAATCCATCTAATTTCGCTGTAGTAATAGGCGCTAAATTTCATTTATAAAAGCTTCGTAAATAAAGCTTTTTTGTAATGTTTTGATTTTTTCCGGACGTTAATCTATGCACGTTCGGAAACATTTTTCTGAACTGAGGCATTTTTGTAAAGGTTTTTGGTAGAATTTTCGCCTATTTTCCCTGTGGGTTTACTTCCTATAATGAAGATTATCAGAAGTTGAATTGTTAAGAAAAATGTCAGAAAAATTTAATTTACTTGACAGAAATCTTGATGTATTCTATAATTTTATTGAGGGAAAAATGAAAGCTACTATTACTGATTTTAGAAGCTTGATCTTAAAGGCAATTGAGACAGGAGATATTGTTTTTGTTACAAAAAGAGGAGCAACGGTGGGGGTTTTCATCCCTATGAAAAAAAATCTTAGAGAACGCTATCCTGAGCTTTACCGGGAAATTAAGGCAGTTGAATTTGCGGAACAGATGCAGGAAGAAGGAATCTCTCCGGATGAGATGATAGCCGTCCTTAGAAGAAGATTTAAGAAGAACAATGGAAGCGATAAAGAAGGCTGACGACGTGTTGCCCGCCTTAAAGGAAGAGCGAAAATTTTCTCTTGAGGACTTTCTCGCCGGACAGCTTTCAGAGAAGACCAAGAACGCCTACAAAAGGGACCTTCTTCAGTTTTTTGAGTTCACAAAAGGAAGCTCGTTGGAGCAAATAACCTATCGCGACGGCATAGCTTTTAGAAACTGGCTTCTTGAAAAGGGATACACGAAATCCACCATAAACAGAAAGCTTTCAGCCCTGCGGTCACTCTTTGATTTCGCCGTATCGGTTGGGGCTATTTCCTCCAACCCATTTTCCTCAAAATTGGTAAGGAGCTTTAAGAGACCAACACAAATATACCCAGATATATTAAAAAGACATGAAGCAAGGAAACTTATAGAAGCATGCAATGACGGTACCTTTGCAGGTCTAAGAGATAAGGTCGTGATCCTTCTCGGACTTGTGGAACTTTTGAGAGTGAGTGAGGTAGTAACACTTAAGGTGGGGAGCATAACAGAGAAGTTCGGCATAAAAGTTTTGGAGCTAAAAAACACAAAGTCAGGATTAACTCAGTATGTGAAGCTTAGAGATGATGTTGAAGAAGCAGTAGAGCATTACCTCAATGTTTTAAAAGCGGCAACGGGAAAAGAGCCTGAGGCGGACGACCCCTTAGTGAGGTCTCTTTCCAATCACAATTTTATGGGCTCTATTTCTGATAGAGCTGCAAACAATATATTAAGAAGACGGCTTAGGCTTGCGGGGATAAAAACTAAGGGGAGAAAGATTTCTTTCCATTCTTTGAGGCATACTGGGATAACCCTGGCGATAGAAAACGGAGCGGACCTTACAGCTACCTACCTTACGGCCCGTCATTCAGACCCCAAAACCACAATGCGTTATTATCACGGAAGAAAAGAGCTTACGAACTCAGCGGTTGACTTTGTAAGGTTTTAGACAAATCCGATTATTAAAAATGGGCGACTAGCCCACACGAAATATTTCATGTAAGTTGAACCGCAAATTAAATCCTTTAGAACGTTTTTCTATAAGGATCTAACGGATCTCTATAAAGCTCAGTAACCCAATCCCTATAATGTGGATCATACCTTCTTCGCCAGAATATCTCTGCATCCCTTATAGCCTTTTTTGTAAATTTTTCCAGAGATCCTTCTGGTATCACCTGAAACAATTTTCCAGTGAAAAGGTCATAAAAAGCCCATCTAATAGCACCTTTTTTAAGATAAACGAAAGGAGAAAGAACTATTTTTTTCTTCACTCTTTTACCCTCCACTTTTCGAGGAAAGTTTTTGCAAGTTTTTCATCTTCCCGCAAGAGATAGAGGTGGTTACCACTTAAACTCCTTGTGAGGTTTCCATAAAAAAAGTTGCCGGAAGATAGCCTAAATATCCCTGAAAAACAAGGAACTTTCGTTTTGCCTACTGGATTAAGTTTATAGTCGTAGTAATCTCCCTCAGCAAAATCTTTACATGTTTGTGAGTAGTTTTTTCTTCTTACTACAATAAATCCTTTAGCTAAAGGAAGCATCCATGAAACAGGGTAAATATAAGAAGGGAAGGTGAATCTGTCTATGCGATGAAACTTATATTCTTTCAGCCATTTTTTGATTCTCTCCCTTCGGGTTGGAATCTTTTTGAATTTTACTTCAATAGTTTTTTCGGGTTTCCCTTTCATATTTAACAAAGCAAGGGTATATGAAGCCATTTCAAGATAATATATTTTGCCCTTATGATAGAAGTAATGAAAACTTCCTTTTCCCAATATAATCTTTTGGCGTTCATAAAGTGAAATTGGTGGGGTAGAAAATACCACCCTCTCTTTCATCTGAGGGAGTTTGACAACTTTTATGAAAAACTGCATATTCTTTATATCCATCCATTTAGCAGCAACATAAAGCAATCTCTTACAATTGTCTATAAAAATAGGGGTAGGGTAGGGCTGATTTTCTTTTAGATACTTTATAAAACGGAAGTCTTTGTCGAATATAGAAATTCTGCACTGGGTATTGTCGGGAACATACCAATATTTGTCGCATAGTATAAATACTGGAAATCTTCCAAGTTCTCCAAGCCCTTGACCTTTTTTGAATTCATGCGTTCTAAGAATTTGTAGGTCTTTGTCATATTCATAAATAATAGTATTATTCCCGGAAAAACCATAAACTATAAGGTTATTGTCCCATGCATATACAGAATTGTACATAATGTCTTTTATTTCTATTTTTTTCTCAAAGACAAATTTTACAGGGGCCTTTTCATTCGGGAAGCTTATTTTAATAGGATTTAACTTTGAGCTCCTATTGTTGCAGAAGCTCAGAGAGAAAATCGCTAATACAATTATATGACTCTTTTTGAATCTCACTTTCTGCCTCCTTTATTTCAGGGTATGCAGCTAAGTATTTCTTCATGCTCTTTTTCAATTTTTTGCACCTGTTTTTATCTATTAAAGATTTTCCATTCTTCGCACAAGAAGCAAAACAAAATGGACATAGATACCATATCTCACATTCCCAACACCTCGCTCTTAGAACTTCTTGTCTCCATGTTCTTATAATAAATTTTATCTTTTTAAAATCAAATCCTTTCGTTAGTTTTCCTATAGAAAAATTTGGATTAATTCTCTCGCATATGTGAAATCTTCCATCGACATCTATATGGAGTCGGGTTCCACCCGGAAAGCAAGAAGCGGTAAAATTAGAAAGTTTTTTAATATTTTTACATTCTGGTTTTCTAAAATATGTTTAATCCCCCAAGAAACTAATTTTTTCAGTGCTTTTCCATGGGAGCAGACATTTCTGCAGAAGTGGTTCCCTATATGATACCATTTTTGTGTAAAAGTGGTATCATATATGATGCCATGAGAAAAGAGTTGTTAAAGGAAGTTATAAAAGAGTTTCAGGAATGGAATCTTCCCACTGTGATTCCGAGGGAGCTGAATGTACCGCTATCTTCGAGGAAGATAGTTTCCATTGTTGGACCAAGAAGAACTGGCAAAACTTTCTATCTATATGGCCTCATGAAAAAGCTCCTTTCCAATGGAGTCTCTAGAGAAGAAATTGTATTTGTTAACTTTGACGATCCCAGGCTCCTTCCCTGTGATGCTATGTGCCTTGAAGAGCTTCTTCAAGCTTACAGAGAGCTTTACCCTGAAAGAATGGGAAAAACCTCATACCTTTTCTTGGATGAGATTCAGAATGTTAAGGGGTGGGAAGTAGGGGTAAGAAGACTCTACGACACGGGGAGATTTAAAATATATCTTACAGGCTCCTCCTCTAAACTCCTTTCCAGGGAGATAGCATCTAACCTCAGGGGAAGGGGTGTTTCTTTTGAGCTTCTGCCCTTTTCTCTGCGGGAAATCTTAAGAGCCAAAGAAGTTAAAATTGATAAAAATATAACCTATTCGACCAAGAGGGCATTTGTGAAGAAATTGGTGGAAGAATACTTAGAATTAGGCGGTTTTCCCGAAGTGGTTTTAGAAACAGACCCTGCAATGAAGTTGAGAATTCTCAGGGAGTACATGGAAACCATGTTTATTAAGGACCTGGTTGAAAGATATAACATTAGGAATTCGATGCTTTTAAGGGAACTTGTGAAGTTCCTTCTGACGAACACAGCCAAGAGGTTCTCTGCAAATTCCTTTTACAAATGGATAAAAACCTCCCTTCCTGTTACCAAAAGAACGCTTCTTAATTATATCCACCATCTTGAAGACTCCGGGCTCTTCTTCTTTGTGAGAAAATTTGCCTTTTCTCTTAAAGAACAAGCTCAGGCTGTAAGGAAGACTTACGTTGTTGATGTGGGTCTAAGAACTTCCTATGGCTTCAAGTTCTCTAAGGAAAAGGGAACGAGCCTTGAAAATGCGGTTTTTCTTGAGTTTTACAGGAGAAAAACTTTAAACCCTCTCTTAGAGATCTATTACTGGAGAGACTACAGGGGAAGAGAAGTTGATTTTGCGGTAAAAGAAGGGGAGGAAGTCAAAAGCCTTGTCCAGGTAAGTTTGGATTTAAGCGACCCAAAAACGAAACAAAGAGAGATAGCAGCACTTCTTGCTGGCTCTGAAGCCCTAAATTGTTCCCAGCTTCAGATAATAACCCTTGAAGAGGAGGGAACGGAAGAGGTGGCGGGAAAGACCATAAAGATAACCCCCCTCTGGAAATGGCTCCTTAACCTGTCAACTACACCTACCTAAAGGAAAGGAACTTAGAATGCATTTAAGTTAAAGAAACAAACACAAAAAATCAGAAGGGTAGTAGCGAAAATTACCCTCTAATTTCCCGTATTTCGCCCGAAAAATCTCTTTCACGATATAAACCCTATGAAAGGAAATTAGCGCGCCTCTACGGGCAAATAAACGCGTAAATTTTGAGTTAACATGTTTGAGGTGAAAAGAGGGATTAAGATTTTATTATGTACTTCTATTTTTAAGAATGTTATATGCAAGGGTTAAATTACTTACCATTTTGCAAACAATGTTCCCATTCATTCTGTAGATACCATATGATAGAATCTACTTAAGGAGGGATGATGGAGATAGCCCTTATTTCAGAAACGGAACTTAAGGAAAAGGGGTTAGATCACGTTCTGGGGTTACTTAAAAGGGGAATAAAGGTGTTTATATCGCCGGAGGGAAGCTACCATTCATATTTGGTTGCCAAGATGCTTTACACTAAAGAAGTTATGGGTTTGTCTTGGAAGGAGCTGGCTGAAGCATTCAAAACCACTGAGAGGTATTTAAAAGACATAAAAGAAGGAAAGAGGTTCCCCAATGGAATTTTGCCCGAAAAAATAGAAGAGCTGTATTCTATTGCCGAACTTATGGACTCAGTGCTTTCGCCAGAGGCTGTAAGAATGTATTTAAGAAAAAAAGATAAAGAACTGGGAGACGTACCCATAGAAATGATAAAAAGGGGAGAATGGGAACCGATACACAAGGCATTTATTGACATTGCCTATAATATCCCGCTTTAAGGCTTTAAAGCACAAATTCACCAAATAGGAATAAAAAATAAAAACATGAACTTCTCTTTCCCTGCAGCTTTTTCTCTCAGAAGAAAGAGCAACGGGAGGGGGCGGCCCTCCCGTCCTATGGGTAATGGGGGTGGTAAAAGAGGGAATTTATCCCTATAGAAATTGTAGTACCAATTAGCTGGATATCTACTTAATCCGTTCCTTAGCCTGCAGACTTTTCATAATTTTTAAGGATTCGCCCTTGAAGTTCTGGAATAGTATGTATGTAAGACTCCACCGTAGTCCTTCTCGAGGCATGGCCTAACCAGTGAGAGATCTCTTCTATTGAAATTCCCTTAAGAAACAGCTCCGATGCGAAGGTGTGCCGTAATGTATGAAGGCTCTTTTTAACCTTTAAGCCTCCAGCGAATATTCTTCTCACCCTTTCCTCATACCTATGGGCAAGCTTTGCCCTGTCCTCTCCTTCAATAAGATAAATACTCCCCTTTTTTCTTTTCTCTTTAACTAATCCCCAAAATTTTCCAAAAAGGCTTCGGTAGTCAGGGAAAAGCGGTTGAAGAATCGGGACAGCTCTTACCCCCGCACTGCTTTTAGTCTGACTTCTTTCTACTATTAAGTAGGGAACGTACGGCTTCTTCGCCAGCCGCACATGAGTGAGCTTCGTAGTCGCTATTTCATAAGCTCTCATACCGCAGAACCTTGCGAGAAACACGAAAAAGAACAAATTATCGTCTTTTAAACTCTCTTCGATAAGGTAGTTAAATTCTTTCCTTGTAACAACCGCCCCATAAAGAAGATTTCCCTTTACGGAAAACTCAGAAAGATCGGGAAGCCCCGTTATACCTTCCTTTTCTTTTAAAAAAGTAAAGTAATTTCTTAAGCCAAATTTTCTTCTCCTTAAAGTGGAAGGAGCAAGAGCTGAAGAGGAAAGAATCTCTTCTATGTCTTCATAGGAAATTTCTTTGGGATGTAAAAAAACGTTGTCCTGAAGTATATGAACCACATCGCTCACGTAAGCTTTAATGCTGTTTACAGCAAAATGTCTTCTCCTCATGTACTTTATCCACTTAACAACGTATTCAACCCCTTTAAGCCCCTTTGTTGACATCCTCTGCATGAATTCATCCAGACCAGGATTTATTAATTCGCTTGGGTATTTTAGAATTGTTAAAAGCCCTCTCAGCGCTTCCAATTCGTCAGCTTCAGCAGAATAACCGGCTCTGCTCCCAACGCTTGCCGTTATTTTCGGCTCCCGGGTAATATATGCAGAGCTTCCTATGGGTTTTGCTTTAACTTTTCCGTAAAGATAAGAAGCTACGACTGGGGGGTATCCCACATAAAATAAGTGGTAAAACACTGTAAACCGCCTAAAGACATCCCACGAAGAAATCCCCAACTGATTTTTCAAGTAAATACTTATATATTGATAAAACAACGCAGCCGTTTTCTTTTCGGCAATTAATGGTTTACTTGAAGAGGCTCTCCTCCTGAATCTTCGTTTGTACTCTTCTAAAAACTTCAGTGTGGGCTTTGAAAGGTAAACCCTGATTACCATATTGGGATCCTTATCCGGCTTCGGAATGTCAACCCATCCTGCTTTAAGGTTGTACCAGCCAATTCTGCTTCTCACAAAGAGCGCTTGTCCTCCGTGGAAGCAGAATGCTCCATCTAACACCAAGTTTAAAAACACCCTCATGGCCAGCTCTTTTTCTTTCATCTTTTTCCTTCTCTTCCCTTTGGGTACCAGCAACGGAGCTGGGGACCGAACTAATTGGACGGCGCTTAAAAATTTAGGGAAAAGCCGCAGAGGCAGGTCCTTTAACTGGAGAACCTCCCTTCTTTCGGGCCTTACAACGACTTCTTCCGGTTTTATCGCCAGCTCCCCCTTCTTTATCCTTTCAGCCAGGTGCTTTATCAGCCGCCTGCTCCCTTCTCCAGAAAAGAGCTCCCCCCGGCTCTCAGAAGCTGTTCTTTCGGCTTCTGCTAAAATCTCCTTATATTTACTGCTGTCTATAGTTGAAGGTATTTCCTCTGCTATTCTTCTTATCTTCTCTTCCAGTGAGTTTTCACCGCCTTGATAGCGCACGCTTCCTTTCCTCCCATATTTTTCTCAGCAGTCCTTTATCTATCTCGATTAAATCTGCTCCCACCACCCTGCTCAGTAGCTCTTTCTGAAACTCTCTTATTTCTCTTACTGCATCCCTCGGCTTAAGAACAGAAAAATAGCCGTAGGGCTCAAAACCGCTTACCATGTGCCCTGAAACAAAGGATCTCAACTGTGTTTGAGAAGGAAACCTCTCTGCGAGCTTTCCCAAAAAATAATGCCTGAAGAAATTGGGCATTTCCCTTATCCACCACGGGGTTTCGTCTCGAAGCGCGGAAAGAAGTCTGGCGCTTGTCCTGCCTATCGTCTCAGCGGCAACTTTATCCCTGTCTCTCTTAACCCCGAAAATCAGAAAATCCTTTGCGTTTCCAAAATAAAAATATTTTTCCCGAATTTTTAGGTATCTCTTAAGAAGTTCGGACAATTTTTCGGGAATAGGAATAACTCTAGACTCTGAAAAAAATCTATTAGACTTGCCTTCCTCTATTGCTATAAAGCCCTCATCTATGCAGATCCACTCTCTTTTTAGCGTTTCGATCTCACTTGGCCTTGCTCCTGTCACGAGCGAAAGGACATAAAAAAGATAAAGCGAAAGTGTGTTGTAATAAAGAAACTCATCTTTTCCAAAGAGGGCTTTGTTTTTGTGATAAGGGCGGGAAAGGATGTCCTCCATCAGAGAAAAGAACTTTCGTATATCTCTCTGGGTAACTTTCTTTTCCGAAGAGCTTTTAAAGGTAACAGAACCTTCCCGCAAGGGCTTTTTTATTATATCCTGCACCAAAGCTTCTCTGCATTCTTCAACCAAACTTCCTCTTAGCCAGTAAAATCGTGCTTTATCCGGCAGCACCCGCTGGAACTCTTTAGCCCTCTCTGCCAGCTTCTCGGCTACCAACTTCCATCTTACTGGAACGTAAAAATTAGAGGAGATGCTTTGGCGGAAGTACTTCCCGGTCAGATACACTACTTCCTCCTCGCTCAAGCCGGCAGAAAGCATATCTACTGTGAATGTATATGAAAGACTGCTCTGATTTAACGGAATATAGAGATCTGCGAGCTTTGCAACTTTTTTTATCTCATTGAAAACCTTCTCTGCTGTTAACTCCTTGGCAAAGGGGACTCTTCTGTCTCCCCGCTTTTCCCTTTCATAATATGTAAAAAAGCTTTCCCCTCCTTCAATAGAGAAGTTCTTCTCCACGTACAATCTCTTTTTGAGATACTCGGTCCAAATTTTGCTTAAGTACTCTGGGAACTCTATGAAAAGCTTTCCTTCTTTTTCTCTTCTTAAAAAGTATTGTATTCTTAACCCTTTAATTTCTTCTGCTTTGTCAATAGATATGCTTTTGTAAAAACCATTAAATTTAGTATATCCTTCTCTGTCTTTGTAGGGACTTTTCTTAAACTTCACCACCCCTTTCCTGTCAAGCTTAAGCAAGAGCGACACGGGGATGCCAAAAACGTAGCTGGTAAGGAGAAGGGAGGCAAGGGCTAAGTCCAGGTGAGATGCCTTATATATGCTCCTTTCTTCTCCTGTTTGAATGTTTAACCTTTTTCTCCCTTCAAGAAGCAGACCAGCAACAGCCCAAACATCTTCACTGTGAAGATAAAACCTGGAGGGGCTTACAAGGGCGTTTACTAACACTCTTTTCTCCTCTAAAGCCTCACGAAACCATGGTTTTATTTCCCTTTTTAAGAACACATCTACTTCTTTCTCTGCGTCTAGCTGTTCTCCCTCAAAAAAAGCATCGTAAGATGGCTTTTTTCTTGAATACACCATCAGCTGAGTGCCCAACCAATACTGAACAAGGTTTGGTTCAGTAACTTCCGGCCTGAAGCTTTCTTTTCCTTTTCTTGCCTTTGCTTCTAAACCTTTTGCTTTTTGGACGGCAAAGGAATCGGGTGCTCTTTTTTTGTACCCTCTAAAGAACCTTTTAACCTCGTTGTAGTAAGACTCCTTTGTCGAGGCGGCTTTGAACTTAACTATCAAATGCGACGCCTGTGGGTACTTGCTTTTACCGGAGGTTATTATGAATTTTCTGTACTCATCGTCATACACAAACCTGCGTATCTTTGCGAACCATTCACTTCTCTCATTAAATGGAGATTTTCCGTCTGAAAACTCTATAAACTGCTGCAGCTCTTCTTCTGAAAGATCATCGAAAATTAAGCACATCCACACAGAAAACTTCAAGGCGTTTTGTACAGAAGACTTGACCGCCTCTTTATCGAAAACCCTAGCTGTTTCTACTCTCCTTAGAAAGCTTTCAACAGCGGCCCTCAGAATGTGGAACTTAAGGTATTTAAAAGCAGGAAAACCAGCTGTCGCAAGAAGCGTCTTTAATAGGGGATTATTTATCATCTTCCATCCGTTTGGGCTCTCCACTTTTTCAATAAGCTGGTCCAGTTCCCTATAACGTATACCAGCAGGTACTATTTCGGTTTTGTAAACTTCCTCAAGCTTTTTCAGCGT
>CAZVGY010000066.1:0-22028 GCA_964627015.1 uncultured Desulfobacteraceae bacterium
ATTTCTCTCTACCCGGACTTCCTGCTCAGAGACGATTATTTAGCTAGGTTAAAACAACTGGAAGCTTATTACTCGAAAAGAAGATAGGCCTGTTAATCTGCGCACTATACGTTTCTAAGATCCATAAAATCTTTTTTCAGCTCCAGCACCTCTTCAAAAACAAGAGGCATTTGATCATATAAGGGATAGAAACCGGGGAAATTAGTTCCCTTGTTCAGAACAGCTACCACTGCGCCTCAACGTTCGCCTCCTCGGAAAGAGGCAATTTCCCGTCAATATAAGCCTTAACCGCCTCCCTTACCGATCCAGCGGCATCATTAGCCACCCCTATATTTGCTGCCTTGAGCGCCTTAAAAGCATTTGGGCCGCAAAAGCCGGTAAGCAGTACCTTCACCCCTTTGCGGCTGACCATACTGGCTGTTTGAATGCCGGCGCCTTTAAGGGCATTTACGTTTTCCTTGTTGTCGAGGGCCTCGAATTCAAATGTTTCGGAATCAACAATAAGAATATAAGGAGCTCTCCCGAATCTCGGGTCAACCTGGGAATCCAGATCAACGCCGGTGGATGTAACAGCAACTTTCATTATTTATTACCCCCGATTTCACCTGTTGCCTCTACCCGCTGTTTGGCCTCGTATTCCTCAACTGCCTTATGCAAGGTCTTTAAGGCCAGGCGTGCGCAATGAATCTTTTTATCGGGCAACTTTACCAGTTCATTATAAAGTGTGTCTATATCCAGTCTGCCGGCTTCTTCAAGGGTCATGCCCTTGGCAAGATTAACTACTGCGCACCCGGAAGCAACAGCGCCAGGACACCCTAGAACCTGTATCTTCGCATCAGTTATTTTGTTATCCTTAACATTAAAAGATATTTTGACGTTGTCCCCACACGGCCCAGTCACATCCGTCACTTGATCCGCTTCTTCAATCAAACCGATATTTTCCTTGGCCTGGAAATATTCAATCGCTTTATCAGAATATCCGGATTCGGAAAGCATCTTATAAATGTCATCATTGACTCGCTTATTCTCCATTAAATAACCCTTTCGTCATGAATATGTGAGGCATACAATAACTAGGCCGCCTTTCCACCGCCCCCGCAAACCTGGTTGTCACTTATAAGGGGCAATTTTCCGGCAATAAGGTCTTCCACCACCGGTTTTATCTGCGGGCGGCTCTCATCATAGTACACATCAATTCCCACCTGCTTGAAACCCATAAGTGGACGCATGCCAATACCTCCAACGATCAGGGCAGTCACCTTATTCTCCGCCAGCAGGTTTACTGGAACCATGCATCCGCCCTGCACATGGCTCTGGTTGGGAATCGAGGAAATGTTCTTTATCTCTCCACCTTCCACATCCACAAAAGTAAACACGTCACAATGACCAAAATGGCCGGACCTCTGGCCTTCTAGCCCGCCAGGCCCTATGGTCGGGATTGCGATTCTCCCTTCTTGCATTGCAAAATCCTCCTATCTCAATTTTAATTACGAATTTAAAATTCCGTTTAATATCTTTTCATACGCCTTGTTCAATTCCAGAACAGAATCCTCCACAAGGGCGTCAAGCCTACCTTTGTCTGCCATCTCAACCATACGCGAATCCAGGGGGATCTCCCCCAACAGGGGAACCCGCATTTGTGAAGACATCTTTGCCCCTCCGCCGCTGCCGAATACCGGAACCTTTTCTCCGCAGCTAGGACAGACAAAGCCGCTCATATTTTCTACCACGCCGAGAATTTTCATATTAACCTGTCTGCAAAAATTTATGGATTTTCGCACATCCGCCAGGCTTATCTCCTGTGGAGTAGTAACAATTAACGCCCCCGCATCCGGGATAGTCTGAGCCACCGTCAGAGGCTCATCGCCTGTACCTGGAGGGGAATCTACTATGAGATAATCCAGGTCGCCCCAGTTTATATCGGATATAAACTGTCTTATGGCACTGATTTTTAACGGACCTCGCCATATCACAGCGGTATCCCTGTCTCCCATTGCCATCTCCATGGAAACGACACCTAAATTTTCAGAGATTTTATATGGCCCTACGCCACCCTCTTCAGGAGCATCAAACCCTCCCTGAATATTCAGAAGCCTGGGAATACTGGGACCGTGCAGGTCTACATCCAGAAGCCCCACCTTGAAACCCCTTAAACTCAGGAGCAAAGCCAGGTAAGCGGCAACCGTGCTCTTTCCAACACCACCCTTTCCGCTCATCACCAGGATCTTCTTGTCAATCCTCGCCAGGTTTGATTCTATCATCTGGTCCTGCCTGGCCCGCTCAAGGTCTCCAGGTGTCGGACGGGTGTTCTGTTCATTATCCATATTTAAAACCTTCTTTGGTCGAATTCAGAATATCTATATTAATGACACCTTCTGCAGGCTGGTCATTGAGCCAAAAAATAAGCATCATAGGCTGATTGTCAAGCCCTCTGTGCCCTGCCGCCCAAAACAGAGGAACCCCCCCACTGAATGGGGAGGCTCCTTGTAATTTAGTAGATAGAATGGTCGCCTCTTAAGACTACCCGGGATAAGGCTATAATTTAAGCCAGGAATCGGAATATAAGGAATGCCCCAAGATTACCCTGGTAGTCTTCACATAATCACTCAGCTTCCATCCATCATTTGGATCTTCAGGCAGAGACTTCTCATCGATCTTCTCGCCATCCATGACCTTATGCACCAGTTCCACAATATCGGGGCGCTCTCCCCTGGCCAGGGAGACCAGTCCCTTGTCATACGGGTCAGCGATACAGGAATACATTCCCTTTCTTTCGAGCATAATCATATAGGCCTGATTCAATATCGGCCGCAGGTTGTCAGGGGGCCCGTTTGAAATATTTGACAGTCCGCAGGTGGACTTAGCACCAGGGGCTATGTCCGCAAGCATCTCCTGAAAGGCCATAAGGCTCATAAGCTGTGGCTGCTGGATATTGACAGGCGTCACAATGCCATCAAAAAATATGTCCTCATTGGGAACGCCCGCCTCATTAGCCGCGTACATCAATTCCACTGCCAGGGCGGCTCTTTCATTCTCATCCCTGGGAAGACCTTCCGGCCCCCACATGAGCGCAACCATGCTCGCCTTGTATTTCACCGCCAGCGGAATCATCTTCTCATACCGCTCCGCTCTGACCATGATTGAATTTATCAAGGCCTTACCTTTGTGAACAGCCAGTCCCGCCTCCATAGCCTCTATGTTAGACGTGTCTAACGAAAGAGGGATTTCATCCCCGATCGCATCCTGGACGGTCTTAACTACAAACTCCATCAGCTCGGGGCCACCTTTTCTTGCGGGACCCAGGTTGATGTCAATCCAGTCCATGCCCAGATCTTTCTGGCGCTTGGCTTCTTCAGCAATAGGGCCGGGATCCTTTTCCTTAAAGGCTTTTCCAATAACCCGATTGATTACATTTAAGCTTTCTCCGATTAAAAACATGGGTACACTCCATTTCCTTTAATTTATTTTTACAGCCTCCCGTTGCCCCGTTAAAACAGGGATCTTAGGCGGACATATCCTTTAGAAATTTCGGAAGTAAAGATGCATCTCTAGGTCCGATAATAATCTCCCAGTCAGGCAGTTCCTCTTCCATTTCACCACTGATAGAGGCCGCATAACCTGGGATAATAATCTTTTTGTGGGCGACTTTGTCGGCGATTCCACACTTCTTCACAAAAGATCCAACCATGTCTCCGGAAAACTTCCCGGCCGCCCAGGCAGTCATGACAGAAAGGCCCTCCGTGTCCATGATAAGAAGCCAGCTTGGCACTCTGCTCCCCTCAACTTCCCCGCTCACTATAAAATAGGTCAGGGAAAAGTTGGTAGTCACCAGAACCGGGGAATTCTCGTCAGGCGAACCTATCTCATAAATTCCCTCGGTCACCGTCATGGGCCGCTGCGGATCCGTAAAGATATTCAACCTTTCAAGCAACAACGGAAACAGGCTTTCACCCTTAAAATCGGAGAGCACTACGATTCCTGCGTATTTTGCTATAAGCAAAGAGGCGATTACCGTTTCTACGTCCAGGTTCCCCGCCATCTCGCATGGAAATGTGATAGTGGGAAAACCCAGGGAGCGATTACCTTGCTTAAGAGCCGCCCGCCGCAATGCCACCTGGTCCTGAAACAACTGTTTAATCTCTCTCGACCCGGAATCTAATACCAGATCCTTAAGGCCCATACCGGTCAGCTTGTCGCTCAATTCTACCAGGGCGTCAACGCTTTCCGCTTTTGCTGCCAGAGGCAGGCCTGTCTCTTTAGCAAGGCCACCCATTTCATCTGCATTGTCTTTAGTCGCGGCGTAAATCAGCGGCTTTTTAAAAGCACATACATCCACACCCGCTTTGATAACATCAGCCTTTTCGCTCATAAGGATGAGGCCGAACTCGCTTTCTTCGGCAATCTTCTTTGCAGCTGCAGCAAAAGCAGCTGCGTCCCCATTAACATCCTTCAGCGCAACAGCTTCCGGCCTCAAGTTCAGGCCGACCCTTTCATATTGCAGAGCATTCCACTCCTTTAGCTTTTTGTCCAGTGCGGCCGGCTCTATATCTGAACTTACCAGAACCGCCAGTCCGGTAGGATTGTAAAAGCTCTTTTCATGCCTGAACATGACTGTTTCGCCGCCTACCTTAAAGGCCCTTGTCCCTGCACCCATGGCTATGGGCCTGATAGGAGGAGCGGAGGCCTCAGCCAATTGTTCCCTGGCCTCGTCTGAGACATACGGACATGCATCCAGCTCCGCTTTCCCGGAGGCCAAATTCATCGCAAAGGCCAGGCAGGTAGGAACACCGCACTCTCCGCAGTTCGTCTTCGGTAACAACTTAAAAATCTGAATTCCAGTGAGTCCCATAATATGCTCCTGCTTAAAATATGTTATAAAAGCCCAGGCCGTTTCTAAAGTTTAAAGATCAGGCCTGGGCCCATTATTAAGATCTATCCTACAAGCGGATCCATCTTAAGCGCCGGATGGTCCTTTTCCTGGAGAAAGGCCATAACAGTGTCTTCGTCCGTGCCCACTGTCTCGTCTGCTATCCGGTCAATGAGATCAGGTATGCCCAGTTCCTCTGCGCGTAACTGGAAGCGCTCCTTTATCTCCTCCTTAAGTGACTTGGGCATCCACACCAGTCGCAAAAGTCCGCCGTCACCGGAGATGAATTTCCGCTGTGTGATGTTGAACTTGGAGTGACCCAGAAAACCGGGAGAAGCCTGTCCTCCACCCATAACACCTGCCAGAGTGGAGAACTTCATTCCGCTTGGGGTCTCTCCGGTATAATCCCTGTGCACGGTCATAACTCCGTTGCACATCGGCAAGAGGGCCGCGATACATTCACAGCATCCGCAGGTGGTCATCGGGTCATGAACCAGGCTATAAAAATTAACATGTTCTATGGCCTGCCTCGATGCCTTGAAAACAAACTCGTTTACACCCTTGAACTGTCCCAGTTTAGGATCAAGGACCTCTCCCTTTTCAACCGGCTGATTAGGGCCGGTCGGGTTAATCTGGAAGGCAGCCTTGCAGTCCATCCAGTTATAAGCACCGCAAAGTCCGGTCCGCTCAGGAGATACCACACAAACGTGATTTGGCGCAAACGACTGACAGAGTGTACAGGAGTAAAATGTCTGCGTTGTTTCATCCGTCATCTGTTCGATCCGTTCGTCCCTTATCTTGTATTCACCCCTGGCCCTCTTGGTCAAGGCGTCAACGTCTTTCTTTTCCGTGTAGAGGGTCACCTGCACCTTATCCAGTATGCTTCCAAAGTCCTGATGGAATTTAGCGTGGAGGATAGTGCCTAAATTTTTCAGGGTAAACCCTTTCTCCATAGCCTTATCACTCACCCTGATCCAGGATATGTCCCTCTGCCCTATATGCATGATGTACTGGGCATAGTTGATCAAGTGGTGAATCTGCCTTTCCAGAATAGGCTCAAAGTCCGTCTGCATCTCTCGCCCGGCCACCTGAACATATATACCCAGAGGAAGAACATCGCCTTTCTTTAATTCCGTTACATCAGGGCCGATGAGTTCTACCTTGCCGTCATCAATAGCGTTCATATCCGCCATCTTGCACAGCTCAGTACACTGGGACTTGCTGCCTCCCATCTCCATATAGAGGTCATCTTTGCGCACTCGCTCACCCTCAAAAGCCGGACCGTAAGCAAGAGGGATGTCGATCTCGGTTATGGTGACTTTTAACCCTCTGATCTCAATCGACCTGGAGGGCATTTCATCATGCTCCACATTGGCCACCACATGCTCATAAGTACACACGCCGGTGGGCAGGATCTCAGGAATATCAGTATCCGCCAGTGTCGGGAAACCCCAGTTAACGCATCCGGCTGCATTTGCTGCCCATTCAGCGTTCACATCACCCAGGGCGTTTACAAATGCAAAGATTCTGTCTTTCTGGTACTTGAGTTGTCTTTTAAAATCCCCGGGTTCTATCCCGCCAAAAGACATCCCGGCCCGGTTGGCAAAGCCAAGGGCAAACACGGCCGCAGAGATATCCGGACCAAAAGGAACAAGCCTCGTATTCCAGCCGATCTGAACACCCTGTTCCATTAACTGTTCCGTAAATGTAGTACCATTTTGATTTGCCGCCATGAACACGTAAATTGTCTTGAGCTGGTATTCCTCTGCCATCTTCTTGGCAGTCTCCGAATCCGGTGCCGCACCAACGATGGCCGCGAAACCAGGAGCTGTTCCATCCACAAACTCAACGCCCCTCTTTCTCATTATGGCGTCATCTGCCGCTCCGAGCCATATCTTCCCATTGTCTATATCAGGATCTTCCACGCAGGGCTGATAAAAGTCAGGGTCTTCCACGTATCGGATCGCCTCTATTATCTCTTCCGCGAAAAGGGCCGCCATGCCCGCATCAAGCAAGGGCCCGAGATATGGTAAGTTGCAGACGTTCTTTACATGCGGGGGCAATAGTTTCCTGGCAAATTCAAGGGGCTTCCTGGCTGAATCCAGATCCGTCACCTTAATCCCAGTTAGTGAGTAAATAATAGGTAAAAAATAAGCAGTATTCGGAAATTCGAGTTTCTGGCTGCCGCCATAGGTCTCCAGGGCCTGCTTATACTTACCTTCAGCCTTGGCAACGATATTGTAACCACCCTGGATGGCCGCAAATGCTACTAATTTTGACATAAGATGTTTCCTCCCTTCTTAAGAGGTATGTTTTATTCGGCTTTAATTAAGCGGCGTCCAGCTTCTGCCTGTCCGCCATATCCATGAGCACCCTTTCACGTGCCTTGTCGATCCCCAGCGCCTTTCTCTTCTTATCAATATGGGCAATCATCTTCTGGGCATGCTTAATCGGGTCTACTTCCAAGTCCCACATACCCCCGTAAAGGTCTTCCAGTTCCTTATACAGGTAGTTTTCAAAAATCGGAGAACCGCTGACAGGCATGGTAACACCAAAAACAGTGTACACACCCGCAGTAACAAAGTAATGACCTATGCTGATTGCCTTCTCGCTCATCCACTCCGGAGCGGAGCCGGCTGCAGGCAGGTCACTAATGTCTTTTCCAAGACCTCCGGCCTTGACTACCTCGGTGGCCGCCATAAGAATCCGGCTGTTATCCACGCAGGATCCCATATGAAGCACCGGAGGTATACCTACTGTCTCGCATACCTCAGCCAGTCCTGGTCCGCAAAAGACTTTCGCTGATTCCGGCGTCAGAAGTCCGGCCTTAGCACAGGCGATTGCGTTACATCCAGTGGTCAGTACGATTACATCATGTTTGATCAATTCCTTTACAACGGCAATATGCCCCGCATCCAGCGAGGTTCTGGCGTTGTTTCACCCAACCACTCCGCCGATACCCCGTATGCGGCCGTTTATTATATTGTCGTTCAAAGGAGTGTAAGATCCCCTGAATGTGCCACCCAAATGATAGTTGATTGCTTCATAGCTGAAACCGGCTATAAGATCGCTGCTCTCGTCCGGAATCAATACCTCTTTCTCTCTATTAGGAAAATTCTCTATAGCGGTTCTGACTATCCTTTTGGCATCCTCAAAGGCCGTGTGCTCGTCGAATTCTATATGCAAGGTATCCCCTGAGGCGATCCTGGCCCTAGGATTGGTCGTAATAATTTTCGTATGAAAACATTGGGCTACATTTGCGATGTTCTCCATGATACATTGTACGTCCACCACCATGGCATCAACCGCACCCGTAATAATAGCCAGCTCCTGCTGAAGAAAATTGCCGCACAGAGGAATTCCGTGCCGCATAAGCAGCTCGTTGGCTGTACAGCATATCCCGCTAAGTTGAATTCCCTTTGCCCCTTTTTCTTTTGCCAGGGAAATCATCTCAGGTAGCTCGGCCGCCTGTACTATCATCTCACTGAGCAGCGGCTCATGCCCGTGGATTACCAGATTGACATAGTCCTCCCTGAGAACCCCCAGATTCGCGGAACTTCTCACCGGATATGGACAGCCGAAAAGCACATCCTGGAGATCAGTGGCAATCATCGATCCGCCCCAGCCGTCAGCTATCGCCGCTCGGCTGCACTGCTCCACGATATTTTCATAGTGCTGGTCTACACCGATATGTGTTCGGTGCATAATCTCTACGATCTCCCTGTCAATCCCTCTCGGAAGCACACCCAATTTTTTCCAGAGCTCAACACGGGGCTCAGGTGCCCTCAGTGCTGTGCATACAACACCGGTTTGCTGTCCCCACTGTGCCAGGGCGTTCTCGCCCACTTCGACTGCAATTTCATCGATATCGCGATCAAGGATCGCTCCGTCTTCCCCTTCGACCGTTATCTTAACCCCAAAGTCGGGTGCGATCTCCAGGAGTTTTTGGGTGTCTTTGATATGATAGTCATCTGTTTCTTTTCGTGCCGCAGCCAGAAAGGTCTCTGCTACACCTCTACCGTGATCGCTGTGAGCTGCTGCTCCGCCTGCCACCATCCTGGCGAAGTTTCTGGCAGCAATTGTATGAGCGGTTGCACCGCACAAACCCTTTCTGGTGTCCTCTCCCTGTATTCCTCCTTTAGGTAAAGGAAGCCTGCAGGGGCCCTGAGCACAATTCTTACAGCACGTTCCCTGTGCTCCGATATTACATGGTTTCATTGTCTGGGCCCTATCAAAGATGGTATCGATCCCCATCTCCCAGGACCTTGCAATCATCCGCTGGTCCGCTGGATTAAGAGCAAGCTCTTCCGGTCTGACTGGCTTTTTCTCCTTTGGCGTCGCAGCAACACTCTTCTTTTTGACTTCTTCTGTTGCCATTATGGAGGTTCCTCCTCTGTATATCTTTACGTTTCTGTTTATATTCTCTCTTAAATTAAATACGCCTGTGTATACGGTCAATATCGAGGGAAAGCTTCTGTACCAGGTCGAGCTGGTCAGCCGCAGGGCTCTTCGGAACCGCTGCTCCCATGAGATCTGTCTTCGAGGCTTCGTGCTTCTCCCTCTGTCGGGCTCTCTCATAACGTAAAGCCCTGAGGTCTTCCGTTTCCTTTGCTTTAGCATCAGCTTTGGCCTTGGCCTCTGCTTTCTCTTTCGCCTTGGCTTCCGCTTCGGCTTTTGCTTCTGCTTCCGCCTTGGCTTTTTCCTCTGCTTCCGCCTCCGCCTTTTGCTTTGATTCCGTGTCCTCACCGGACGAAGATTTTAAGAGGTCTTTGGGTTCTTCCGCAAAAAGATCTTTAGCCATTGCCTTATCCTCCCAGTTTTTTCAGAACGTCTTCAATCGACAGACCATGAGCCTCGGCTGTGTGTTTGATGTCTTCTCGATCCGCATCCCGTTTCTTGAGTAAGGCCTCGAGGTCTATACCCAACTTTTCAGCGGCTAAATCCACCGGATCTTTTGGCACCTCCTTTTTTGGCTCTTCTTTTTTCTCTTCTTTAGGGGGTGCGGCCTCTTTCTTTTCGGGCTTGGCGGCCTTTGGTTTGGCTGCCGCTTCAGGTGCACCGAAATCAAGATTGGGCTTGGGTGAAAGGGCAATTAAATCAACTTCCTGGGCCTCCTCATTCTTGGAGATCTCCTGCACATCACTGGCCAAGCCGCCGTTTATCATTAAATCAATAAATGTTCGAGTAAGGCGGACACTTTCAGGGTGCCTGAGGATAACAACATCCGCGCCCGCCATCAGAAAACAGACAGCCGCCACTGTCTCCATTAAAACAGGTCTCTTCTCTGGATCGCCGAGGGTAGGCGCTTCATCAATCGGAAGACCCGCCTCTTTGCACTTCCATACTTCATTGCCTACATTGTTTATCATGGGCACCTGGAGCTTCTCATCCTCCTGGGTCAAGGCGGCCATGCGAATCCTTTCCATTACTGAATAACTGTATTCCAGGCCGTACCCAAGCCCTCCAGTAGTTGGGTCCACAATAATCTTGTTTTGCTTAACTCCCAGGTTTTCTAATAAAATATTCAGCTGTTTGGCCAGGTTAACATCAATAGGCGAAGAGGCGATAACGGTATGATTGTAACCCAGAGCACTTGCTCCCACACCCTTATGATTGGCTTCTTCTACAGGCCCCAGGGCCAGGTTTTTACCTTCATTCGCCTCAGAAATCTTTTTCAAAACCTCTTCGTCTTTGTCATTATTAGCCGTGCCCCACAAAAGCAGTGGTACATCAATGGCGTCTGCAACTTTTTTAGCTACTTGCGCAGCCTCATCAGGGCCACGGTCCATACCGTTAGGATCGGTGCTTTTTAGCTGTAAAACTATCATATCAGCGCCGTATTCATCGACACATTTCTTCGCCCACTTCTCAGGTGAAGAAATAACATCCTTGAACGGCTCAACTGCGGCAGCTGGCCATTCCTTGGAAGGGTCATAATCCCATACTTCCATGGCTATCTTAGGGGGATTCGGCATTTTCCCTTCGAAAATATGAAATGGGTATGCAGTCTCCCCTCCCAGCTTAACAGCACCATCACCCGTTCCTACGGTGGTTACCCCTATCTCTCCGGAATAGGGCTGTTTGGGAATTTCAAAGGCCAATTTATCTACCTCCTTCTTGAGTTTTCTGGATCGGTTTTGTATTTTTGCGACAATTAAACTAATACCTGCCGCAGACCATCAGTCGGATTTCCAACTACTTGAACTATTACCTAAATGATGCCGGGGCTTAAATAGACCCTAAAGAACATTCGTTAAAGGTAATTGTGAAAAATTGAACATAACAGGGCAAAAAAAAGCGCTGAAAAAAATTAAAAAATCCTTCTGAAAAATAAACAAACCTAGACGCTTTTGTCAAGCATTTTTTGAGTAATTTAAAAGGGTTTCTCCTATGTAACTCCTTCCATATCTTGTATTTATAATATCATCATAACAATATATTGATATCTCATTGAATCATATTTTCAAATATAGTGTAGGCCGCCTGAACAGCCCTGTTGGTCTCTCCTAATTCTGTCGTTGGTCTGCCTTCCAGGTCATAGAGCTGTAATTCAGAATCTTCCGGTACCACTCCAATGAGATTTAAACCATACTCTTTCGCCATCTTTTCTAGGGCCTCTTCCTGTCCCTCCTTAGCCTGATTTACAATCAAAGATTTGCGGTCTACATGCAGCTTCAACTTTTCGGTTAATTCCATTATCCTGGCACCAGCCTGAATGCCCCTGCGTGTAGCGTCTGATACTACCACGAGGTCCTGTATATTGTTTGTTGTAAGGCGGCTGATGTGCTCCATACCCGCCTCATTGTCAATAACCGTGTAAGCGTAATTATCTACCAGCTTATCGAGAAACTGAGTAAGCAGGGTGTTCGCCGCACAATAGCAACCTGCACCTTCGGGCCTTCCCATGACGATAAGGTCGAACCCCGGCCTCTCTACCACCGCCTCTTGTATTTTCATTTCCATGAACACATCCTTCGTCATTCCGGCGGAGACTCCTGTCTTCATTTCCTCTCTGGCGTCTCCCAGAGTCTGCTCCACCTCGAGCCCGAGGACCTCGTTTAAATTAGAGTTCGCATCAGCATCAACAGCGAGCACCGGGGTCTTCCCTTTCTTAACGAGATATTTTATAAGGAGTCCCGCCATGGTAGTTTTACCGGTTCCTCCTTTGCCCGCTAAGGCAATTGAATACGACATAATAACCTCCTGTTAAGGTAATTTTTAGTTGATCTTTTAGACCGATTTTTCTAAAATTTAAATGATTTAAAACTTTTTTATGCGATAATAATGAGCCACTATGCCCGAAGAAAAAGATATCTGGAACAGGATAACCGCGAACCTGCAAGCCCGTATTTCAAAATCGCAGATAGAAACATGGTTTTCCCGCACAGTTCTTAAAAATTTGGACTCAGACCTAGCTGTGGTCGAGGTGCCAAATAAATTCGTGGCTAGCTGGCTTTATGACAATTACGTCGATCAAATAAAAGAGTCTTTCAGGGATATTTCCGGGTTCCTCCCCGAAATCCGCTTTACGTACGCTGAAAAAAGTTACACTTCCGCAAAATTAGGCACTGTAACCACTCAGAAACAAATAGGTCCCTTTTATACTCAGTTAAACCCTCTTAGCACGTTTGCAAGTTTCGTCACGGGCAACAGCAACCGCTTTGCCTTCTCCTGCGCGCTCGAGGTGGCCAAAAGTCCTGCAGAGCAATACAACCCATTGTATATATTTAGTAAAAGGGGGCTCGGAAAAACTCATCTGCTAAATGCTATCGGCAACCAGGTCCTCGAAGGAGATCCAAATATAAAAATCAAATACATTTCCATCGATGACCTGTCCTCAGAATTTTCTCGCGCCGCCAGAAACCGCGCCTTCTCAGACTTTAGAGGAGAATATCGCGGTCTCGATTTTCTGATCCTCGACGACATACACTTGGTCAGCAGCCGGGAAAGGTTCCAGGAGGAACTTATCTCTCTCTTTAACTCTTTACTAGAAAAAAAGAGACAGATTGTGGTTGCTGGAAATGCCCCCCCCAGCCAAATCAACGGGCTTAACCCCCAACTGAGGTCAAGGCTGGAGTGGGGCCTACTTCTGGAAATTCAGGTCCCTGATCAAAAGACGAAGATTCAGATCATAAAAAAGAAAGCAAAGGAGAAAGAACTCTATATTCCAGATGATGTCGTCTTCTTCCTTGTAAGCGTTACAAACGACACAAAAACCCTGATTCAGTACCTGACCGGCCTGGAGACACACTCATCCATTTACCACCGGGACATAGACATGTCCACAGTCAAATCAATTATTAAAGACAGACCGTTCAGGAAGACAAGCGTTCACGACATTCAAAAACTCACAGCCACTCATTTTAATATATCCATGGCGGACCTCTTATCAATGAAAAAAAAGAGGTCTTTTTCTTATCCACGACAGTTGGCGATGTATCTCACTAGGAAGTTTTCAGATCTTTCTTTTAAAGAGATAGGAAAAGAGTTCGGTGACAGGGATCACTCAACAGTCCTTCACGCGGTAAAGCGCATAGAGAAGGAAAAAGAATCAAAGAGGGAGGTCATGGATGATATAAACAAACTTCAAAACCTTCTTACTTAATCTGAAAAACAGAATAATCAAATACGGGGGAAAAATTTACCTGAATAATAACATAGTGAAATATAGTTTCAGTTTTTTTACTAAAAAATGTTAAAAACTCAACTCGAGGCCGTCTCGGAATTTTATAAAGAAAAACTAATCGAAAATTTTAAAAAATATGGAAAAACTTATATAATAATTTCAAAAACATGAACCAGAAATTAACAAAGCAACCTCCTTATATTATGGTTGTTAGATAAATATAAAAAAACAATAAGATAAGAAAAAAATATTCCTCAGGAGGCACAGACATGGAGATAAAAATTAACAGAGATGAATTTTTCAAAAGTATTTCCAGAGTACAGAGCATAATAGAGAAAAGGAGTAATATGCCTATACTTTCTACTATCCTTCTTACCGCTAAAGGAACAGACCTCCATGTCTCTGCTACTGATTTGGAACTTGGGTTCCAGCAAACCCTGCCTGCAGACGTCATTAATGAAGGTAGCGTGACAATATCAGGAAGGAAACTATTTGAAATTTTAAAAGAAAGTAAAAAAGACATTTTTCATATAAAAGAAAAGGAGAATAACTGGGTATTTCTTTCCGACGATGTCGCTCAGTTTAATTTAGCCTGCCTGAGCGCTGATGAATATCCTGCCTTTGTAGAACCTGAAGGTGTAAGCATGGTAGAAATAGATGCTGATACCCTAAGTGAAATGATAAATAAAACCATATATTCTGTTACTGTGGAAGAGGCGGGTTTCAAGCTGTCGGGGGTTTTTATGGAGAAAAAGGCATCGGAGGGAACTGCATTTCTGAGGATGGTTTCAACTGACGGACACAGGCTTTCCCTTATAGATAAGGTTCTTCCCGGTGTAGAAAAAATCGAGCTCGGATCAGGTGTTATGATACCTAAAAAAGGCATGACAGAGTTAAATAAGCTGTCTTCTGAAGGAGGGAGTGTCCAACTGGGTGTAAAAGAGAAAAACTGCGTTGCCAAAAAAGGAGACGCGCTGTTGGTGATTCGGCTCTTAGAAGCAAAATTCCCCGATTACGGCGCAGTGATTCCCAGTGAACTTAAACACTCAATTGATGTCAACAGGATCTTACTTATCGAAGCTATGAGAAAAATGCTTATTTTGAGCAATGAACGCTACAGAGCCGTAAAGGTTTCCCTTGAGAATGATATTATGGAGCTGATTTCTACGAATCCTGACCTGGGAGAAGGTCAGGAAAAGATAAAAGTCGAGTATAAAGGCGATCGGTTGGTAGCCGGATTCAATCCGAGGTACTTTTTAGATGCGCTTCAATCTATGGAAAGTGAAATCGTATCACTGAGTTTTATCGATAATTCAAAACCTTGTGTCATAAAAGGCGAGTCCGATCAAGGTTTTTTGGGTCTGATTATGCCTATGAGGGTCTAAAATGAGAGATGATGACAGGTCATATGGCGCTTCCGATATAAAAGTCCTGGCAGGACTTACCGCAGTAAGGAAGCGTCCTTCGATGTATATAGGAAACACCAGTACTGAAGGTTTACACCACTTGGTTTATGAGGTAGTAGACAATAGTATCGATGAGGCGCTTGCCGGTTACTGCGACAGAATTGACGTTGAGTTTTTGAGTGATAACAGTGTGGTGATCACAGATAACGGGCGTGGAATACCGGTGGATATGCATGAGAGCGAAAACATGCCGGCCCTCGAAGTCGTGATGACCAAGCTACACGCCGGGGGTAAGTTTGATAATAAGTCGTACAAAGTGTCAGGCGGACTGCATGGCGTAGGTGTATCTGTCGTGAATGCGCTGTCTGAGTATCTGGAAGTTGAAGTTTACAGAGACGGCAAAATATATTTTCAACGTTATGAAAAAGGCGTAACTAAAACTTCTCTTGAGGAGAGAGGAAAAACCTCCAAGAACGGATCAAAAATACATTTTCTTCCTGATAAAAGTATTTTTGGAAATCTCGTTTTTGATTTTGACATGGTTTCAAAAAGAATGCGGGAGCTTTCTTTTCTCACTAGGGGCGTAAGGATTAAAATAAAGGATGAACGGTCAGGAAGAAAAAAGGACTTTATTTATGAAGGTGGTATAACTTCTTTTGTAGAGTATTTAAATAAAAACCGAGAGGTTTTGCACCGAAACCCGATTTACCTGTCGGGAGAGAAAAATGGGGTGTTAATGGAGGTGTCTCTACAATACAACAATTCATATAAGGAGAATTTGTTCACCTTTGCGAATAATATAAACACTAGAGAAGGGGGAAGCCATCTCAGCGGCTTCAAGGCAGCTCTCACGAGGAGTATTAATCTTTACCTGCAGAGTTCACCATTGGCCAAAAAGATTGATGAAAAACTCTCAGGTGAGGATGTACGAGAGGGCCTTACCGCGGTGGTGAGCGTAAAACTTCCTGAGCCTCAGTTCGAAGGCCAGACCAAAACCAAACTCGGCAACAGCGATGTCAAGGGACTGGTAGAAAACCTTGTTAATGAAGGTTTAAGTAGTTTTTTTGAAGAAAATCCACAAGTTATAAAAAGTATTCTATCCAAGGTAATTGAGGCGGCAAGGGCCAGAGAGGCAGCCAGAAAAGCAAGAGACCTGGCCAGAAGAAAAGGGGTTCTTTCTGATCACTCCCTTCCTGGAAAACTGGCGGACTGTCAGGAGACAGATCCCAGAAGCAGTGAAATCTTCATAGTCGAAGGGGATTCAGCTGGCGGTTCGGCTAAACAGGGAAGGGACCGTAGAAATCAGGCTATCCTTCCTTTGAAAGGAAAGATACTTAATGTAGAGAAGGCCAGATTTGACAAAATGATCTCCAGTGAGGAGATTCGGACACTCATCACCGCGTTGGGCACTGGAATAGGAGATGAGGAGTACGATATAAACTCATTGAGATATCACAAAGTTATAATTATGACTGATGCGGATGTGGATGGTTCCCACATCAGGACTCTTTTGCTGACGTTTTTTTTCAGACAGATGCCTGAACTCATAGAGAAGGGGCACCTCTTTGTTGCTCAGCCTCCACTTTACAGGGTTTCCTACGGAAAAAAAGAGTTATATTTGAAACATGAAAGAGAGCTGAAGGACCTTCTGTTAGATAGAATAGCTGAAAAAGAGAGGGTCCTCGAGGAAAATAATGCGGAGCTTTCAGGAAAAAGGCTGGCGAAACGACTGAATGAGATCATGAAAATTTATGAGAGTATAAAAAACCTCTCCAGGAAGGGCTATAATAGAAGGTTAATAGAATTTTTAATTTCTCAGGGTGCCGTCGACAAGAGACTGTTCAAAGACAAGAACTTCATCGAAGACCTTTTTCAGCGCCTCGAAGCGAACGGTTTTCAGGTGAGAAACGTTCACCTTGATGAAAAGGGTGTTTATTATGAGTTTGCGGTAGTGGAAATGCGCAACGGAGGCCAGACCTCGACAGTGAACTGGGACTTTCTTTCGTCCCCGGAGTTAAGGATACTGAAAGGCACATCGGAAGACCTTGATGAATTAAATAATGCATCTTATTCTCTGCTGGAAGGGGAGTCCGGAAAAAAACAAATAAAAGGCTCTCTGGAGTTGCTGAATGAATTGATGGAAAGGGCCAAAAAGGGGTTATCTATACAAAGATACAAAGGGCTTGGTGAAATGAATCCTGATCAACTCTGGAAAACGACCATGGCTCCGGCAACGAGAACCCTTTTGGAAATACAGATAGAAGATTTTGTAGAAGCTGATGACATGTTTACAGTCCTCATGGGAGACAAGGTAGATCCAAGGAGAGAGTTTATTCAGAATAACGCACTAGAGGTAACAGAATTGGATATCTAGGACTGACCGGGCTTACGGGCTAAGTGCGATTGCGCAAGAAAGATTTTCCATGGCCGCTTCGATCTTAGCCTACTTTTTTGGAGAAAAAGAATGATTTCAGAATCTAATCCAGGTGCTGTGAAAATAGAAGATGAGATGAAAAAGTCTTATCTTGAGTATTCCATGAGCGTGATAGTGGGCAGGGCATTGCCTGACATTCGCGATGGTCTCAAGCCGGTTCATCGTAGAGTCATGTATTCAATGCAGGATCTCAAAAACTATTTTAACAGGCCTTACAAGAAGTCTGCCAGGGTCGTGGGAGACGTTATAGGTAAATACCATCCACACGGTGACACAGCTGTTTATGATACTATTGTCCGTATGGCGCAGGACTTCTCAATGAGGTACCCACTGGTTGACGGGCAGGGGAATTTCGGCTCTGTTGACGGAGATCCAGCGGCAGCTATGCGTTACACAGAAGTTAGAATGACTCGGCTGGCCCAGGATTTTCTTTCGGATATTGAAAAGGAGACCGTAGAATTTACACCCAATTATGATGATTCGCTCCTAGAACCCTCTATCCTTCCTACTACCGTCCCCAACCTGCTGGTGAACGGTGCCTCGGGTATTGCCGTGGGGATGGCTACTAATATACCTCCCCACAATCTGAGGGAGGTCTGCCAGGCCATCATCAGGTTGATTGATGCGCCTTCGGTGACAATCAACGATCTTATGGCTGATTTGCCCGGCCCTGACTTCCCGACATCAGGTTTTATTCTGGGAAGGACAGGGATTCGCGATGCCTACCGTACCGGGAGAGGGATTATCAAGATCAGGGCCAGGGCTTTCGTGGAAAAGGGAGGGAAAAACAGAGAGAGTATAGTTATTTCTGAGTTACCTTACCAGGTCAATAAGGTTAAGCTTCTAGAAAAAATAGCCGAGCTGGTTAAGGAAAGGAAGGTAGAGGGTGTAGCCGATATCAGGGATGAATCGGATAGAGACGGTATGCGAATAGTCATAGATATAAAAAGGGACGGTAAAGCGGTCGTGGTACTCAATCGTCTTTATAAATTCACCCAGATGGAAATTTCTTTCGGAATCATACTTTTAGCCATCGTGAATGGTCGGCCCCAGACCCTTAACCTTAAAGATATCTTAGAAAAATTCATAGCCCACAGACGCGAAATCATAATCAGGAGGACCATTTACGATCTGAAGAAAGCTGAAGAGCGCGCACATATTCTGGAAGGATTGAAAAAGGCGCTCGATTTTTTGGATGACGTGATCGAGCTGATCAGGTCATCGTTAGATCCCGGTGAGGCGAAGATGCGCTTGATGTCGGAGTTTGATCTGAGTGAGGTTCAGGCACAGGCGATTCTTGATATGAGGCTCCAGAGATTGACGGGACTTGAAAGAGAAAAGCTGGATTCTGAATATCAGGAACTCATTCAAAGCATTTCCCGGTTTAGAGCAATCCTCCAGAACGAGTCACTGGTTCTGCAAATCATAAAGGATGAGACAAGGGAACTGAGTGAGAAATACGGAGATGAGCGCAGGACCGAAATCCTCGAGGACGTGGGGGAGATAGATCTGGAAGACCTTATAGCTGAAGAGGACATGGTCGTAACAATAAGCCATCAGGGATATATTAAGAGAAATCCTATCAGCCTTTACCGGGCCCAGGGCAGGGGTGGTAAGGGCATGACCGGTGTGAAGACCAAGGGGGAGGATTTTGTTGAATTGCTCTTTGTAGGGTCTTCTCACGATTACCTGTTGTTCTTTACGAGTAAAGGCAGGGTTTACTGGAAAAAAGTGCATGAAGTGCCGGAGGCCGGGCGCATGTCGCGAGGGAAGGCGATTGTAAACCTGTTGGATCTCCAGAATGGTGAGCGTGTCGCTACCACCCTTTGTGTCAGGGATTTTGCGGAAGGCAAGTACGTCGTGATGGCCACCAAAAACGGTTTTGTAAAGAAGACAAGCCTCGAATCCTATAGTCATCCAAGGTCGGGCGGCATCGTGGCCCTAAAGATCAGGGAGGACGACGAGCTTATAGGTGCGAGGGTTTCCAGTGGAGAACAGGATATATTTCTGACAACGCGTCTGGGTAAATCTATCAGATTCAATGAATCGGATTTAAGGGAAATGGGTAGAGTTGCCGCCGGGAATATAGGGATAAGAATGGAACCAGGCGATGCCGTTGTAGGTATGGAGGCGCTCCAGGACGGGGCTACTATCCTGACGGTTACGGAAGACGGTTATGGGAAAAGGACCAAGACCGAGGAATATCGGCGGCAGTCGAGAGGGGGCAAGGGTATTCTGACAATAAAGGCCTCAGAAAGAAACGGCCCGGTGGTCTATTCTTACCAGGTCAATGACAGTGATGAATTGATGATCATAACCGGCCAGGGGAAGATTATCAGGTTGAGGGTGATGGATATTTCAGTGATCGGCCGTAATACCCAGGGAGTAAGGTTGATTCAACTTGGAGAGGCGGAAAAAGTGGTAGGTGTGGCTAAGTTGATGGATGAGTAATGAGCCATAAGAGGTTTATGTGGATAATAAAGGTATTTCAAGAATTGCGGTAATCGGCGCGGGTAGCTGGGGAACCGCTCTTGCCAATCACCTGGCCCAGAAAGGATTGGATGTGAACCTGTGGGCCAGGGAGAAAGAAGTTTTTAATTCTATAAAAACCGACGGGGTGAATAACATTTTTCTGCCCGGAATCAATCTGGCCAGACAATTAAACGCAGTCCGTTCATTCGAGGAGGCGCTCTCAGACAGGGAGTTGATTCTTCTCGTGGTACCATCTCATGTATTCAGGGAGGTGCTGAAGAATCTGAGGCCATTTCTGGATGAACAAATGTCTCTTATAGCAGCGACCAAGGGGATAGAGAACAACAGCCTCATGATGATGTCACAGATCGTTGAGGATGTTTTACCGCAAGGATATAAAAGTCGCTTCGCATGCCTGGCCGGGCCCAGTTTTGCAAAAGAGGTAAGTCGCAAATATCCCACAGCAGTAACTATCGCCTGTGAAGACCCCAGGCACGGAGAGCATCTTCAGAAACTATTCTACACGGAATCATTCAGGGTATATATAAGTCAAGACCTTATCGGAACCCAGCTTGGGGGAGCGCTTAAAAACGTTATAGCAATTGCTGCGGGGGCCGCCGATGGGCTGATGTTCGGTCATAACGCAAGGGCGGCGCTCATCACCAGGGGACTGGCTGAAATAACAAGGCTGGCAGTGGCCATGGGCGCAAATCCTCATACGCTGGCCGGATTGGCTGGTATGGGTGACCTCGTTCTCACGTGTACAGGCGATCTAAGCAGAAACAGAACCGTGGGACTGAAGATAGGAAGAGGCATGAAGCTGAAGGATATAATCGACAGTATGAACATGGTGGCGGAAGGAGTGAAGACCTCCGAGTCGGCTTACGCGCTCGCGCAGAAAGCGGGAGTGGACATGCCTATAACATCCCAGGTGTATGAGATCCTTTATAAGGATAAAGACCCGAAAATTGCTGTCAGGGATCTGATGACCAGGGAGTTGAAAGCGGAGTTGGAAATCTGAGCCAACCTGGTTTTTTTATTTCTTTGTACAGATTAAAAAAGCTACTGCTGGTGGCCAGCGGTAATAAGTTCTTGAATGTAAATAATCACACCAGAATGTTTACAGGAATCCGGAAACCCTGAATCTTCCCGAGTCACGGAAAGTGAAATAATCCGACAATAATGGATACGGAATCAAAAAAAGCACCATACACTGGCAGTCCTTTCAGACGTGAACTGTTTATGAAAGGCCTCAGGGAGAGTCTTTTTTCAAGGAACCCGGTTTTTTTAGAGAGTGTGGGTTCCACAAACAGCTTTTTGAAGAAAATGGGAGATTCCGGTGCTCCGGAAGGCACGCTGGTTCTCACTGAAGAGCAGACTGCAGGAAGGGGAAGGATGGGACGACCCTGGCTTTCACCCAAGTATGTTAATCTGCTCTTCTCCCTGCTTCTCAGGCCGGAAAGGATGGACATCAAAGAAGCGTTTTCTTTAACGGTGATCCTGGCCCTTGCCGCTATCGATGGAATAGAGGCGGTCAGCTCGGTACGTGGCGGGATTAAGTGGCCTAATGACATCTATGTTGGTCAAAGAAAAGTGGGAGGCATACTCACGGAAGTTTGCGGCGGGAACAGAAAGATTGAATATGCGGTACTGGGCCTGGGTTTGAATGTTAACTGGCGGCCTGAAGAGACTGATTCACTACTATACCCAACCACGAGTATATCAGCGGAATACGGAGAGGTCGTATCAAGGGAAAAACTTTTGGCGCAGATTCTGATCCGCTTTGAGGCATATTACAAAGAGGTCCTGAGGGCAGGAGGGACAGAATCCTTTCAGGAGCGCTTCAACGAGAGAGCATTGTTCCTTGGCAGGGATGTGGAGATAGAAACGGCAGATGGAAATATTTCTGGAAAAGCTATCGGTATGGATAAATATGGCGCGCTCATTATAGCTAACCGCAAGCATGGAGAGCAAAGGGTTTTATACGGGGATGTAAGAGTGAAATTTAGGGGCAAGGAAGATAGCCCATGAGGTTTGTGAAGCCAACTAAGAGACGGATCGCAATACTTATTCGCTTATAGAGACTTAGGTTGTTGTCGAAACTCCGTTGTTCAGGATATCACGGGTTCAGAGAGGTTTTCTGACAACCCGCGCCCGCGAAAACCGTTATTTTTTCATTTCCTCCAGTTTTTGGCTGAGGAATTCCACCTGGTGTTTCATTTT
>CAZVGY010000067.1:0-21887 GCA_964627015.1 uncultured Desulfobacteraceae bacterium
ATTTTACACTGAAAATTTACCAGGCTTTATTCAACTAAATTGGAGAAGAACCTTAAGAACTAATAAGATCTTGAGATCTAATAATAATATTGACTCTCTTACTTTTTCTATGAGAAAATTACATTCTGATTTGTATTGTTTTCTCGGAGTAGTATCGATCATGACAAAACTTTATATCATGAACGGTCCTGACAAAGGCACGGCTCTCGAGATCAGTGGTGACACTGTAACCATTGGGAGATCTCTTGATAATAGTGTGCAGATAAAAGATCTGACTGTTTCTCGTAACCATTTGGAAATAGTTAGAAGGCAGGGCAGACTGTTCGTCAGGGATCTGGGTAGCGCCAATGGTACCTATATAAAGGGAGAACAGATAAAACCCCATACAGAAGTCGAGATAAAAGAGGGGCTTCCATTTGCTGTGGGTAGGATCATAATCACTGTGGGGAAGCCATACACCCCTGAGCTCAGACGATGGCATGTCTTAGGGCTCAAGGGAGATACACTTTCCATACATGACTCGGTCAATATACCGAAGGATGTTAGTGAACATCATGAAGGTTTTGACCAGGACAGGCCCATGACAGCAATTAGAAATATGGAGTTACTTTCAAAGGCCTCTACTGCACTTATGCGATCATTCAACATAAGAGAAGCATTGGAGGAAGTACTCAATTCTATTTTTGACCTTTTTACTCGCATTGACAGAGGCGTTTTTATCCTTATTGATAATAAGACGGGAGAAGTCGCAGAAGAAGTGTCCAAGTCCTACAGTACAGAAAGTGAAAATTACAGGACTTACAGCCGGACTATAGTTAATCGTGTGATTCAGGAGGGCAAGGCGGTTGCCATGCTTGATACATTGAGCGGGGGTGACATTAACCTATCAGAGAGTATGGAAAAGATGGAGATCAGGTCTGTCATGTGTGTGCCCCTGATAAGCAGATCACAGGTAAGAGGGGTTGTGTATGTTGATTCACTAAAGAAACCTTACGGTTTTAGAAAAGAAGACCTCTCTCTTCTGACCGCCCTAAGCAGTCCTGCAGCCGTTGCCATAGAGAACGCAAATCTTTACAAGCGTTCCGAAGATCTAACTGGTAACAGAGACAACTGATCATCTGACCTATCTTTTTACCTTTACATCATTCATTCTGGTAATCGGCCAAGACTTTTTAATAAGGAATTTGCTTACTAATCCAATAATTTTTTTTCAGAGCCTGGAGCTCCAAGAAATGCAGTGTGAATGTACACTGTTTCAGTCTTGGATATGGGAACGATCATTCAATACTTGTACCCACATGTCTCTACCCTCTTTATAAAGGATGTTGAGTGCTGCTGTCTGTTGTGGGATTTCTCGAAACCTGGCCAGTGGTATTTTTTTAGCATGGCAGAGTATGGTCAGATTTACGAAATTATGACTCGATAGCAGGATTGAAGTTTCAGGTGAGTAAGACCGGGAAATACGGTCAATAGCCTGCAACGCCCTCTCCTGGACTTCTTGGAGATTTTCTCCTCCAGGCATTCTGATATCTGAAGGATTTTTTTGCCACTCCTCGAGAAATTCTGGATATTCCTTAACCCATGTTTTTGCCTCCATGCCGTCAAATTTTCCCAGATCCATTTCTATGAGACCCTCTTCTTCGTAAATGGGAATCGAAGGATGATAAGCCGCTATTATAAGGGCAGTTTCCATCGCTCTCTTCAGAGGGCTGGAGTAAATGGCTGTCAGGCATTCATTTTTCAGGGAAAGAGCCAGGGAAGCAGCCTGTCCACGTCCTTTCTCATTAAGTGGAACACCAAGCCTGCCCTGAAATCTATGGGTGCGGTTCCACTCTGTCTCGCCGTGGCGTGTCAATAGAATTCTTATAGCCAATACCTGGTTCCTCCTGTGGGTTTCTGCATTTATTGTTCCGTTTTGCCTTTATTTTATTTTATCCCCTGCGGTTGCTATCCTGTGCCCATATTCAACAAATCTGTTGATGGCCAAGGCAGCTCTTTCCATAGAGGGGAATACCGGAAAACCGGCTTTAATAAGTTTTTTTTGCGCCTCGGCGGCGAGCTGTCTGGCTTCGTCTGTGGTGACAGAATGGAGGACCACTGCTATGGGTTTTCCAGCAGTGTTTCCTGTGTTAATTATGGAATTTATAAATAGATCTGTAGCTATTTTTTTGCTTATAAGACACCAGAGGTCGAATTCCACCCTTATTATTATGAAATCCACCTCATCACTTTCCGCCACTTTCTTGAAAACGTCTACGAGTGTGCCTCCAGAACCGAATGGTTCTATATCCACGGGATTTGTGAATATATGACCGGCCGAGGTTTTGTAGATTTCTCTGAGACCTTGTCTTACCCGTTCTGGAAGAGAGGGGAGAGTCAGCCCGGCGTTTGAACAATCATCGGCGTCTTTCACACTGGATCCTCCTCCGGTGCCTATTACTGCTACGTTCTTACCGCCCGGAAGGGGAACCCGGAGTAAAAGAAGGGCTACGTCAAATATTTCTTCTATACTATTGACATGAATCGCTCCAGCCTGCACAAGGAGAGAATTCCATATATTATTAGATCCGGTCATCGCTCCTGTATGAGAGGCCGCTGTGCGAGTCCCGGTTTCTGTTGCTCCTGCCTTAAAAATTATGACGGGTTTTGCCCTGCATGCCTTTTTTAAAACCCTGGCAAATCGAGCTCCGTCTTTCACACCCTCTATATAAGCTGCGATTAATTTGGACTCCGGGTCAGTGATGAAGTATTCAAGGAGATCGGTTTCATTAAGGTCGGCGGCATTCCCATAGCTTATAACCTTGTTAAAATACATACCCCTGGTAGTGCCCTCCCAGATACAACGGACTGTATTGCCTCCGCTCTGAGCAATAAGGGAAATTGCCCCGTTTTTTTTGGGGAAATCTCTGCCAAAAGAGAGTCCTGTGGAAGGGCGGTATATGCCCATGCAATTAGGCCCGATTAGGCGGATACCATTTTTAGCCGCCACTTCAACTATTTGTGCCTCAAGTTTCCCTCCTTCATCATCATCATCAAGTTCACTGAACCCGGATGTGAAGAAGTGAATCGCCTTCGCTCCTTTTCTGGCACAATCCTTAACCAGCTGCAGCGAATGCCTGGCAGGTATAGATGACATGACATAGTCGACCTTGCCGGGAATATCGTTGAAACTCCGGTATATTTTAAGGCCTGATATCTCCCCTCCGTTTGGATTAACCGGATAAATTTTTCCTTTGAAACCGGCATTAATCAGATTCTGAACAAAAATACGCCCGGCACTAAATGAGTTTGGGTCACCGGAAACGCTAGACACGCCCGCAACTGCTATGGATTCAGGATGAAACAGGAAATCAAGCTCTGATCTTTTATTCTGGCTGCTTTCTGGCATGTTGAGACGGACCTCCATTTTTTAAGGGTTACAGCACCGGCTGAGTTTAGTTCATCTAGTGACTGAATAAAAACCTTTAACCTGGGAAATTCCAAATTTTAATTAATACCGTTGATAATAACTTCACTCACAGATATATTTTGCTAATTTTGCCCTCTAATGTCTGCTCCGTCTCATTTTCGATCTTTAATTTTCTAGGCCATGCTGAGACTAATTCGTTTATATTTAATGCATCTTCAGGGCAATTCATCAAGCATCTCAGGCAGATGATGCATCTATCCCTGTCAGCTTCGCCTGTTTTGGCATCCATTGCGCTGGTGGGGCAAAGTTCTTCACATATCATGCACATGCTGCATTCTTTACCACCCCTCGTAGGAAGTTGCCGGACCAATTTATACCTGGAAAGCTCAAAGGCATCCAGTTCTTTTTCGCCGAATTGTGTCTTTTCAAATTCATCGGGTCTGCCCTGGTCTTCGCCAGTGAACCTCCTTAACGTCTTTTCGGCATATTCCTCTGCGACTTTGAGATCATTTTGGTCAGGTCTTTTTGCCATTGCGTTCCATCCGGCAAGGTTAAATGTATGGGCAGCAAGAAATTCTGAAGAAGAGACAAGATCGAAATCCCGACTTTTAAGTATCTTACCTGTGGAATAATGGGAGGGGTGTATCTTGAATCCTCCATAGGTAAAGAAGGTTGAACACATTCTCCCTTGTCCGTCTAGAGTGAGCAGCCACTCTCTGAAAAGCCTTGGGGCCCTGTTTGAATGTACGGGGGCTCCAAAAATAAAGGCCTGATAGGGCTCCAGGTCAATCTGTTTCTCCCGGTCTGATTGAGAAGTTATATCAAGCACATCTACGACGACACCCAACCTGACCAGCGTGCCTCTGATTTTTTCCGCTACTCTTGAAGTGTTGCCGGTGGCGGAGAAGTAGACCATTAAAATTTTCATTGAAAAACCTCTATGTGGATTTTTGATTAGATTTTTTTAATAGAAAATTAGTAGTATCAATCTTTTTCTAATATCAAATGGCGATTTAATAAGTCAATGCCCCGGCCAGACAGGAGTTTAGAAACAGCATGGTATTAATCGATGGGAAAAGCGGTCATTTTGGCGCTGCCAATTGGATCTGTTTTCTAATAATGGCGCTGCATTGGTTATTATACTGTATAAAGCGGTCTATTTTTGAGGCCCTGTCTATTGGCAGGTAAACAGGAAATTAGTTGGAATAAAGATCTGAGCAGTTTACTGAACACTACATAGAGAGGACCGGAATGAAAGTTGTTAGAAAAAGCTGCTTGAGAGGAGCTCTGGAAGCTGAAGGGACGGCTGTTATCGTTGATGTGTTCCGGGCCTTTTCCTGCCAGCCTCTTTTGTTTCATTTTGGTGTAAAAAGGGTAATCCTGGAAGCCGATCCCGTGAAGGCAACAATACTCAGGCGTGATAACCCGGAATTTATCCTGGTGGGAGAGGTGAACGGAGTACCCATGGTTCATGCTGACTGTGGGAATTCACCTTCAGAGATTATTTTAAAAGGTGAGCAATTTTTTAAGGACAGAACTGTGATCCACAGGACTACCTCCGGAGTGGCAGGTGCTATAGCAGCGAGGGAAAAGGCCTCAGAGGTGATTCTTGTGAGTTTTGTTAATGCCAGAGCCGCAGCCGATTACATAAAAAGAGAAAAACCGTATCAAGTGACGCTGGTGGCTATGGGGGAACGGGGCAAAGAGAGTTCGCCGGAAGATGAAGCGTGTGTTGATTACCTTGAGTATCTATTAAAAGGTTCATCCTACGATGCCGTTAAGGCTTTTAAGGATGTTGTATTTCATCATGCGGCACAGAAGTTCATACAAGGCACCAAAGACTATCTGCCCCGCGAGGATCCGGCCTTTTGCCTGCAGCGCGACATATTTGACTTTGTCCTCCGTCTTGAATGCGTTGAAGGGAGAGACGAGGTGACAATGGCGCCATGACATGAGCGTACCCATTGTAGGTTTTGTCGCGCTGGATCTTAGGAGCATGACCGGCATTCCGGATACAGGGTACAGACTGAAAAGATCTGTTTTGTTCGCGTTGAATGGAAATTGAGAGCAGGGAGATGATGCTGATCAAAATTGATAAGGGAGGATAATGTCGCCCTATGGGTACTATGGCGGCTTGCCTGGTTAGCTTTGAAAGAACTTCATCATACGTAAAGGGAACATGAGTAGATGCCTGGAAAATTTTCTATCACACTCAATAGTGGTGGAGATATCGTCAGGATAGAAACGCCCCTGAATCTGTACAGGAAAAGAAGAATTTTTTATAAAAGAGTTGTCGATCCTGGTAAAGGTTATGCGGGTTCAGTTCCTAAGGCTGTACATCCTTTCTCTCCGGCTTGTGAGCTGGGTTATGCGGACGGCATATTTTTTATCCTCCACCATTACCTCTCCCCTGCCGATCAAGGTCTGATTGGCCATGATATTTACCGGCTCGCCCTCGAGTTGTGAAAGCTCCACTATCGATCCCTGGCCGAGAGTCAGCAGTTCATTGATTTCTGTTTTTGTCCGTCCCAGCTCAACGTGTATTTCAACCGGAATATCCAAGATAAAGTCGATGTTTCCGAGAGGCTTGTTGCTTCCAGAGTCGCTGGCCGCGTCATTCTGAAGGTCGTGAGACGGATCCTCATAAGCAATGTTGTCTGCATCCGTATTTTCAGATGAATCGCTTTTGGGGAGGCCTGTTGAATTATCTTTTTTATCGGCCTCTGTATAGGGTGTTTCCTGACAACCCTCTTCGATAACTTCATAATATATTTCGCTTGCTGGCCGGGTAATCATCTGTAGGGATTCTGGCATTCTGATCCCGGCCTCGACAAAGATAATATGTTCCTTGTGTTGAAAGGCGAGTCTTTTATAATTGGTCATGTTAAGGGATTCGATTTTGAAATCGCTGCCAGTGGTGATCGAGGGGGTGGAGAGGACGCAAGAAAGACCTATATCCGTGTATACTGATTTTACACCGCCTCCCACTATGTTTCCTATCTCACCTATTACATCTTTTATCCCTTCCTCCCCGTCAAGTTCATCTACTTCCATCTCTAGCATAGATGCAGCCATTATCCGGGCAAATTCAGCGCTTACTTGAATATTTATAATTCCCATTACATCCCCTGCAAAGCTTACAGAACCTACGGTCCTTAATCCCTTCTGGCTGGCTTGAGGGACCTTGTCAGTCAGTTCAACCTCCAGTGAGATCATCATGTCAAATACTTCTATTATGGAATTCTGAATAGCGGTTCCTATGTCAACCGTTTTCAATCTTTCGGCTTCTATTCCCGCAATCCGTTTTTTTGCCTTTGAGGCATTCGAGGTGCGATCATAATCGGCCTGCATTTTTATTCCAACTTCTACAAAGAGTGTATACCTCTGATAAGTGAAGCAGAAGTGTTCGTATCTCTCCGTGCTGAGAGACTCGATCCTGAAGTCGCTACCAGTAGTGATAGAGGGAGGAGACAATTCACAGGGTATACCCGCATCGGTAAACACGGATTTCAAGTTGCCGCCTATGATATTGCTAACTTCGCTGATTACATCCTTTATCTGTTCATAATCGTCTATCTCACTAACTTCGATTTGAAGCATCGAGGCGGTTATGACCTGAGCAAACTCCTTACTCACCTGAATCTTGAAAATTCCAGTGATTCCACCGGCCATATTTACAGAACCAACAATCCGGTCGTCTTCAGAGTCTGATTTGGGATTCGTTTCAGAAGGCTCCATCTGTATGGATATCATAGTATTAAACACGTCGATTACTGAATTCGTAACAGAGGTTCTTATATCAAACTGACTGATATCGTTCATTAGGCGGTTCTCCCTGGCCGATCCTTAGACTCTTTTTTCAGACCGGGTTATATGGATATACTCAACAATAGAGCCTGCGGTAAAATGGGTTTTCAGACATAAGCCGAACATAACCCGAAACAGGCGCACAAAGTATTTCTTAATTCCCTGTTTTCTTTTAGCCTAAACGTTCTTTCAGCAAAAATCGTACCGTAACGAGTAAGGAAAGATAAACAACGTAATATCAAAATATTGGGGGGCTGGCTTCGGGAAGGCTGGAGCGAGTTTTTGATGGGCCGGCTTTTAACCGGGCAGTTCGTCAAAGTATTGACGCCTATAATTTCAGACGGACAGGGTTTATATATAGGCCTGCCCGTCTGAAATCGCAGGTTTCAAGGTTTCACATTTATCAGAGTTATTCGAGGTACATCAGTTTAGGATCAAGTTTGTAGGTCCAGGGCGCCCCGGAATTCTTCCAGCCGTTTCTGAGCCTCTTTCCCTCGAAGTAGCTTTCCGGGTCTTTTACCTTATCTCCTTCAAATCCGTCCGTGATATTATAAACATTTTTGAATCCCGCCTGTGCGAGCATATTTATAGATAAGGCGCTCCGGCTCCCTGACCGGCACATTACCATGATCGTATCCGTGGGCTTGAACCTTTTTTTTACCTGTAAGACAAAGTCGGAATTTTTGGGCATTACAGGTTTTTGATCTTCAGATGACCACTTGTGGGTAATAAATTTGACCGGAATATTGCATGCCATTGGCGCATGGCCTATGAATATATATTCTTCAGGTGTCCTCACGTCCAGAATCTTCACATCGTCCGGGGCGGTGTGCCATTTCATGAATGCCTCTTTTGCCGTAATATAAAGTCCCAAAACCGTCTGCTTTTTGCTGGGGGGAGACGAGTCGGCCTTAATAGCGGTCGAAAAGCTCAGAAGCAAAAAGGGTACAATCACTAACATTATTAACGCTTTCTTTTTCATTTTTACCTCCCTATCTAAAGATTTGTCTTCAATTCCACCGTCTGACCCTAGAATGACTAAGGGTAAGACTTATTATTACCTTCTATTTTACAGGCCATTCTCCTCTTTCCTTGAGTACATCTCGAAAAACAGCAAGTGCCTCATTGACCGCCGGCATGCCTGCGTAGGTGGCAACCTGGAAGAAGATTTCAGCCAGCTTGGCCGGCTCGCACCCTACATTCAGTGCGGCGTTTACGTGCAGCTTCAGTTCTTCTCTGGCTCGTAGCGCGGCAAGCATTGCACAGGCGGCCATCTGCCTTTCAGGCAGTGAAAGAACTTTTCTGGAATAAAGGTTGCCAGTTATGAACTTGGAAAGATCATTCGCCAGATCCCTATCAAATTCGCGCCACATGAGATAGGGTGGATCCATTTTTACTCCCTTTCCGAAAAGTTTCTCGGCAGTTTCTTTTGTCCGTGTTTTAATCTTCTCTTCTTCCAATCTATCGCCTCCTTTTTTACGTGTTTTTCATGCATATCCAGCTGTCAGGGCCTGATGAATAATACGGCTTCTGTGCAAGGCTATTAATTGGTAGTGGTGCATTTCAAAGGGCTAATCAACTTACATATATTATGCGAATCCTCTTATTTTATTATTCGAGCCCATACTCCTTGATCTTGGCGAGAAGCATAGGGCGGCTGATTTCAAGGATCCTGGCAGCATGGCTTTTGTTTCCGTTTGTCACCCTCAATGCCTTTTCTATCAGACTGCTCTCGAGCCTTTTGGAGGCCTTCTTTATGGAGAGGCTATCATCTGGGACGGTTTCTGAGAGAGTCTCCTGGGACCGCTGGGTCATATCTGAAGGAAGTTCCCTTGGGGTTATCCAACGGTCCGGAGCGAGCAGGACAGCCCTTTCAATTAAATTTTCAAGCTCTCTCACATTTCCGGGCCACTCATAGTCCATAAGGATGGGCATTGCTTCAGAGGAGAGCCCTTCGATGTTTTTGTGCAGCTTTCTGTTGAAAAGATCAATAAAGTAACCTACCAGCAGGGGGATGTCTTCACTTCTTTCCCTGAGAGGCGGCAGATGAACGGTCATGACGTCAATTCGATAGAAAAGGTCTTCACGGAATTTCCCTGCTTCTACTTCTTGCTTCAAATCTTTTGACGTAGCAGCGATTATTCTCACGTCAATTTTTTTCGGTCCTGCTCCGCCTAAAGGAGTGACCTCTTGTTCCTGCAGCACCCGCAGCAGTTTTACCTGCAACGGCAGGGGTAACTCTCCAATTTCATCGAGAAAGATAGTCCCCCCGTCCGCTTTTTCAAAATGCCCAGTGTGGTCTTTACCCGCATCCGTAAACGCACCCTTTTTATATCCGAACAATTCGCTTTCGAGTAAGTTTTCCGGAATACCACCGCAGTTAATAGCCACCAATGGATTGGAAGCCCTGCTTCCACTGTTATGTAACGCCCTTGCTATGAGTTCTTTTCCGGTTCCGCTTTCCCCGGTTATTAGAACGGTGGTCTTATGATCAGCCACTTTACGTACAAGGTCGAAGACGTGCGTCATGGCCTTGCTACGGGCGATAATATTCTCAAACGTGTATTTCTGTTCGATTTCTTCAACTCTTGTCTTCAATCTCAGGTTTTCTTCTTTCAATCTCTCGCGCTCTTCAGCCTTTCTAAGGGTCAGCAGCACCTCATCAGTTTTGAAAGGCTTAGATACGTAATCATAAGCCCCAACTTTCATGGCTTCGAGAGCGGTTTCAATACTACCGAATGCGGACATCATAATATATGTTTTGTCCGGATATTTTTCCTTTGCGTTTTTCAGAAAAGTCATTCCATCCATTCGAGGCATCCTGATATCGCAAAGTACAAAATCAAAAAAAATCTTTTCCATCTGTTGCAATGCATCTATACCGTCGACAGCACCCTCAGCCTTATAGCCCGCCCTCTCCAGCATAACCTTTAACATATGCCGCATGTTTTCTTCATCGTCAATTATCAGTACTCGTTGTTTGGGCATGGACCCCTCGCTTCTTTGTTTTTACAGAGACGTGCAGCTTTTTTAACCTTCAGCGGCGAATGGTTTGGGATTACGAAGTGCCTCTCAGCTATAGAGCTTAGATCCTATAAAATTTAAAGCTTTATTCCATTACTTAAATTTCCTGTTTCGGTGCTAAATTACCCCGGATTATTGGTCAAGGATTATTGCATAAGAGAACATTTGTGTAAAGTTTTAAGGCTGTTGTCTCATGTGTTCAAATATGGGTTCCGAGTTGACTTAAAGGAACCAAAGAGATATCAAATGGCTGTGACTTTTCGACCAATTTTTCGGTTCGTATTTATTTTTAAGTGATGTGCCTGCTGATTGTCCCTGCCAAGAGACAATAAAAATAGGTCCTAGCCCTTTTTCGAAAATGGATACGTGTAGGTAATTTTTAAAATAGACTCCTCCTTTCATCGAACGCTTCAGAAACGTCAGGTAACGTCACTGGGAGAGCCGGAACGCCTGATTAATAAAATCTTTACAGAATTTTAATTGATTGCTAACATTTCTAAGTTAATAAAATCATTTAAAATATGTCATAAGAGAAAAAATATGGATAAAGAAAAAATACTGGTTGTTGATGATGAGGAAGATATCCTGGAACTAGTGAAGTTCAATCTGGATAGGGAAGGTTATCAGGTATGATGTACCAAGACAGGGAGCGGTACACTGGAAGCAATCCGCAAAAACATGCCGGATTTGATTGTCCTTGACCTAATGCTCCCGGATATGGATGGCCTTGAAGTTACAAAGATAATGAAAGGTGATTCCAATACCCAGAACATTCCGATCATTATGTTGACCGCAAAGGGGGAAGAGTCAGACATTGTTATTGGACTTGAGCTGGGAGCGGATGATTATGTTACAAAACCTTTCAGCCCTAGAGTACTCGTGGCAAGAGTAAAGGCTTTACTTCGTAGAAGGAAAAGTTTTGTAGTGGAAGATTTTTCCTCACTTAAGGTAGGTAACATCCTTATCCATCCTGGACGGAGAGAAGTGACAGTGGATGGTAAAAAGGTAGATCTGACCTTTACTGAATTTTCCATTCTCAATTTTCTTGCCAGAAGACCCGGCTGGGTTTTTACCAGGTTTCAAATCGTGGATGCAGTTCGCGGTGAAGATTATCCAGTAACCGACAGATCCGTTGATGTCCAGATCGTGGGGCTGAGAAAAAAACTGGGACAGGCAGGTAATCTTATTGAAACCGTGAGAGGAGTTGGATATCGGTTTAAGGGTGATTTATGAGCAGAACCAAGCGCTTGATATGGCAACTTTATCCTTCATATCTACTGATTACCCTCATCTCTCTGCTGGCAGTAACCTGGTACGCGTCAGATTCCTTCAAACAGTTTTTTCTTGACAATACTGCTTCTGATTTGCAAGCGAGGGCCCGACTTTTTGAGAAGCAGATAACCCCGTATACTGATCCTTTGAATGCAAAGCAGATTGATTTGTTGTGTAAACAAGTTGGAAAGAACACCGGCACGCGTTTCACAGTAATCCTTCCCAGCGGTTTAGTAGTCGGTGATTCTGAAAATGACCCACAAGAAATGGATAACCACCTGGATCGCCCGGAGGTAAAAAAGGCGTTATTAGATCAATATGGTAAATCAACAAGATACAGCCTGACTTCTGAAAAAAAGCTGATGTATGTGGCCGTTAGCAGCAGAGATGAACCACACACTGCCATGGTTATCAGGTCCGCAATAACAGTGGATACCATAGACACGGCTTTACGGGATATACAGATCAAAATAACCTTTGCGGGCTTGGTAATAGCCCTTTTGGCCGCGGCTCTCAGCCTTATTGTCTCCAGAAAAATAAGTCGGCCCATAGAACAAATAAGAAGGATAGCAGAATCCATGGCCAGAGGGGAGTTCAGGTCAGAGCCTTTAGCAGAAGGTTCAGAAGAAATTGAAGCCCTTTCAGGTGCCATAGACAAGATGGCCTCACAGTTGCATGAGCGGATAAACACTATTATGCAGCAGAGAAATGAGATCGAGGCAATGCTTTCAAGTATGGTGGAGGGGGTAATTGCTGTTGATATGGAGGAACGTATACTCAGTATGAACGAGGCCGCATCCCGAATGTTTGTGTGCGACCCTGAAAACGTGAGAGGAAGAAGTATTCAGGAGGTTATCAGGAATTCCGTCCTGCAGGGCTTCGTTAGGCAGGCTTTAAACAGCAGTGATCCGGTGGAAAAGGAGATAACCCTTTACGCCGGCGGCGAGATGCATATGAATGCACATGGTAATGTGCTGCTTAATGCGGAGAATGAAAGGATAGGTGTAGTTGTTGTTCTGAACGATGTTACCCGGCTGAGAAAGCTTGAAGATATAAGACGAGAATTTGTAGCCAATGTATCACATGAGATTAAAACACCCATAACTGCTATTAAGGGTGCGGCCGAGACACTGCAAGACGGACCTTTAGAGGACCCTTCCAAAACTTCCGGTTTTTTAGAAATGATAAAGCGGCACGCGGACCGTCTTGAGGAAATCGTAGAAGACCTTTTGAGCCTCTCCAGGATAGAGCAGGAGACTGAGAATAAAGGGATTAAGTTCAGGCGGAAAAATATTCGTAATATCCTCGAATCTGCTATTCAGGTATGTGAATCAAGCACCTCACCCCGACAAATTTCGATTGAATTAAGGTGTGAGGAAAATCTTGTCGCTAACGTAAATGCTCCTTTGCTGGAGCAGGCAGTAGTCAACCTCATTGATAATGCGATAAAGTATAGTAAAGAAGGCAGCTCTATAAAGGTTCGGGCAGTAAAAGCACCTGCTCAGATGACTATCAGCGTGACTGATGAAGGGAAGGGGATACCTCAGGAATACCTGCCGCGCCTTTTTGAGCGCTTTTACAGGGTGGATAACGGCAGAAGCAGGGATTCAGGTGGAACAGGTCTGGGCCTTGCCATTGTAAAACATATTGCTCAGGCACATGGCGGAAGAGTAGAGGTTATCAGCACACCAGGTAAAGGTAGCACGTTTTTTATCCATCTCCCAATAGAATGAATTTTATAAAAAAGTAAACTTTTTTGAACTATCTCCTATCTCCATTCTCAAATTTCTGATCATATCTTTTTACCAGCCCTTTAATTAAGTATTAACTCTCTCCTAACGTAACTCAAATAAATCATGTATAGATTTGTTCAGAATTTGCTGGGTCCAGGAGTTATTTCACTTTATGAACCTGGAACTATAAGAAAATGTTACAGGTTTTTTTAGAACGACGTCTCATATATGGTTCTTCTCCTTCAGTTGGTTGCCGCCAATTAAGCAGTTTTGAATAAATTGGCAGGTTTTAATCATGTGGTCAGCATAGATTTTGAAAAGAATAAGGAGGTGAAAATGTAGCGGCGCTAATCGGTTACTAATAAGAATCTAACAAAAATCTAACAAAAAAAGTGAAGTTTAAAAATGAAAAATTCCACAGGAGGTCAAATATGAAATTGAGAGTCTTTTTGAGCATTTTGATAGCTGCAGCGTTGTGCGCAGGTGTAAGCCCTGTATATGCCGGAAACATTGTAATCAAGGGTTCTACAACAGTTCTCCCTATAGCCCAGAAGGCTGCGGAAGCCTACATGAAGCAGCATCCGGACGTTAAAATTTCAATTTCAGGCGGCGGTTCCGGAAATGGGATTAAGGCCCTTATAGACGGATCAACAGATATTGCGAATGCTTCGCGCTTCATAAAGCCCAAGGAAGTGAAAATGGCGGTGGATAATGGGCAGTACCCGGTTCCTTTCGCGGTAGCTTATGACTGTATAGTACCTGTTGTTCACCCGAGCCTCGATATCGTGAATATCACAATGGGTCAACTCAAAGACTTATATATGGGAAAAATAAAAAATTGGAAGGAAATTGGTGGCCCTGATCGTCCTGTCGTAGTGATTTCAAGGGACACTTCCTCCGGTACTTACGAGGTCTGGCATGAAAAAGTCCTGAAAAAAGAGAGGGTTTTTCCTGGCGCTCTCCTTCAGGCCTCCAACGGCGCCGTAGTCCAGGCCGTGGCAAAAAACAAAAATGCCATTGGATACATCGGTCTTGGATATATGACGGATTCAGTAAAGGGCCTGATGGTTGATAGAATAGTCGGGTCTAAAGAGACCACCCTTAATGGAACCTATCCAATAAGCCGTCCTCTTTTCGTGTTTACACCCGGCTGGCCAAAGGGTGATGTGCTTAATTTCATCAACTTTGTTTTGAACCCTGAAAAGGGGCAGAAGTATGTCTCAGAGGCGGGCTATGTCCCTCTGTTTTAGCTCAGGGAAATTAATCGCCGGCGGTTAAATATGCCAGTAACGAGATGTCATTAGTTCAAGATTAATGTATATAATGTGAGTCCCTGCTGCTTGCAGCAGGGACGATAATAAGGTTAAGCTAAAATCCTCCCTATCGTAGCTATCAGATCCGAGCGGATTATTCGCAGCTTGCTGCGAAAGATGATCTAAACGCTAAAATAAGCTCAGCCTCGGGTCGGAAAAAAAGCTCATAATGCAAAGCCCGTTAAACTAGTTCCTGATTTGGTATCAGAGCCAGATAGGTATGGGTAATCTTGGTTGGGTTTTATTTACAATTTCACAGTTGAGCGATATATAAGGTAGAAAAAGACCTTTTGTATTTTTAGGCAATACCGGTGACGTTTTGCTGTAATCAATGTATGGAGCAAAAGTGAGATTGCAGGAATGACAGACTTAATTATGAGAAAAAGAAGGGTGAGTCGCAAGAAGGTCGAGACTTTGATACGTTTCACCTTTTTTATTATCGCTCTCGCCTCGATTCTGACTTTGATGTTGATCGTCTTATTCCTGTTTGCCGAAGGACTGCCTATTTTCTCTGAGGTCTCGGTGTATGATTTCATTTTTGGAAAATATTGGTATCCTACAGACTCCCCGCCTGATTTTGGTATTTTCCCCATGATCATAGCATCACTGGCAGTCACGGCATTAAGCTCATCTCTTGCAATACCACTTGGTGTTTTGACAGCCCTTTATCTTGCGGAGGCCGCTTCATTCAGGTTGCGGCAATGGGTTAAACCTATAGTGGAGCTTCTCGCCGCGCTTCCTTCTGTTGTGATCGGCTTTTTCGGTATGGTCATAGTCGCCCCGGCTCTTCAACAAATCCTTGGAGTTCCGACCGGTTTGAACCTGTTTAATGCTTCGTTCATGCTCGCATTCATGTCCATTCCGACTATTTGCAGCATTTCCGAGGATGCCATTTTTGGAGTGCCTAATGAATTAAGGGAGGCGTCCCTGGCTCTGGGGGCTACGCACTGGGAGACAATAGCGAGGGTTATTGTTCCTGCCTCGATTTCCGGTATAACTACTGCGATAATATTGGGTATGTCCAGGGCTATAGGCGAGACTATGGTAGTGTTAATGGTTGCCGGTGGAGCTGCCATGGTTCCTTCATCGATATTTGATCCGGTCAGGCCTATGCCGGCGAGCATAGCCGCGGAAATGGCTGAAGCACCATTCCGAAGCGAACACTATTACGCGCTGTTCGCAACCGGTATTGTATTGTTTATTTTTACTATGGTGTTCAACATAATAGCGGAACAGATATCGCACAGGTACCGGCAGGTTGGGGCTGCCACACTTTGAGATTTTATAGGTTTTAATTCATGATAGAGGCAAAGAAATTACAGCGCGGCCGAAGAATAATACAGGGTATAATGTTTTCACTATTCAGGATCTGTGCTGCAATAAACGGTATTGCTCTGCTGGTTGTGGTCTATTTTCTTGTTGCGCGCGGCTGGTCTGCAATCAACTGGACCTTTCTTACTCAGGTGCCTACCGATTCAATGACCAAGGGAGGGATTCTTCCGTGTATAGTTGGTACTATGTGTTTGAGTATAGGAGCCATTATTGTTTCTCTTCCGATCGGCGTTGCCTCCGCCATCTATCTGAACGAATACGCCAAGCCTGGAAAACTACTTAGAATAATACGCCTGGGGATCAATAACCTCGCTGGAGTCCCTTCCATAATATTCGGCCTTTTCGGGCTCGCCTTTTTTGTCGTGTACCTGAAGATGGGAGTGAGTATACTCGCTGGCGCATTGACCCTCGGTGCCATGATTCTACCTGTCATTATAGGATCTACAGAAGAGGCTCTGAGGGCTGTCCCTGACACCTATCGTGAAGCATCACTGGGACTGGGAGCTACCAAATGGCAGACGATTTACCGTGTGGTGCTGCCGGCAGCTTTGCCTGGGATCCTTACCGGTGCCGTGCTGGGACTCAGCCGGGCTGCCGGGGAGACTGCGCCGATTATGTTTACCGCGGCTGTTTTTTTCACGCCGTATATGCCAACCTCCATATTTGACGAAATTATGGCCCTGCCTTACCATATCTATGTGCTGGCTACTGCGGGGACGGAAATACATCTCACCCGGCCGCTTCAATATGGAACAGCCCTGGTTCTAATTATGCTAGTACTGGGGCTGAATTTGACTGCCATCATATACAGGGCCAGGATTCAAAAGAAACGATGAGGCAACAGTAGATGGAAAAAACTGTAAAAATGTCTATTCGAGATTTGGATTTTTACTACAATGATTTCCGTGCCCTTACCAATATATCCCTGGATTTTATATCTAACGAGGTTACAGCCTTGATAGGTCCTTCCGGTTGCGGGAAAAGTACGCTGCTTCGCTGCCTGAACCGCATGAACGACCTGATTCCCGAAACCAGTGTAAAGGGGCAGGTACTGCTGGAAGATTATGACATTTACGGCCCTGACGCCGATGTTGTTACTCTCCGCCGTCAGATAGGAATGGTGTTTCAAAAACCAAATCCTTTTCCAAAGAGCATATTTGAAAATGTGGCGTATGGGTTGCGTGTTAACGGGGTGAGAAATAAAGCCTATATTGCTGAAAGCGTCGAGAAGAGCCTCAAGGGAGCGGCCCTGTGGGATGAGGTCAAGGACAGAATCAATGAATCTGCTTTAAGCCTGTCAGGTGGCCAGCAGCAGCGTTTATGCATAGCCAGGGCTATAGCACTGGAGCCTGAAGTACTTCTCATGGATGAGCCCGCGTCTGCCCTGGATCCCATTGCCACCCAGAAGATTGAAGAGCTGATTTATGAACTCAAAGAGAATTATACTATCATTATCGTCACTCACAATATGCAGCAGGCAGCAAGAGTATCGGATGTGACGGCTTTTTTTTATATTGGCGAGCTCATTGAGGTCGACAAAACTCAGGATCTTTTTACTCGGCCCAAGCTGAAACAGACTTCTGATTATATTACAGGTCGTTTCGGCTAGCGGAGTGTATTGGAGAATTTCATTATGGAAAGACATTTACAGAGGGAACTTGAAAAAATTAAGAAGAGAATACTTTCCCTTGGCGCAATGGTTGAAGAACAGGTCAGACAGGCCGTGAGGGCGTTTGAGACCAGAAGCGGTGATCTTGCAGAGAAAGTAATGAATGAAGATCATAAGATTGATGAGATCGAAGTAGAAATTGAAGAGGAATGCCTGAAAGTTATCGCACTTCACCAGCCTTTTGCCGGAGACCTGAGATTTCTTACAGCCGTTATAAAAATCAATAATGATCTTGAGAGGATCGGGGATGAAGCTGTAAATATCGCAGAACGAGTGGCTAATATCTGGAGGCGCTCTCCAGTAGCTATTCCTTTTGATTATAATATAATGACAGCCAAAACCGAGGAGATGCTTAAAAACAGCCTTGATGCGCTTGTAAATTTCGACTCCTCTCTAGCGCACACGGTCTGCCTTGCAGATGATGAAGTTGATAAAATCAACAGGGATATCTATGACAAGGTCAAGGATTTGATTGCAAAGATGCCGGATAGGGTAGGATATCTGATAAACCTTCTTTTTATAAGCCGCCATTTAGAGCGTATAGCCGATCATGCCACCAACATCGCCGAGGAAGTCATGTATATGGTCGAAGGAGTGATCCCCAGGCATAAAAAAAATGAACGCTACCCTGATGAAAAAAAAATAAGTGACATAGCAAAAATTGTTTACTGTACCTTCCTTATTATCCTGCTTAAGTCCAGTTTGTATTTTAAAAAATAATATCGTTTTATGACACTTCATAAAACATTGATATTATCCCTGTATCCATATTCAGGCTTTATTTTGAAAGGCCCGATACATCTCCACTGTAAAACCCTGCCTGATTAACAAGCACAAAACACAAATCAATAACTAACCCTTTCGTAATAGAATTCTAATAATAAAAAACGATTATTCTCAGAATCCTACTGAACAGCTGAAAACCATTGCCAAAGATGGTTTTCAGCCTTTGGCAAATGATTCAGGTAGGCTTTTTAGAGCTTGAGTTCGATCTACGGTAAATAGAGAGGAGGTGAGATTGCATAATAATCAGGACGAGAGAAAGACTCATTTAAATTAAGAAATCAAATGAGAAGCAAGCAATTTTAAAAGGAGTATGAATAATATGGAAAAAATTTTGCTTATACAGGTTATGGCGGCTATGTTTTTTTCTGCCTTGAGCATGGGGAGCATAGCATTTGCCGGAGAATCGGACATAATGATCAACCTTTTGGTAAAAAAAGGGATAATAACCCAGGAAGAAGCTAAACAGGTATTGGAATCAATACAGGGTGAGCTTGCCAGAGAGAAAGATACTGTAAAAGAGGTGGCTGCTGAAACCGCCAAAGAAGTTGCAGGTAAGGAAATCAAGGGCGGGGCGATAGAAATCCCGAAATGGGTTCAAAAGCTCGATGTTAAAGGTGACCTTCGCCTTCGTTATCAGTATCAAGACACTGAAAATGACAACGCTGCTTCCAGGGATAGATATCGGATGAGATTCAGGCTGGGAGCGGAGGCCCAGGTGGTTGACAACTGGATGGTTGGCTTCGGTCTCGCCACCGGTGGGACAGATCCACGCTCTACCAATCAGACCCTTACTGATACTTTTGAAACACCTGATATCCGAATTGATTATGCCTTTGCAAAGTATACGCCCTGTAAGTGGGCAAGCATAGTCGGCGGTAAGTTCAAAAATCCCTTATGGGGTACAAAGGATCTCCTATGGGATGGAGATATAAGGCCTGAAGGGCTGGTTGTAAGCTTTGATCACAAAATAAATTCCAAACTGGCATTTTTTGCCAACGTAGGCCACCTTGTACTGGAGGAGTTCGGTGGCACGAATAACGACCCTTATGGTTGGGTAATACAGCCAGGTATCAAGGCCAGCTTCGGTAACGCCTATTTTAAGGTCGCGGGAAGCTATTATACATTCAGCCATGTAAAGGGAAGCAGTTTTGCCGAGCACAGTGCAGGCACAAACTCTACGGATGCGGCTGGTAACTGGCTATATGAGTATGATTCCATTGCGGCCGACGCAGAGTTAGGTTTTAAACTTAAAGGTCCGATTCCATTTGTAGCCCTATTCGGTCAATATGTACACTCTAGGGATGCCGATGATGACCTTGACGGTGATGGGTATGATGACGATACCGGCTACCTTGCTGGTTTCAAATTCGGTCATGCGAAAGTGAAAAAGCTCGCTCAATGGCAGGCCAAATACAACTACAGACGTTTGGAGAGGGATGCCTGGCTTGATTTCTTGCCTGACAGTGATTTTTATGGTGGAAGGACAGATACCAAGGGGCATGAATTCGAATTTAAACTGGGACTGGCCAAGAATATAACATTAGGATTGGATTACTACAAGGCCAAGCGAATACGTACCAATGTTAACCGGGATCAGGATCTGGCTCAGGTGGATCTGGTTATTAAATGGTAATTTAAAGCGCATGTACAGAAAACCTTCAAGGTTATCTGCACAGGAAATACAGAAAAACGCATTTTTGGATGGTGAAATTTCTTCAGGCTGTCAGGAGTATGATTTTTAACAGGACAGCAGAAGCCGAGAAAGAAGCCGCCAAAATGCGTTTTTTTATATACTACCGAAAAAGAAGAGGTCGATCGGATTGTTGGTTGAACTTAATATAATTACTCTGAGTTCCAATGCTGGTTAGAAAAACAGTAAAGAACCAGACTAACATCCAGACGTTCATCTTTTTGTTAATCAGCGGCTAACTTCTGAAGTGTAAATCACCTTAGTTTGCATTTACCGGTCCACTGGATAATATGTAACCCTGGTGTTTTCATCTATGGTGATAAAGGGATTTTGCTCACAGGTGGTACAGACAATAGCTGGTCTTTGCAATACCAGTAGCGGCATGTTGTCTGTAAGCATGGATTCTTGCGGCACGGGGTTTACTATTGTGTCCACATCTTTCTGAATTACGAACCGGTATGGATCCAGGTTACCGAAGAAAAAGTTTTTGAAGGTTCGTCTTTGATCTCTGGTGACCTCGGCAGTCCAGTCAGCTGTTTCTGCAACAGTGGGATCTACCGGCAGCCAGCCGTAACCCTCTACATAGAATTCGGCCCAGAAGTGAGTCCCTTCGTAGCCTGGAATAGCCTGATACCCGCCGGTAGATCGGGTCGGTATACCGAGGGACCTGCACAGAGCGCTGAAATACATTGACTGGGCTCCACAGTCGCCGTGACCATGTTTATAAACGTACACTGATTCGGGGATTCCCAGTATTTGGACAGTCAGATGGGGAACAAAACTATAGGGTATTGTGTTCACTATGTAGGTATAAATCCTTTGCGCGGCCAGATAGGGGTTGGTTTCACCTTCTGTGATCTGTCGGGCTGCTGCGGTCATCTCCGGAGTGAAAGTGGTATTGCCATATGAGCGTGTGTAGTGACGGTATTCAGGGCTGCTCTTATCGTAAGGGAGCACCTTTAAAGGATCGACGATAAATCGTTGCTGATAGTGGGAGAAGCTGAACTCAACAGAGATCTTCAATTCCTCTTTCAGCTTCTCCATGGGGAAAGCGAAGTGGACATATCCGATGTTTCCATCCATCCGTGGTATAGTAGTGACGAATTCCTCAGGCGAGAGATTGAGTAGCCGGGGCCACTTTTGGGAGGCAGTTGAAATAGGAAGCGGTACCCATATTTCAACGACACCGGCTTCGGGCAGCTTTTTACGTGGGATCGCTATTGTAATATTGCCCTGGTAGTCCACCGGATTTATGTATGGCTTTATCCATTTAGAAGGGTAGCCACTGTCCGGGAGGGGGAACACAATATTTTCAAGAGAATCAAAAAAAGGACGCTTTCCCTTGGTTTGCTCCCAGAATAAAGTTGGAGTTCTAAACCAGATATTCTTTAGAAACTGGTCGAAATAGCGTTTTTCTCCGTTGATTTCTATGTATGTAACAGCAGGGTCGTCCAGCAGGGCTGCAAGATGATCCTCACTCTTTCCGGGATAGGTTTTTGCCAGTATATCCATAGCCTGTTCTCTGGTGTGGCGAAATTCAGCGTCAATAAATTCGCGCTTCCAACTTAGTAACCTGGCACGGTCTGCAGGAGGATTGGAATTAATTTCCCTAATGAACGGAGAAATATCAACTTTGCCACCAACGGCTGTCCCCATCGCCGCTAAAATCATGGTTGCCGTGAAGATAATGACAATAAATGTTTTATTACGCATTATTATCCCCCTTTCCTCAGGATTCAGGAAACATTAACGACCGTCCAGCCTTAGCTGATCTCTAAAAACTTGCTTAATAAATTTATAGGGTCTTGACTAGAACAGGGGGTTTTCCCTGAACATTTTTAGTAACATTTTA